>JAURME010000136.1 GCA_030830865.1 Candidatus Nanopelagicales bacterium | reverse complement strand
CAATCAACGCAGGATTCGGCTCCGCGGGCGAGCGCTGCATGGCCATATCGGTTGTCCTCGCGGTTGAGCCGATCGGCGACGAACTCGTGGCCAAGATCGCCGAGCGTATGCCGGCACTCCGTACCGGCGACGGGCGGCGCGGATGCGACATGGGCCCACTGGTCACCGGTGTGCACCGCGACAAGGTGAGGTCCTATGTCGACGCGGGGGAGGCCGCCGGTGCGACTCTCGTGGTCGACGGCCGCCAGGGAGACGTCGACGGTGAGGATGGCGGATTCTGGCTGCTGCCGACCCTGTTCGACAACGTCACCACGGACATGACCATCTACAGCGATGAGATCTTCGGTCCGGTGCTGTCGGTGGTCCGCGTGTCGTCCTTCGAGGCCGGGGTTCAGATGATCAACGACCACCCGTACGGCAACGGGACCGCGATCTTCACGAACGACGGCGGCGCCGCGCGGCGGTTCCAGAACGAGATCGAGGTCGGCATGATCGGCATCAACGTGCCGATCCCGGTCCCGATGGCCTACTACTCCTTCGGAGGTTGGAAGGCGTCCCTGTTCGGTGACACCCACGCGCACGGAACTGAGGGCGTGCACTTCTTCACCCGTGGCAAGGTGGTCACCAGTCGGTGGCTGGATCCCAGCCACGGCGGCATCAACCTCGGCTTCCCGACCCAGTCCTAGGAGTTCGACATGACGACGTCACCGCTGCTGCGCATGACCGAGACGACGCCGACCGTGCTGTGGAACGACTCGGCGGATCCGCGTGAGCTGTCCGAGGCCATCGGCTGGGGTGCGGTCGGCGCGACCTGCAACCCGGTCATCGCCCTGACCGCGTTGAAGGCCGACCGTCCGACGTGGTCTCAGAGAATCACCGAGTACGCCGCGGAGAACCCGACGGCCACGGAGGAAGAGATCGGCTGGGCCATGGTCAAGCGACTGTCGGTCGAGGCTGCTGAGCTCCTCGTTCCGGCCTTCGAGCACTACGAGGGCCGCAATGGGCGCCTGTCGATCCAGACCGATCCGCGGAACTACCGCAACACCGACGCACTGGTCGAGCAGGCCGTCGAGTTCAGTGCTCTCGCGCCCAACATGATCGTCAAGATCCCGGTGACCACGGCAGGGGTCGCGGCGTTTGAGGAGGCCACATACCGGGGGGTCAGCATCAATGCCACCGTGTCGTTCACGGTGCCGCAGGCAATCGCGGTCGCCGAGGCCGTCGAACGAGGTCTGCGCCGCCGGGAGGCGGACGGTCTGGACGTGAGTCACATGGGTCCGGTCTGCACGATCATGGTGGGCCGCACCGATGACTGGATGCGCGTCTCGGGTGAGAAGGCGCAGATCACCGTCGACCCGGGCATCACGGAGTGGGCCGGAGTCGCGGTGTTCAAGCGGGCCTACCAGCTGTACCAGGAGCGGGGATACCGCACCCGCCTGCTGTCGGCCGCCTTCCGCAACCACATGCACTGGAGCCAGTTCATCGGTGGCGATGTCGTCATCTCGCCGCCGTTCGGCTGGCAGAAGCGTCTCAATGCCAGCGGCATCGAGCCCACCCACCGACTCGACGACCCGGTCGATCCGCGCATCGTCGAGGACCTCTACGACAACTTCGCCGAGTTCCGTAAGGCCTACGACGAAGACGGTCTGTCGGTCGACGAGTTCACCGGCTACGGCGCGACGGTGCGCACCCTGCGTCAGTTCCTCGACGCCAACAATGAGCTCGAGTCCTTCGTCCGCGACGTGCTCCTGCCCAATCCCGACAAGTAGGCACACGGGCGACTACGGTGATGGTCGTCGATCGGAGATGTCATGCCAGCGCAGGATCCCCCGGGGGAGCCGCTGTACCTCATCGCCACCATTCGCCCGAGGCTTGACCGCCTGGCGGAGGCGGAGCGTCATGTGCGCGCCCTGATGGCGGGCACCCATGCCGAGCCCGGGTGCATCTACATGGAACTGGTGGAGTCCGACGATGACCAGGGCACGTGGACGATGCTGGAGAAGTTCCGGTCCAGGGCGGACTGGGAGAATCACATGCAGACGCCGCATGTGATCGACGGCAACGCGGCCCTGACCGACCTGCTCCGAGAACCGACTGAACTGCGCTTCTTCACCGAGCGCCCCACTCCCTGACACACCCCCGCGAGCGGCCGATCGACGCGCAGGTGGCCGATCGACGTGCGACCTACACTCGTGTTGTGGCCAGCATCGATCTCAACGCCGACGTCGGGGAGGAGTGCGGGGACGACGCAGCGCTCCTCACCCTGGTCACCACCGCGAACATCGCCGCCGGCGGTCATGCAGGCGGCGGGGAGGTCCTGACGACGACGGTGGCGCTGGCTGTCGACGCCGCCGTCGCTGTGGGCGCTCATCCGTCCTATCCCGACCGTCCCGGGTTCGGACGCGTCTCCCAACTCGCGGATCACGATCCGCGGTCCCTCACGACCACTGTTCGAGGGCAGATCCTCGCCGTGGCTGCTGCGTCTGCTGCCCATGGTGTCGCCCTGACGCATGTCAAGGCCCACGGAGCGCTCTACCACGATCTCGTCGCACATCCCGAGGCGTCGGTGGCCTTCGTGCAGGCGGTGGCCGACGCCTGTGTCGACGTGGGAACCCCGATCGCCGTCCTCGGACCTCCGGCCCCGTCGATCGAGCGGAAAGTCGACGCGGCCGGGCTGCCCTATCTGATCGAGGCCTTCGCCGATCGGCGCTATCGGGAGGACGGCACCCTCGTTCCCCGAACGGAGGTCGGCGCGGTCCTGATCGACCGACACGAGGCGGTCGATCAGGCGCTGGCCTTGGCCCGGGACCGTCGAGTGCGCTCGCGCGACGGTGCATGGCTGCGCATCGATGCCGCATCCATCTGTCTCCATGGGGATACCCCCGATGCCGTCGCCCTTGCCGAAGCCGTGCGCGGAGCCCTCGAGGCGGACGGCATCCGCATCGAGCACCCACCCCGGCCATGACTGCGCAGTGGTTCGGGGACCGGGCTGTCCTCGTGTCTACAGACGGTCCGGACGCCCGTGAGCGCGTGGCGCAGACCCTGGAACACCAGCGGGAGTCCCTCGGGATCGACCTTCTTGTGCGGCGCGGCCTACACGATGTCCTCGTCGAGGCGCCCGCCCCCGACCTCCGGCTGCTCGACGCGGTACGGGAGGCGTTGGCGAGACAGTCGTCCGAGGGGACGCAGCGTCCCGTTCAACCCCGTGAGCATCACATCGACGTGCGCTACGAGGGGGAGGACCTCGCCTCGGCATCAGCGGCCCTGGGCGTGGAGGTCACCGCACTCGTCGAGGCTCACCGGCGGCAGGTGTGGCGGGTCGCCATGTTGGGCTTCGCTCCAGGATTCGGCTACCTCGAGCCGGTCGGCGACCCGACTCTCGAGTGGTCTGCTCTGGATCGTCTCGCCGCCCCGCGCGCACGTGTGCCGCGCGGCAGCGTTGCGGTGGCCGCGGGGATGAGCGCGGTCTATCCGCAGGACATGCCCGGTGGCTGGCATCTCATCGGGGTGTCGACGGTGGTGCTGTTCGATCCGGAGCGGAGCGCGCAGCCGAGCCTGCTGGCCGCGGGTGATCTCGTCCGCTTCGTCGAGGTGGAGTCGTGACGGCGATCGCGACGGTCACCCACGTGGACCTGGCGACGGTGCAGGACGGTGGCCGGCGAGGGCTCGCCGGCATCGGGGTGCCGATCTCCGGCGCATGGCACCGGTCCCGGTACCTCGTGGCGACGAATCTGGTGCGCGGAGCCGAGGATCCCCGTCAGCCTGCAGTGGAACTGCTGGCGGGGAGCATGGAGCTCCACTTCCATCTGCCGACAACAGTCGCGGTGGTCGGCCCGGCGCAGGTCACCGTCGACGGCCTCCCCTTCGGCGCGGGCGTCGGCCTGGCGGTCACGGCCGACGTACGTGTGGTCGTCGACCATCGGGGTCCCGGCCCCGTCTACCTTGCCATCGCCGGATGGGAAGCCCCGCTCGTCCTCGGCTCTGCGGCCACCGACACCTTCTCCGGCATCGCCGGCACCTCATTGCGAAGCGGAGTCGCGCTCACCGGTGTCGCAGGGTCGGGATGCAGTGCCGGGGCATTCCTGCGTCAGGGCGATGATGCAGGGGGTCCGCTGCGCGTGGTGCCCTGCGAGGACGTGCCGCTGCCCGTCGGACCGTGGCGTGTCCAGTCGACCGCCCGATCAGGCACCCGGATGGTGGGTGGTGCCGCAAGCTCCTCGGGCTCTCGGCCGAGTCGTCCGGTCGTGGTCGGTGCGATCCAGGCTGCGCCCTCGGGTGAACTCATCATCCTCGGTCCGGATGGAGGCCTCACCGGCGGCTATCCGATCGTCGGGGTGGTCTGTTCGGCCGACCTGCCACGTGTGAGTGAGCTGGAACCGGGGGAAGAGATCTCTCTTCAGCCGATGGACGTGCCGGCGGCGATGCAGGCCTTCGCTGTCGCCGAGCGCGAGCGTCGTGTCGTCCATCCCGGTGTCCTCGGTCGTGACGGCAGTCGACGCGGCTCCGTGCCGGACGACGTGGCGCCTGCGAAGTGAGCACTCCGACGTGAAGTGACCGCTCGCTGTCGTGGCGCCGTCAGGAGGGGTCGCTGGCGGGGGGCTGAACGTCCCCGGCAGGCAGCTCCGGCTGGTTCGAACGCCTCCGGCGCGCGATGAGCGTGATCGCGACCACGATGATGAGCACGATCACCCCGGCGGTGACGATGACGACAGCGAGCACGGCGACCGACAGACCACCTGCCCCGTCCTCGCTGCGGATCACCACGTCGAACGACTGCGTCATACTCGACTCGATGGAGGCGGTCGTGTCGGACGTCTGCGTCACACCCTCTCCGCTCACGCTGGTGATCGCTCCAGGGAAGGTCACATCGACGGCGATCGACCCCATCGACGTGTCTCCGAGGCCGAAGTCGGCACCGTCCTGCGACTGACCCTCATTGGCCATGCGGAAGACGATCGTGGCGTCCTCCTTCTCGATCGTCCACGGTCCGCTCAGATCGCTGAACATCTCATCGGTGAACGAGCATGCGTAGACGTAGCCGGTCTCGGATTCCGATGCCGTGCAGTCCCGGAAGGCCTGGAGGCCGTCCTCCTGTGCCAGATCGCCGGTCTCGAGTTGGCGACTGAACGTCTCGGCGTCGCTAATGCCCAGGAACCCGGCTGCATCCTTCTGCAGCTCGAAACCGAACGTGCCGCTGGCCGCAGCGTCGTCGGCGATCGTCACGTCGGCCTCAACCTTGATGCAGGCTGACAGGGTGAGCACGGCGATGGCGCCCACAGCGGCGGCAATGCCTGCTCGAGCCCACCGGGAACGTTCGCGGATGCTTCGGATACTCATGCTGGACCTCTGACGTCGACGGTGTGGCTCGGATTCATCGTAGACACAGCGACCTGGGGCCGGGACATGTCCTTCGATCGCTACGGCAGTGACGTCCTGTCCGCCAGCGGGCTAGTGGACGCCCCTCGGGTGTTTGGTCTCGAGCTTGAGGCGGGGCTGGTCCAACGAGCACGTCGACGACGGGGCGCACCGGTAGGTTGACGCCATGATCCGCGAGAGCGCCCGCGTCGTCATTGTCGGCAGCGGCATGGGCGGCGGCACGCTGGCCTGGGGGCTGGCCCAGGGGGGGATCGACACGCTTGTCCTCGAGCGCGGTCAGGTGCTTCCCCGTGAGCCCCAGAACTGGGAGCCGGAGGCCGTCTTCCTCGATCGTCGATACAAACCCGACGAGACGTGGCTGGGTGACGACGACGAGCCGTTCCACCCGGGAGTCCACTACGTGGTGGGCGGGAACACCAAGCTGTACGGCGCGGCGCTGCCGCGCTTCCGCGAGCGCGACTTCGAGCGCACGGAGTTCCCATCCGGGGTCTCGCCGGCGTGGCCGTTCACCTATGCCGACATCGAGCCCTACTACGCACAGGCGGAATCCCTGTACCGCGTCCACGGCTCCACCGGGCTGGACCCGTCCGAGCCCTGGCGGAGCCGACCGTTCCCGTATCCGCCGCTGCCCCACGAGCCCTATGTGCAGGAGATCGCCGACCGTCTCGCCGCCCAGGGCCTGCACCCGTCCGACACGGCCATCGGTGTCGACCTGCGCCCGGGTGGCACCTGTCAGCGCTGCCAGACGTGCGATGGCTTTCCGTGTCGCCTCGGCGCGAAATCCGATGCCGAGACGTGCGCCCTCGCGCCGGCGCTCGCCGGGGGCTCCGTTCGTCTCCGCACCGGTGCGCACATCCGTCGGATCGAGCTCGACGACCACGGTCGCGTCGTCCGCCTCCACGGCGAACTGGACGGCGAACCGGTCGAGGTCGAGGGATCGGCCTTCGTCATCTCGGCGGGTGCCGCGAACTCGGCAGCCCTACTCCTCGCGAGTCGCACCGACGACATACCGACGGGGATCGCGAACTCCAGCGGCCTTGTCGGACGCAATTACATGGTGCACAACAACACTCACTTCGCCGCGGTTGATCCGCGCCGCCGAAATGACGTCGTGTTCCAGAAGACCCTGTGCGTGCACGACTTCTACGATGACCTCGGTGACGGATTCCCCGGCGGCACGATCCAGTTGATCGGCAAGGTTCAGGGCTCGATGATGAAGTCGCATGCGACACGCGTGCCTCGCCGGGCCTTGGATCGCATCGCCGATCGCAGCGTTGAGGGCGTGGTCATGAGCGAGGATCTTCCCTCGGTCCACAACCGCGTGACCGTGGACCCGGATGGACGCATCCGCGTGTCCTGGCGGCGCACCAACTACGACCGTCATGAGGCTCTGCTCACCCGGGCCAAGCAAGTGATGCGGAAGGCGGGCTACTCGGGCTTCTTCGAGCAGCGGTTCACCATCGACATGAACAGCCACATGTGCGGCACTGCTGTGGGCGGCACCGATCCGGCAACGAGTGTGCTCGACCCCCTGTGCCGCTCACACGATGTGCCGAACCTGCTCGTCGTCGACTCGTCGTTCTTCCCCTCATCGGCTGCGCAGAATCCGGCGCTCACCATCGCGGCCCAGGCGCTTCGGGTCGCCGCGGAGACCGACTGGGACGAGATGGCGCTGTGACCGACCTGCGAGTCGTGACCGCGAACGTCAACGGCATCCGTGCGGCAGAGCGTCGTGGTGGCCTGGAGTGGCTTGCCGATACTGAGGCCGACGTCCTCTGCCTGCAGGAGGTCCGGGCGACACGTGAGCAGGTGACCGAGGTCCTGGTCGGCTCACCGCTGGGGGAGTGGCACCTCGCGCACTCGGAGGCCCCCGACAAGGGGCGTGCCGGCGTCGCCGTGCTCACCCGGGAGGCTCCGGGTGCCGTACGTGAGCAGGTGAAGCAGCCCGGCATGGACGGTCTCGGACGCTGGATCGAGGTCGACCTCGATACGGCGGTAGGGCCGCTGACGGTCGTCTCCGCCTATGTCCATACCGGCGAGGCGGACACGATCAAGCAGGTGGACAAGTACGCCTTCCTCGACGGCATGGACGCCCGGCTCGCCGAACTTCGCCGATCGGCCACTCGACGCAGGGGTCACGTGCTGGTCTGCGGGGACCTGAACATCGCGCATCGTGAGATCGACATCAAGAACTGGAAGGGCAACATCGGGAAAGCCGGCTTCCTCGAGGAGGAGCGGGCCTTCCTGGATGCGTGGTTCACCCGCAACTGGGTGGACCTCGGGCGCCGACTCGGCGGGGAGGGACCCGGCCCCTACACCTGGTGGTCCTGGCGCGGACAGGCCTTCGACAATGACGCCGGCTGGCGCATCGACTATCAGGTCGCGACCCCGGGCCTGGCCGATCTCGCGCGCAGGGCCGTCGTCGGCCGTGCTCCCAGCTATGCCGAGCGCTGGAGTGACCACGCCGCCCTCACGGTCGACTTCGGGGACTAGCCCGGATCGATACCCCGTGGGGAACTGACCACTCGCGAACGGGACCGCAGCTGTGGGATCCCGGGAAATGACGAAGCCCCCAGCCTCGTGGGCTGAGGGCTTGCGTGGTGCGGGCTGCCGGAGCAGCGCGCTCTCAGAGCGACCGCGAGAAGATCGCGTCGATCTCCTCGCGCTCGGCGGGGGTCGCCGCCTGGGCCCGAAGGCGGTCCCAGTCGCGGTGGATGGCTCGGCGACGGACACTCTCCTGGTCGAGAGGCTCAGCGCTGAACAGGTTGGTGAACACCTTGGCCAGTGACATGGAGGATCGCTCCTTCTTTCGTGTCGTGTTCTTCGGGGGTCTCCCGGTGAACATCACAATTATGTCGCAAGTTTGTGCTCGCTGCAAACAAATATGACGTGTTGTGAGCAGCATCACGCAAGATCTTGCAGAGAGGGTGTTCGCTCTCCGTCTCCAGCCGTCTGTGCCACGATGGCACCTCTGGTGCGGTGAAGCGAGCCCCTGCACCGGCGATCGACGACGAACCCGCAGAGTGGGAACAGGAGGCGCAGTGACGACCCCCCTGCGCCGGATCACGTATTCACCCAAGGTGTTCATCCCCGTCACGATGCTGTGCCGCGACCGGTGCGGCTACTGCACGTTCGCGCAGTCACCGGCCCACCTGGAGTCCGCGTACCTGCCCATGGACGAGGTGCTAGCCATCGCCCGTGCTGGAGCCGAAGCCGGGTGCCACGAGGCCCTGCTGACGCTCGGAGAGGCGCCCGAGGACCGCTACCCCCAGGCACGTGAGTGGCTCCAGGCGCACGGCTTCGCCAGCACCGTTGAGTACGTCGCGCACGCTGCCCAGCAGATCCTGGACGAGACCGGGCTGCTCCCACACGTCAATGCCGGAGCGCTGAGCCGTGAGGAGCTAGCGCTCCTACGCCCTGTCTCGCCGAGCCAGGGGATGATGATCGAGTCCCTCAACCCGGACCTGGCCGCCCATCGTGGTGCCCCGGACAAGGACCCCGAACGGCGCTTGGCCACCCTGCGGTGGGCCGGTGAGCTCGCCATCCCCTTCACCACGGGCCTCCTCGTCGGCATCGGGGAGAGCCGTCAGGATCGCATCGACACCCTGACGGCCATCGCCGAGTCCCACCTGGAGTTCGGCCACGTGCAGGAGGTCATCGTCCAGAACTTCGTGCCCAAGCCGGACACCCTCATGCGCCTCGCGCCAGCGTGCTCCATGGACGACCTCCTCGACACCATCCGGTTGGCGCGGGAGATCCTGCCGGACGATGTGCACCTCCAGGCGCCGCCCAACCTGGTCGACGATCCCCGCCCGCTCATCGATGCCGGTATCGACGACTTCGGCGGCATCTCGCCGATCACCGCCGACCACGTCAACCCGGAGCGGCCCTGGCCGCACCTGGACGATCTCCGGGCTGCGGTCGAGTCCCGAGGGCTCGCTCTGACGCCACGACTCACCATCTACCCGGAGTTCGCCGCGGAACCCGGTCGCTGGCTTGATGGCAACGTGCGCTTCGCGGTCCTCGACCGCTCGGATGCCGAGAGTCTGGGTCGCGACGACCCGGGTGCGACGTTCCCGGAACGGCATGAGGCCGCGGCGAACGTCGGCACCGGTGCCGAGGTCATCCAGGTCGGGCGCCGCTCCACGGCGTGGTACTCGGGAGCCGACCGCATCCCGCCCGTCCTGGTCCCGGGGCATTCCCACGCGGGCACGGCGGTGCGAGAGGTGCTCGACGGCGTCCTGCAGGGCCAGGAACCCGGGGCAGAGGAACTGCTGACCCTCTTCACCGCCCGAGGTCCCGAGGTGAACGCCATCGCCGAAGTCGCCGACGAGCTTCGTCGACAGGTCAACGGCGACACCGTCACCTTCGTACGCAACCGGAACATCAACTACACGAACGTCTGCACGTTCCGCTGCACCTTCTGCGGCTTCTCCAAGGGCCCGGCGTCACTGAACCTGCGCGGGCGCCCGTATCTGCTGAGCCATGACGAGATCTCCTCCCGCGTCAGCGAGGCTGCCTCCCTCGGTGCCACCGAGGTGTGTCTGCAGGGTGGGATCCATCCCGACTTCGACGGCGATTACTACCTCGAGGTCATCCGTGCCGTGCGCGCGGCATCCCCGGACATCCACATTCACGGCTTCACGGCTCTGGAGGTCACCGAGGGTGCCCGCCGACTCGGTGAGCCGCTGCCGGATTACCTCGCCCGCCTGAAGGCCGCGGGCCTGTCCACCCTGCCCGGCACGGCGGCCGAGATCCTCGACGACGAGGTCCGCGACGTGCTCTGCCCGGACAAGGTGAACACCGCGGAGTGGCTGGCGGCCCATGAAGCAGCGCACGGTGTCGGCCTGAAGTCGAACGTGACCATCATGTTCGGCCATCTCGAGCGGCCGGTGCACTGGGCACGCCACCTCGTGCGCACCCGCGACCTGCAGAAGCGCACCGGCGGCTTCACCGAGTTCATCCCGCTGCCGTTCGTGCACATGGCGTCCCCGGTCTATCTGAAGCGTCGGGCTCGTCGTGGCCCCACCTGGCGAGAGGTCGTCCTCATGCACGCCGTGGGTCGCATCGCGTACCACGGTCACATCGACAACGTTCAGGCGTCGTGGGTGAAGCTGGGAGTCCAGGGAGCTCAGCAGCTGCTCTCGGCCGGCGTCAACGACCTCGGCGGCACGCTGATGGACGAGAGCATCTCCCGTGCCGCCGGTGCGGCCCACGGCCAGGGCATCACCGATGCCGAGTTCCGGGAGGTCGTGGAGCCGCTGGGTCGTCGCCTCGTCGAGCGATCCACCCTGTACTCCCAGCGCACCCCTGACGCGGTCTCGCTGTGAACCCCGACCTGAGCATCACCTGATCCGACAGTCTTCTCGAAGGAGAACCCGATGGACGTCCGACTGGTGACCACCCAGGTCACGCAGACCCGTTCCGAGGCGGGTCGTGAGCTCGACACCCCGACCCTCGTGGTGGTCGCTGCCGCCGTGGTCGCGAATCCGCTTGCCCGGCGCGGGGTCGTCGATGACCTCGCCGAGATGGAGGAGTTGGGGAGCGACGTGGCCGCACTCCTGGCGGAGCGCGCCGTCGCCGCTCTGGTTCCGTGGGGTCTGGGCGCTGCCGATGTCCGCGGTTACGGCAAGGGGGCCATCGTCGGTCTCGACGGCGAACGCGAGCACACCGCGGCCATCCTGCACCCGCGCTTCGGTGCGCCGGTGCGTGCCGCCATCGGTGGGGGAGCCGACATCATCCCTGGCACGAAGAAGGTCGGCCCGGCCGGCAGCCCCATCACCATGCCGATCGGCAACAAGGACGACCGCTGGGTCTTCGACGACATGGACGCGGCCGAGATCTCCATCCCGGACGCCCCGAAGCCCGATGAGGTGCTCGTCGCCCTCGTCCTCAGTGCGGGTGGTCGCCCGCATGCCCGAACGCAGAAGCCCGGAGCCTGAGGGAGTTCGAATGTTCAAGGCCATGATTCAGCTCACCCGTCGTGAGGACATGTCGCACGAGGAGTTCGTCCAGTGGTGGACGCGGGAGCATCGGGGCCTCGCGTCGCAGCTGCCCGATGTGCGCCGCATCGTGTTCAACGTCGTCGACCAGGACGGCGATCCGGGCGTCGACGGGGTGGCCGAACTGTGGTTCGACACCCGGGAGGCGTTTGAGGCCGCGTACGCCACGCCGGTGGGCAAGGAGACGGCCGCCGACTCGATGGCCCATGTCGCCAGCCGCGTGCGTCTCCTGGTCGAGGAGCACGCGATCCTCGGCTCGTGAGCACGCCCCTGGAGCCCGAACTCGTCGGGCGCCGTTTCGTCCGGACGCCGGCTACCGCGCCGGGACCACTGGGCCCGGACATGATGCGTGCGTTCGGCGCCATCCGACGTAACCCGCTGGCGTATCTGGAGTCCGCCTGGCGTGAGTACGGCGATGTGGTGCAGTTCCCGATCCCCAAGCCGCCGAGCTACCTCGTCAACGACCCCGACGGGGTCCGCCGGGTGCTCGTGGGCAACAGTCGCGGCTACGGCAAGTCCACCATCCAGTACCGCTCGTTGAGTCTGGTCACCGGCGAGGGGCTGCTCGTCGCGGACACCGAGGCCTGGCGCCGTCAGCGGCCGCTCGTGCAGCCGGCGTTCCACCACGAGACGCTCGAGCACGTCGTCTCCCATGTCGACGTCGCGGTCCAGCGGCTCGCGAGAGACTGGGAGGCACGCCCGGCGGGCTCGGTCGTCGATATCGACACCGCGATGATGACGACGGCCCTCGAGGTCGTCGGCCATGCCCTCTTCGGCACTGACCTCTCGGCGGATGCCGAGCGGCTCGCGGAGGCGACCCTCACCGCGCTCGAGGTGGTCGTCGCACGTGCGCGGGTGCCGATCACGCCACCGGCCTGGGTCCCCACCCCGGGCAACAGACGGCTGCAGAGCGCGGTCCGAGAACTCGATGGGGCGGTGACCCGCATGATCGGGGAGCGACGCAGCCACTCCGGTGACGCCCCGCAGGACATGCTCGACCTGCTGCTCGCCGCGCGTGACGACTCCGGACGCGGACTTTCTCCGGTCGAGGTGCGCGACCAGATCGTCACGTTCATCGTCGCCGGCCATGAGACGGTCGCCAGTGCGCTGAGCTGGGCGTGGGCGCTCCTCGCGGAATATCCGGATGTGCAGCGGGCGCTGCAGGAGGAGTCCGACGCCGTGCTGGGCGGTCGAGCTGTGACGTTCGCGGACTACGGGCGACTGCCATATGCGCGTGCGGTTCTCGACGAGGTCATGCGGCTCTACCCGCCGGCCTGGCTGGTCACCCGCCGATCCCTGTCGGACGACGTCCTCGGCGGCCGCGACATCCCCGAGGGAGCGATCCTCATCCTCAGCCCGTGGCTGCTGCACCGGCATCCGGCGGTCTGGCGCGACCCCGAGCGGTTCGACCCCACTCGGTTTCTGGACGGCAGTGCTGATCGCACGGCCTTCATCCCCTTCGGGGCCGGCCCGCGGCAGTGCATCGGACGTGACTTCGCCTACGTCGAGGGAGTGCTCATCCTCGCGGCCCTCGCGGGGCGCTTCCAGGTCTCCTACCCCGACGGCGGACACCGACCGGCGGCCGATCCGCTCGTCACGGTGCGCCCGGTGGGGGGAGTGCCGCTGCGGGTTGCGCCCCGCCGATAGGCGCCTACTGGGAGATGTACTCCAGCAGCGCCGCCTTCTCGGCCTCCAGTTCGCCGAGACGTGTCTTGACGACGTCGCCGATGCTGACGATGCCGATGAGCAGACCGTCCTCGCCGGTGACCGGGATGTGACGGAAGCGGCGTTCGGTCATGACCGCCATCAGTTCGTCGACGTGGGTGTCCGGCGGTGCGGTGAAGACCTGTGTGGTCATGATCGCCGAGACCGGGCTGTCGAGCGCGGCCGAGCCGCGGGCCAGGGCCTTCACGACATCTCGCTCGGAGACGATGCCCGTGATGGTGCGTCCGTCGGTGGAGACGACCAGCGCTCCCACCTTGTGCTCGGTCAGGGCGGCCGTCAGGTCGGCCACACTGGTCTCGGGGGTGATCGTGGCGACGAAGTCACCCTTGGCGGACAGGATCGAGGACAGCAGCATGGGGCACCTCCACGGTCGACGTTGTGACCATGGTCACACCGGGGCGCGGATTTGTCAGCCGTTCGGTCAGTGTCTCGCCGGACCCTGACCGGACAAGAGCTCGAGGACGCCATGGTGAAGGAAGCCGTTCGTCGTGACCGCCGAGCCACCACCGAGGGCCGAGGAGCCGTCGTACGCCGTGATGCGCCCGCCCGCCTCCTCGATGATCGGGATGAGGGCGGCCATGTCGTAGGTCTCCAGCTGCGGCTCGGCCGCGATGTCGACGACCCCCTCCGCAACCATCATGTGCGACCAGAAGTCTCCGTAGGCGCGCTGTCGCCACGTGCTGGCAAGAAGGGTCTGCAGGCCGTCGGCCGCGCCCCGCTCCGCCCATCCGACCGGGTCGGAGAAGGAGAACGACGCGTCCGCGAGTGCCGCGACCCTGCTCACGCCGAGTCGACGGGGCTCAGTCGAGTGCGGCTCGCTGGCCCAGGCGCCCTCGCCGCGAGCGGCCCACCATCGCCGACCCAGAGCGGGGGCGGACACCACTCCGACGATGACGTCATCACCATCCATCAGGCCGATGAGAGTCGACCACACGGGCACCCCGCGGACGTAGTTCTTCGTGCCGTCGATGGGGTCGATCACCCAGCGCCGGGGGCCCGCACCCTGCGTGCCGTACTCCTCCCCGAGGACCGCGTCGTCAGGTCGCCGCTCGGCAAGGACGGACCTTATGGCCTGTTCCACCGCGCGATCGGCCTCGCTCACCGGCGTGAGATCGGGCTTGGTGTCGACGATGAGGTCGGTGGCGCGGAACCGCGACAGGCTGAGGTCGTCCGCTATGTCCGCCAGGGCGAGCGCGAGGGCCAGATCGTCGTTCACAGGGGCGAACCTATCGTCCGACGACGTCGGTCAGCGATACGCGGGAGATGGTTAGACGTCGCCTACAGTGGCGATGTGCCCGACACCATCGCCGGTCTTCCGCTGCATCCCCTCGTCGTCCACGCCGCGGTCGTCCTCGTTCCCCTGACGTCCATCGGCGCGGTGCTCATGGCGCTGTGGCCCCGCTTCTCGCGCCGTTTCGGGGTGCTGGTCGTCATCGTCGCAGGTGCGGCGCTGGTGTCCACGGTCGTCGCGAAGCAGAGCGGGGAGGCCCTCGCTCGACAGGTGGGGGTCACTGAGCAGCACATGGAGTTGGGCGGGCGAATGCCGCTCGTGGCGGCCGCCCTGGCCGTCCTGACCGTGGTGTTCTGGCTGTTCGACCGAGGCATTCCCGGCAACCGACGCCGGCCCTGGTGGCTTGTCGTACTGGCGGTGATCCTCGTGGTCGTGGCGCTGGGCGCCATCTACCTGACCATCCTGACGGGCCACTCCGGCGCCGAGGCGGTCTGGGTCGGACGCCTACGGGGCTAGTCGGCCTCCGCCTGGTCCGGAGCGTCGGTCCGGCTGCGGATGAGTCGCCGCAGCGACGCGATCCGCTCCACCAGCTCGTCACTGGGGTCGTCGGCCAGAGCCGACGTGAGAGCGCACTCCTCCTCGTCGTGCGAACAGGCGCGGGGGCAGTCCGCGGTCATGGCCTCGAGGTCGCCGAAGGCGTGGATGACGCGGCCCACGTCGACGTGGGCGAGGCCGAAGGATCGGATACCCGGGGTGTCGATGATCATGCCGCCCCCGGGGAGGTGAAGAGCCACGACGCTGGTGGAGGTGTGACGACCGCGACCGGTCACGGCGTTCACATGGCCGGTAAGCCGATCTGCTGCCGGCACCAGGGCATTCACGAGTGTCGACTTCCCGACCCCGGAGTGACCGACGAGCACCGTGGACTCGTCAGCCAGGGTCGCGCGCAGGGCATCCGGCACACGGCGGTCGTCGATCGTGAATACCGGGATGTCGAGCGGGCCGTATAGGGCGAGCAGTTCATCTGCGGGCTTGAGGTCGGTCTTGGTGAGCACGAGCATCGGTTCAATGTTCGCATCAAGAGCCGCGACCACCGCCCTGTCGATCAGACCGGTACGGGGCTCGGGGTCCGTCGTCGCGGTGACGACGGCGAGCTGCGTCGCGTTCGCAACGATGACGCGCTCCACCGGATCCGTGTCATCGGCGGTGCGTCGCAACGTGGATCGGCGCTCCTGCCGCCGCACGATGCGAGCCTGTGTGTCCACGTCACCGGAGACGTCGCCCACGACGTCGACGAGATCGCCCACGACGATGCCCTTGCGGCCGAGTTCGCGAGCCTTGACGGCGTACAGCTCGGTGCCGTCGTCCTTCTCGAGCGTGAAGCGGCCGCGATCGACGGTCATCACCACCGCTGGCTCTGCCTCGGCGTGTTCGGGTCGCTCCTTCGAGCGGGGCCGCGCCTTGCGGCGCCCGGGGCGGACCCGGACGTCGTCCTCGTCGAGATGTCGATGCTGCCGCGTCACGCGGAGGGCTCTCCGGTGGCCTCGTGGACGACGAATCGCGACCATCGGTCGACGAAGTCGGGAATGGTCTTGCCGGTAGTGGCGATGTCCTCGACCTCCACACCGGGAATGACGAGGCCCAGCACCGCGCCGGCCGTGGCCATGCGGTGATCGTCGTACGTGTGGAACACGCCGCCGTGGAGCGGGCGCGGGCGGATGACGAGACCGTCATCGGTCTCCTCGACGTCGCCGCCGAGTCCGTTGATCTCCGCGGTGAGGGCCGCGAGGCGATCGGTCTCGTGGCCGCGCAGGTGGGCGATGCCGCGAAGTCGACTCGGGGAGGAGGCGAGGGCGGCGACCGCGGCGACGGTGGGTGCCACCTCACCGACGTCGGAGAGGTCGAGATCGACACCGAGCAGGGTCTCGCCCGAAGTGACGGTGAGTCCGTCCGCAGTCCGCGAGACCGTCGCTCCCATCGCCTCCCACACGCCCCGGATGAGATCACCGGGCTGGGTCGTGCTGGTGGGCCAGTCACGAACGGTCACCGAGCCGTCGGTGACGAGGGCCGCGGCCTGGAAGGGTGCGGCGTTGGACAGGTCAGGCTCGATCGTGCGGTCGAGGGCGACGATCTCCTGGGGATCGACATGCCAGATGTTGTCTCCACTGCGACGTACGTGCACACCGTGCTCACCGAGCATCGCGATGGTCATCTCGATGTGCGGCATGCTCGGCACGGGCGGCCCGACATGGTGGATGGTCACGCCGGCGTTGAAGCGGGCGGCGCTGAGCAGCAGGCCGGAGATGAACTGACTGGACTTCGAGGCGTCGACGAACACCTCACCACCGGTGACCTCACCGGTGCCCTCGACCATGAAGGGCAGGCGTCCGTTGCCACGGTCACGGACGGTCACGCCGAGGTCCTTGAGGGACTCGATGACCGTCGCCATCGGACGCCTGCGGGCGTGCGCGTCGCCATCGAACATGATCTCGCCGTGGGCCAGAGCAGCCACGGGGGGCAGGAACCGCATGACGGTGCCCGCGAGCCCCACATCGATGCTGGCCGGTCCACGCATGAAGTGCGGGGTGACCTCGACGGTGAGGTTGCCAGTGTCGTCGTGGTCAACGACGTGCACCTCGGCGCCGAGCAGCCGAAGCCCGTCGGCCATGAGCTGGGTGTCTCGGGCATCGAGCAGGCCGGTGATGCGACTGGGTCCGTCGGCGATGGCGGCGAGGATCAGGGCGCGGTTGCTCGCTGATTTCGAGCCGGGCACGCTGACGGTTCCACGGACCGGCCCCGCTGCGAGAAGGGCGGACCACAGTTCGGTCTCGGTCGTCACTTTCGCAACACTACTGCGCCGACGATGCCGATCACGATGACCAATCCGACGCCACCGAAGAGCAGGAACGGCATCACGGAATCGTCGGCGGGCGCCCCCACGAGGTCAGGAGTGGGGGAGGGGACATCGTCGGCGACCGGCTCCTCCGCGATCGTCTCGGGAGTCGCTGCGTTGGTCGGCTCCGGCGACGCGGATGCGTCGGCAGCCGCGGGTGCCTCGCCGGTCACCACGTAGGTGAACGAGTTCTCGATGGTGTGACCGTCCTGGGACACCACGCGGTAGGCCACGGAGTACTCACCCGGCCCGACCGAGGGGTCGACCGGCACGCTGAACTCTCGGTCCCCGATGACCGCGGGTCCCGTCGTGATCGACTCCCCGTCGGCGGACCGAACGACGAGCGCGGCGCCAGCCTCGAGCAGTGAGGAGTCGTACGTGATGCGCACCTCGCTGGGCGCCGTGTCGAGGACCGCCCCGGCGCCCGGCGACGACTCCACCTCGGACGCATGCCCGAACGCGGCTGCGGGGGCCCACAGCAGGGCCGGGACCGCGAGGGTCAGGACGGCGGCCATCTGGGTCAGGGAACGTGCACGTGGCGTCCTCATGTCACCGGTCCCTCCGTGAGGATTAGCGCCTCACGGAAGGCGTGGGCGGTGAAGGACACCGACGATCGGGCCGTCGGGATCCGCTCGTTGAACACATCCATGGAGGCCACCCTCTCCTGCCTGCGAGTGAACGATGCGCGCGGGTCCTTGGTGTGGACCCCGCGCATGGCACTCTGGTCCCATGTGCGGGCGCTACGCCGCCGCGAAGGACACCGCGGCCTTGGTCGAGGAGTTCGAGGCTGTTCCCTCTGATGAGGCGATTCTGCCGCCGGACTACAACGTGGCACCCACGAAGAAGGTGCGCATCGTCGTCGATCGGGAGATGGAGGGTGCACCCGCACGGACTGTCGAGGTCGGGCGATGGGGTCTCATCCCCTCGTGGGCCAAGGACCCGTCGATCGGCAGCCGCATGATCAACGCCCGTGCGGAGACGGTCGCTGAGAAGCCCGCCTTCCGCAGCGCCTTCGCCAAGCGCAGATGTCTGGTCCCTGCCGACGGCTACTACGAGTGGTACCTGCCGACCGAGCCGGATGCCCCCCGCGGCAAAGGCGGCAAGCCGCTGAAGCAACCCTTCTACATCCACCCGGCCGACGGATCTTCGCTGCCGATGGCAGGGCTCTACGAGTGGTGGCGGGACCGCACCCGCGATGACGGTGACCCCGAGGCGTGGCGACTGACCTGCACGGTCATCACGACCGATGCCACGGACGAGCTCGGCCGCATCCATGACCGCATGCCCATGACGGTGGCCCGTGACCACTGGTCGGCGTGGCTGGATCCCGCCGTGGGCGCCGATGAGGCACAGGGCCTGTTCGCCCCGGCAGCCTCGCTCTCGCTGGAGGCATACCCGGTCTCGACTCTGGTCAACAGCGTGCGCAACAACGGTCCCGAGCTCCTCGCACCGCTGGAGCCCGACGCGTGACGGTCCGCGAGATCGACACCCCGCGAGGCCCGGCTCGCCTGCACATCACGGGTCCGCGCGATGCGGCGGTGAGCGTGGTGCTGGGTCACGGGGCGGGCGGTGGAGTGGAGGCCCCGGACCTGCAGGCGCTGGCGACCGTCCTTCCCGACCAGGGACACAGGGTCGTCCTCGTCGAGCAGCCGTGGCGCGTCGCCGGCCGCAAGGTCGCGCCCCAGCCGACGATTCTCGACGAGTGCTGGCTCGCGGCCCTGGGCGACCTCGACGTGGCCGGACACCTCGTCGTCGGCGGCCGGTCGGCAGGGGCCAGGGTGGCCTGCCGAACGGCAGAACCCCTCGGCGCCGCGGGGGTCCTATGCCTGGCTTTCCCCCTCCACCCGCCGGGAAGACCCGAGCGCTCGCGGGCTGCCGAACTCGCCTCTGCCACGATCGCACCGCGGGGGGCGCTGGTCCTGCAGGGCAGTCACGACCCGTTCGGTCGCACGGGCGAGGTGCAGCAGGCAGTCCCGGAGGCACGAGTGGTCGAGGTTCACGGCGCGGCCCACTCGCTTCCCGAGGATCTCGGCCCGGCCGTCGGGGAGGTCATCGCATGGATGAGCGGAATCGCCGGGGAATGATCCGCCGATCGCAGGTGTTCGTGCCCGTGTGCTCGTGCGTACCCCGCCGGACGAATCCGGCGCGCCCCGTGACGTGCTCGC
This sequence comes from Candidatus Nanopelagicales bacterium, assembly GCA_030830865.1. Taxonomy (GTDB): domain Bacteria; phylum Actinomycetota; class Actinomycetes; order S36-B12; family S36-B12; genus UBA10649. Next base: position 23,833 of record JAURME010000136.1, on the reverse strand, counting down.
GCCCGCCAGCGCAATAGGCTCGCGGGCGATGAGCAGCGATCCGGTGGCAATTGACGCGGACGACACCGTCCTCGTCGAGCAGACAGAGGCTGACTCCGCTGAGACTCCGGAGGAGCGCGCGGCTCGCTTCGAGCGCGACGCGTTGCAATACCTCGACCAGCTCTACGGCGCCGCGATGCGGATGACCCGCAATCCAGCCGACGCCGAGGACCTTGTCCAGGAGACCTATCTGAAGGCGTTCGCGGCCTTCGACTCCTTCCGCGAGGGCACGAACCTCAAGGCGTGGTTGTTCCGCATCCTCACGAACACGTACATCAACATCTACCGCAAGAGGCAGCGTCAACCGTTCCAGTCGGGCATGGACGACGTCACGGACGGCCAGCTCCACGAGGCCGAGAGTCACACGTCGAGCGGGCTCCGGTCAGCCGAGGTCGAGGCCCTCGACCGCCTTGCCGACGCCGACATCGTGGAGGCGCTGAGCACGCTTCCGGAGGACTTCCGGATGGCGGTCTACCTCGCCGATGTCGAGGGGTTCCCGTACAAGGAGATCGCGGAGATCATGGACACCCCGATCGGCACGGTGATGTCGCGCCTGCATCGCGGGCGCAAGCTCCTTCGCGAGCAGCTCGAGGACTACGCGATCGAGCGCGGCTTCTTGTCCGCACGCGCAGGTGACGACGATGCCGACGCGACGGCTGGGGGAGGTGCGTCATGAGCTGCGGCAACCCCCACGTGACCCCGTGCACCGAGGTCCTCGAGCATGTCCACGAGTACCTTGACGGCGAGATCACCGAGGAGCACCGGGTCGTGATCGTGCAGCATCTGGACGAGTGCGCCCCCTGCGTTCACCAGTTCCAGGTCGTCCGGACCGTCAAGACGCTCGTCAACCGGTCGTGCGGCACGACGCCGGCGCCCGATCGCCTGCGCCTGGAGATCGTGACACGCATCCGTCAGGTGTCGATCACCTACCGGGCCGAGGGCTCCGGCGAGTAGCCTGCGCAGCAGGATCACTCGACGGGAGACCAGCGTGGAGCAGACAGTCAGGGCCGAGATGGTGGCCTCTGTGCACTCGATCGTCGCCGAGGTCGGTGATTCTGTCGACGTCGGTGCGACCCTGCTCATCCTGGAGTCCATGAAGATGGAGATCCCGGTGGTCGTCGAGGTAGCCGGGACCGTGCGCGAGATCAGCGTCCAGGCCGGTGACACCGTGAGCGAGGGTGACGTCCTCGCGGTCCTCGACTAGAAGGGCCCGACTCCTATCGGGGAAGCACAGGGCGAGTCAGCACCTGCAGGTCGACGTTGGGAACCGGTGACCAGTCCCGGTCAGGCACTCGCGTGAACCCTCTCTTCTCGTAGAGGGCGCGGGCTCCGTGGTTGATGTCTCGCACGCTGATGGTGAGGGACTGTGCGCCTGTCGCCCGCGCATGGTCGTCGCAGGCCTCGATGAGCGCATCCGCGACTCCGCTCCGCCACGCGACCGGGTCCACGGCGAGGAAGCGGAATTCCACCTCACCGGCACGGCCGATCTCTGCGACCGAGGACCCCGGTGGACAGATCGTCACGGTGCCCACGATCAATCCGTCACGTTCGGCCACCAGCAGGTGTGCGTCGCGCATGCGTGATGCGGTGTCACCGAGAACGAGGCCGTACCCCTGATGGGGTCCGTCGTCCAGCTGCCCGGCGGCCTCGTAGGCGTCGACCGCGATGCGCCCGGCTTCCTCCAGATCAGCCGAGGTGGCGGGTCGCACGACGATGGTCATGGCACGACTATTGCGCACACTCACGGTCGGCGGTCCTCCGGGTCGATAGCCTCATCCCGGGCACGACGACATCAAGCGACGACATCAGGCGACGACGTGAGCAGGGGAGGCGACATGGCGCTGACGCCCGGCGAGTCCGATCGTCTCCTGCTGCACCTGCAGGCCCTGCTGGCCCAGAGTCGGCGGGATCGTGGCCTGCTGCTCAATGCACCGGAGGCGACGGCGCTCATCGCCGATGCCGTGTGCGAGTGGGCCCGTGACGGCCTCGACCTCACGACCGTGCGCTCCCGTGCGCAGAGCCTGATCACCGTCGACGACGTCCTGCCCGGCGTGCCCGAGGTCGTTCCCGAGATCCGGGTGGAGGCCAGATTCGACGATGGCACCCGGCTCGTCGTCGTTCCCGATCCGTTCGGGGCGACGGTGGATGCCGCCGAATACCGGGACACGGCACCCGCCGCCGAACGCGTCCTGTCGATCGCGAATGAGGCCGATGTTGCGATCGGCCTGACGTCACACATCCACCTCGCTGAGGTGAACCCGCGGCTTCGTCTGGACCGCGCTGCCGCCTTCGGGATGCGGCCGGCCGTGCCCACGGGGGACACCGTGTGGGTGCGCCCGCAGGAGACGATCGATCTTCCCGTGTGCGCCATCACCGGAGCCCGGGTGCAGATGGGGACGTCCGGCCTCGTCGACGGTCCACTTGACGACCCCGCCACGCGGGATCGGGCACTGGAGCTCCTGCGGTCGTGCGGATACCTCGATGTCGTCGACGGCGCTCCGGTCGGGGACCGTGCAGAGGCTGAGCAGGCGATAGCCCGGGCGATGACGCACCGCGGTCACGGAGGGTCCGGAGGTGACGCATGACCGGCCCGTTCGGCCCACACGCCGGTGACATCATCACCCTCGGTGATACCCACCTGCGGCTGCGCATCGACTCCCGGGTTCCCGATGAGGGGGACGAGTTCCGCGTCGGCTTCGCGAAGACCGGTCGCGACGGCATCGGGCTCAAGGCGCTGTCGGCACGGGAGAGCTGCGACGTCCTCATCACCAACGTGGTCGTCCTCGATCCCGTTGACGGGGTGCGGGTCGCCTGCATCGGCATGCGGGACGGCCGCATCAGCGGCATCGGCAAGGCAGGCAATCCCGACACGGCCGACGACATCGACGTGGTCGTGGGCACCGGCACCGTCGTCATCGACGGTGACGGTCTGATCGCCACCCCGGGCGGCATCGACACGCACGTGCACACGTTGAGCCCCCGCGTTCTGGAGTCCGAGCTGTCGTCCGGGGTGACGACAGTCATCGGCCAGGAGGCCGGTCCCATGTGGGGTGTGGGCTTGGGCTCGTCGTGGGTCATCGGCCACGGACTGCGCGCCAGTGAGCACTATCCGATCAACATCGGGCTGCTGGGTCGTGGCTCTTCCTCGCGCGGCGAGGCCATACGTGAGTCGGTCGAGGCGCACGTCTGCGGATTGAAGGTGCACGAGGACACCGGCGCGACGCTTCGCACGATCGACACGGCGCTCACCGTGGCTGACGACGTCGACTTCCGCGTCGCCCTCCACACCGACGGCCTCAACGAGACGCTGTCGGTCGCGGACACGCTGGCCGTTCTCGACGGCCGACCGGTGCACGCGTACCACGTGGAGGGCTGTGGCGGTGGCCACGCCCCAGACGTCCTGACCCTGGCCGGTCACACCAACGTGCTGGCGTCGTCGACCAATCCCACGCTGCCCTACGGCGTGAACGCCGTTGCCGAGCACGTCGACATGATCATGCTCAGCCACGGGATGGATCCCGAGCGCGACAGCGACGTCCGGATCGCACGATCCCGGGTGCGCGGAGTGACGATGGCGGCCGAGGGTCGCCTGCATGACCTCGGGGTCATCGGGGTGACGTCGTCGGATGCGCAGGGGATGGGGCGCGCGGGGGAGACGTGGTGGCGCACGTTCGCCCTGGCCAGCGTGCTCGCCGGACGGGATCCGGAGCGAGGCGCAGACGACAACGAGAGGATCCTGCGCTACCTCGCGAAGATCACCATCAACCCGGCCATCGTGCACGGGCTTGCCCATGAGGTCGGGCGGCTCGCCTTGGGGCACCTCGCCGACATCGTGCTATGGCGCCCGGAGTCGTTCAGTGCCAAGCCGCAGATGGTGATCAAGGGGGGCATGCCGGCGTGGGCGGCCACAGGTGACCCGAATGCCTCCATCGACTCGGCCGAGCCGCTGGTGATGGGCCCGCAGTTCGGCGGCCTCGGGGTCACGGCAGCCGATCTGTCGGTGGTCTTCACGAACGAGGCGGCGATCGCCGAGTCGCCGGCTCCCGGCCGTCGTCGACTCGTCCCGGTTCGCGGCTGCCGGGCGACCGCATCCACCGATCTCGTGCGCAATGGCCTTGTCGGATCGGTGCAGGTGGCACCCGATGGCAGCGAGGTCCGATGGAACGGTGACATCGTCACGATGGAGCCCGTCGACTCCGTGCCCCTGTCCCGGCTGCACTACTGGTAGGCCGTGATGAGCCCCCCATCGTCCCGTCCGGCCGGAACCCTGTCGCGCCTCGCGGCCGAGCGCACCGACCTGCTTCCCGAGGACCGCGAGACCCTCGCGCGCCTCGTCGAGAGCTGGTCGATCGTCGCGGACCTTGCCCTCAGTGACCTCGTGCTGTGGGTGCCGACGTGGAACGAGGCCGGGCTGGTGGCGGTGGCCCAGGTGCGTCCGAGCACGGCGCCCACCGCGGTTCCGGACGACGCCATCGGCACGTTCGCGCCCCGTGGTCGTCATCGGGCGCTTGATCAGGCTGTTGCCTACGGCCGCCCCATCGCGGTGAGGGACGTCCAGCGCGAGCGCGTGCCGACCGGGGTCGAGGCCTACCCGGTGAGGCGGGACGGCCGCGTGATCGGTGTCATCGCACGGCACCCGGCGGCCGCACCACGCGTGGCCGGGCGGCTCGAGGAGATCTACCTGACCTCGGCCGACGACCTGCTTGCCATGATCGTCGACGGGCTGTTCCCCTATGACGGCACCGAGGATGACACCGGGCTCGCGCCTCGAGTCGCGGACGGGCTGGTGCGTCTCGACGCGGCCGGCACGGTGGAGTACGCCAGCCCGAACGCGGTGAACGCGATGCGCAGGCTTGGCCTCGCGCGTGACCTCGTGGGTGCCTCCCTCGCGCAGGTGTCGATGCGGCTGTCCCACCGGCCCGGCCCGGTTGATGCAGCCCTGAGCGCCGTGGCCGGCGGCCGGTCGGCCGGCGGTGCCGATATCGAGAACCAGTCAGCGACCGTGCTGCTGCGCGGCTACCCGCTGTTCCGTCGAGGGGAGCGGGTCGGTGCCCTGGTGTTCTGCCGGGACGTGACTGACCTGCGTCGTCGCGAGCGGGCGCTGGTGAGCAAGGACGCCACCATCCGGGAGACCCACCACCGGGTGAAGAACAACCTGCAGACCGTGGCGGCGATGCTTCGACTCCAGGCGCGCCGGGCCACGACCCAGGAGGCGCGGGAGGCGCTCGCTGAGGCGGAGCTCCGGGTGGCTGCGATCGCGATCGTCCACGAGTCCCTGTCCGGGGATTCCGCGGATTACGTCGACTTCGATGCCATCGCCGACCGCATCATCGGCTTGATCCGGGACCTGGGCCCGGCGTTCGCCGGGGAGGGCAGCGCCGCGACACGACTGGTGCGGGAGGGCGGTTGGGGCTCACTGTCCTCGGATCTGGCGACTCCCCTGGCCATGGTGGTGTCCGAACTGCTGCACAACGCGGTGGAGCATGCGGCCCCGACCTCGGTCGTCGTGCGTCTGGCGAGGGAGGAGGGTCAGCTGGTGCTGACGGTCGAGGACGATGGCCGCGGGCTGCCGGCGGGATTCGCACTGGAGGACGCCGGGCTGGGCCTGAGCATCGTGACGTCCCTGGTCACGGGGGATCTTCTCGGGGAATGCGAGGTGGGCCCCGCCGAGGGCGGGGGGACGCTGGTGCGGATCGCAGTGCCGAGGGAGGCCTGAGCACCCCTCGGATCAGGCGTTGCTCCGGGCACGCATGCGAGCGTTGCGGCGCTTCAGAGCGCGGCGCTCGTCCTCGCTGAGCCCGCCCCAGACACCGGCGTCCTGGCCGCTCTCGAGGGCCCACTTCAGGCATTCGTCGACCACGCTGCAGCGACGGCAGACGGCCTTGGCCTCCTCGATCTGGATCAAGGCGGGTCCGGTGTTCCCGATGGGGAAGAACAACTCCGGATCCTCGTCACGGCAGGCAGCCTCATGGCGCCAGTCCATGCGTATCACTCCACTAGCGTGCGCACCAGGGTCTCCGGTGCTCGTGATTGCTTTCACGAGGCGGGCGCAACCGGACCGTCCCGGGGGTCTCCCAGTCTGGACCTGGAGGAAGGCTGCCAGCCGTCGATCAGCAACGGGCCCTTACAGGGTCGCAGACAGACGGGATCCTCACAAGGGTTATGGCGTCATTTCAGTCGCAAGAGTCTGTCGAATGGATCACAAAATGATCACAGGAGACTGTTATGTCCGGAATATTCGTCCGATAATCGGTATTCGCAGGCCTTGGTGGGGTACATCTGTGGAAGGCCGGTCTAGCAGACCACCCGGAGGGCTGCCGGATGCGCGGTGAATCGGACATCGCAGACCGGGCCGATGCGCTCGCCGTCGATCTGGAAGGGCACGGGTCGGATGGCATGGATGCTGACGGTCGACCGGTCGTGCCAGGTCACCAATCCACCGCGGGCGTCCCGGCTGCCTGTCCCCCGAATCATCCGAGTGGCAGCGACCAGAGCGGTCGGCACGTGCATCCGCCGGAGGGCGAACATGTCCAGCCCGGTCTCGAAGGAGGCCTTCGGGCACGGGTTGATCGGCCGGGTTCCCAGAAAGGTCCAGGGTGAGGTGTTCTGGATCACTGCGAAGAATCCGTCGTTCACGACCGCCCCGCCCGCTTCGGCGCTGGGCCAGGTGATCGGGGCCCGCCTCGGAGACTCATCGCGGATCGTCAGGGACGGTTCCTTGCGGTCGGTGTCGCGGAAGAAGGCAGACAACGTGGTCGACAGGTAGCGAAGCGGCGTGGCCGATCGGCCGGCCGCGCGATGCCTCTCCATGGCGTCGATGACTTCAGCGTCGAGTCCCATCCCTGCGTTCGCGAGGAGCCACTGGGCTCCGGCCTCGGTGGTGCCCGCTGCCTCCCACTCGGCTCGGCCGACACCGATCGTCCGGGAGACGCCGTCGCGCAGCTGCTCCAGGAGCAGTCCGGTCGCCTCGACCGCGTCGTTCGGTATGCCGAGGGATCGAGCCACGACGTTGGCGCTGCCGCCAGGTACGGGTGCCAGCATCGGGACGTCCGGGCCCGGACCGTCGTCCAGCATGCCGTTGACGACCTCGTTGATGACTCCGTCCCCGCCGAGGGTGACGACCACATCCATGCCCTCCGCCCGTGCGCGCTCGCCGAGGGAGTGGCCATGGCCCCGGTGGGTGGTGAAGGTGACATCGAGGTCGATGTCGGCGGAGAAGGCGTGGACGATGACATCGATGACACGCGGGGACGTGGTTGTCGCGTGGGGGTTCACCACCAGCAGGCCGCGCATTCCTCGACCCTACCCTCGGGTGCCCGACTGCCCGCGGGTGTCCGGCCCGGGCCGGCCGCTACGTTGTCCTCGTGTCCCGCCCGTCCATGATCGTGGTGCTTGCCGCGCTTGCACTGCTCGAGGGACTCGTCCTCCTCGGCTATGCGCTGTACGACGTCATCGAGGCCTTCCGCACCGGGATCACCGGACCCGCGGAGGTGTCGAACCCCGCGGCCCTCCTCGGCCTGATCGCGATCACCGCCATCTTCGGCGCTGGTCTGGTGTGGCTGGCCCGGGGGTGGTGGAACGGCCGATCGTGGGCACGCTCGCCGTTCGTCTTCGCGCAACTGGTCATCGGCTTCATCGGCTACGAGCTGTCCCAGTCGACCGATGGCGGCCCGAGGACGATCGGTCAGGTGGCTCTGGTGGTCGCCGTGGTGGCCATCGTCATGAGCTTCCTGCCCTCGGTTCGCCGCGTTCTGGCGGCCGACGATGCCCCGTCCGATGGCGAGTAGACCGCCTCTTCGCTAGTCGGCGGTCATGCCGGCGCGCAGTGTCGCCAGGGTGCGGGCCAGCAGTCGTGAGACGTGCATCTGCGAGATGCCGACCTCCTCCGCGATCTCGGACTGGCTCTTGTCCTCGAAGAAGCGCAGCATGAGGATGCGGCGCTCGCGTTCCGGCAGGGCCTCAATGAGGGGGCGCAGCGTCTCGCGCTCGTCGATCGCCTCGAAGGCGCCGTCCTCGTCACCGAGGGTCGCCACGATCCCGGGTGAGGAGTCATCGTCTCGGTCGGCCTCAATGGAGTCGGTCGAGTAGGCCTGTCGAGCCTCCAGCGCATCGAGCACGTCGGCCTGGGAGACGTCCAGCCGCTCTGCCAGTTCACGGACCGTGGGGGATCGGTGAAGTTCGGCGGTGAGCTCCTCGGTGGTCGCTGTGACCTGACTCTGCAGTTCCTGAAGACGACGAGGAACCCGCACGGCCCACGTGCGGTCGCGGAAGTGGCGTTTGATCTCGCCGAGGATCGTGGGGGTGGCGTAGGTGGACAGTTCGAGTCCACGGCTGACATCGAACCCGTCAATGGCCTTGATCAGGCCGACCGTGCCGACCTGGACGAGGTCCTCCATCGACTCTCCGCTATCGCGGTAGCGGCGCGCGAGGTGGTGCACCAGCGGAAGGTTCAGCTGGATGAGCTCGTCGCGCACCTCGAGGCGACGCGGATCGGTCTCGGCGAGTCGATGGAACTCGTCGAGCAGGAGGTGCTCGTGGCGGCGCTGATCGACGGACCAGCCCCCCGTCTCGTCGGCTGCAGCCGTCACACGTCCACCAGGTTGCTGGACACCTTCATGCGGATCGACATCACCCCGTCGACGATGTCCGCAGAGGCCGAGTCGACCAGGGCGCTCAGCACGGTCCAGCCGAAGGACGTGGGGGAGGGGGGTTCGGTCGCGGTCGTCGGGGCCTCCACGGTCACATACAGGACCGAGTCGTCGTGGTCGAACGCGCAGGTGACCGTCGCGCCTTCCGCAGCAGAGGCGATCACCTCGGTCGCAGCCTCATCGACGGCGAGTCGGACATCCTCGAGCTGGTCGAGCGGGAGGTCCGCGCGGGCGGCCATGGCAGCGGCAACGGTGCGCGCGAGCGCCACGTTCTGCGTGTCAGCCGCGAAGGTCACGGTCACGATGTCGGTCACGTCGTCCTCCATTGGTCTGGGTTCACTCTAGGCTCCACGCGCACGCCTTCGCAGCGCGTCACTGGTCACGAAGTGCGCCTCCACCCATCACTTCATGCAGCGCCAGGGGCTCTATCGGCGCCGATAGCATGACAAGTCGGTCGAGATGGGGAGGGCAGCTGTGTGAGGGCAGGGAAGGGCAAGCCCTCATCGGCGGCGTGGTGGATCGGACCTGCCCTTCTCGGGTGGTTGATGGTGACAGGGGCACTGGTGGCGGCCGCCGGGAACACCTATCTCGTCGACCCGATGGCGAGCGAACTGTCGCTGTCCTCGGGGGAGATCGCCGACCTCCAGACCGTCAAGGCGCTGGCAGCGCTGGCGGTCGTGTTCAGCGCCGGTCAGAGTCCGTCGTGGCTGGGGTACCGACGCAGCGTCCTGCTCGTCTCGGCGTGCTTCACCCTTGCCGGTCTCACGACCGCGGTGGCCTTCGACGTGGCCGTCCTACGGGTCGGCTACACCCTCCTGGGAGCCGCAACAGGCGCGATGATCGTGATCGCCGTCAGCCTGATCAACTCCAGCGTCGTGGAGAAGAAGCAGCGCGCCTCCGCGTTCGCCGTCCTCGGTGCCGTGGCTCCGGCCGTCTTCCTCATCTTCCCCGTGGTGACGGGTTACGTGGTGGACAGCGGCCTGTGGCGACTTGTGCCCTTGAGCTGGTCCGTGTTCGGCACCGCCATTGTCCTGTGCGTGAGGTGGGCTCCGGCTCACGTAGTCGCGGGCGACAGCGAGCGACCTGAGCTCGCGACGGGCGTTCTCGCCGGGCTGACGCTCGCCCTGGGCCTGGGAGCCCTCGGATCGATGGACTGGAGTGACCCCGGAGCTCTCAAGACCGTTGCGCAGGGAACGGGCGCGGTGATCGCGGGCACCCTTCTCCTCCTCGCCTATCGACGGTCGCAACGTCCGGGGCTCTCGCTCGCGCCCCTGAGGAATCCTGAGATGCGACTGCTTCTCGCAGTCGGGATGCTGGTGGCAATCACCAGCACGTACTTCTGGATCACCATGGGATTCCAGTACGTCTACAACCTCTCCATGACTGCTGGGGCTGTGGTGATGCTGCCGATGCAGGCGATGGGAGTCGTGGGAGCGCTCGTCCTGGCGCGATACGTGATGAGTCGATACCCGGTCTATGTCGCCGGTCTGGTCGCCCTCGGCATGCAGGGCCTCGCACAGTGTCTGCTCTTCTTCATCCAGCCGGGTCAACCGGTGTGGGTGCCCGGCGTCCTGGTAGCCGCCTTCGGGCTCCTCAACGGGTCGTTCGTAGCGATCATCGCGAGTGTGATCATGAGCAGTGCCAGCCCCGCCGACTCAGGAAGCATGAGTGCGTTCAAGTCCGCCGCAGGGAGTGTGGGAGGGCTCTTCGGAACGATCTTCGTGTCAGCCCTCACCCTGATGGTCATCCAGATCAGGCTGTTCCTGGGTTTGACCACGTCGGGCGCGGATCAGCTTGATGCCAAAGAGGTTGTGACGAGCCTGGTCAGCTCTCCCTCCAGATATGACCAGATCGGTGTCTATGCCGAATACTCCAGCGTCTATCCGCTGGAAGAACTTCATGAGGAAGCGCTCATTGCGGGCTTCCGAGCAAACACGGTCGTAGGCCTGATAGGCACCATGGGGGCTGCGCTGATCATCGGTCATCTCATGCGAAGGGAGAGGCGTCAGGCCGTGCCCTCGTGATGCAGGCAGGACACGTCCGACGTGTGCAGCCGCAGCACCGATCAGGATCAGGCTTCACTCGAGGCGAGCCGTCTGAGTGCGTCGCCGGTCACGCGATGGACCGTCCACTCGTCCATCGGCACCGCGCCGATGCTGCGGTAGAAGCCGATGGCCGGCTCGTTCCAGTCGAGCACATAAAAGAAGAACCGGCTGTTACCCCACAAGAATGATGGTGAGATCCTCGCGGTCCTGCAGTTCGCGTGAGCACACAGGCCCGCCCTGGCCCTCGTTGATCCACTCGGCCCACGTCAGAGACCAGCCACCTATCGGTGCTCCGATCCAGTGACCGACGGTCGACGGTACGTCAGCACAGGAACCTGAGGCTGGCACTCCGACCTGCTGCAGCCAGTCGTGGCCGATGAAGGGCGGGTAGAAGATCGTCCTCACGACAGGGTCGTGCGAGGTGATCGACAGGGACGGGTATCTGGCGTAAACGTCAGCAATGGTGCCCGTGCCGACTGCTCCGAAGTGGAAGGTGCGGCTTGCCCCAGGCTCCAACTGCGCTGAGGCGGATCCATTCCAGTCCTCTTGCAGAATGGAACCCCAGTCGCGGAAGTACCACGCGTTCGCGCATCCGTTTACGATGACCAGCGTCTGGCCCGGATTTCCGTCCACCGAGGTGTCCGAACACAGGTGGGCAACGTGTGCGGCGTTGGCCGGCGCTGCGAGGCCAATGGCGGAGATGGCCGCGATAGCCGCAGCGACAGCAATACGGAGTAGGCGCGTCACGTGTGAATATTAGGACGTGCCGGACGAGCCTGCCAGTCTCGTCAGGGCGGCGCCGGTCACCCGGTAGGGAATCCACTCAGTCAAGGGTGCGGCGCCACGAGACTCGTAGAAGTCGCGGCTGCTTTTGTTCCAGTCCAGCACCCACCACTCCAGGCGTCCGTAGCCGTGGTCGACGCACTCCTGGGCGAGAGTGGCGAGCAGGCCCTTGCCGTACCCGCTGCCCCTCAGTTGGGGGCGCACATACAGGTCCTCCAGGTACAGGCCGTTGACACCCAGCCACGTGGAGAAGTTCAGAAACCACAGTGCGAAGCCGCCGAGGCGTCGCCCGTCCGACTCGTGCTCGACAACATGGGCGAAGACCGACCGGTTCTCGCCGAACAGGGCCGCCTCGAACTGCTCCTCGGTGGCGATGGCCTCCTCGAGAGCCTTCTCGTACTCCGCGAGGTCGCGGACCATCTGGAGGATCTCCGGGACGTCGCGGGGCTCAGCTCGTCTGATGGTTCCGTTGGTCATGAGACCACCCTAGGCAGGAGCGTCAGTGGGCGCCGCCGACGTTGAGGATGACGACGCCGGCGATGATCACGGCGATGCCGACGTAGCCCCACGTGTTGAGCTGCTCCCCGAAGAGGAAGTAGCCGGCGATGACGATGCCGATCGTCCCCAGCCCGGACCAGATGGCATAGGCAACGCCCACGCCTATGTCCTTCAGGGCGAAGCCGAGGAACAAGAAGGACAGGCCGTAGCCGAGGACGACGCCCACGACGGGCAGCCACTTGGAGAACCCGTCGGACGCCTTCAGCATCGCAGTGCCGAACACCTCGCTGCCGATGGCGAGGACGAGCAGGAACCAGGGCACGGGCGCAGGCTAGCGGGTCAGGTAGGGGTCGTTCAGGTAGGCGTCGACGAGCAGCGCGGCGTCGCGGCGAGCAGAGGGGAAATCGGCGTCGTCCTGGAGAGCGTCGAGGAGCAGCCTCGCCTGCGGCCGGTGCGCGGGGTCACCCTGGGCGCTGACCTCCGTCAGTCGGGTCACGAGGTCGGACACGCCTTCATCATCGTGCCGGACATATGTGCCGCATCTGGGTGGCCGGAGTGCGGGCAGGGTCTGCCCGCGTGCGTGGTCGGTGGTGACATGAGACAGTCGAGCCATGGGTGGATTTCTCCGAAGAGGAGGAGCGATCGCCGTCGTCGCGGCCGCGGCCCTTGCTCTCGCCCCATCCGCGGCTGCGCACCAGCCGGTCGTGCTCGATGAGTCCGACTCCTCCCCGGCCGCCGGGCCTCTTCTGGTGGACGGAACCGTGTCCTTCGCCGTCCGGGCCGAGGTCGAGCGGAACGAGCGGCGGGGCTTTCGCTTCCGCCTCGCGGAGGGCGACACGATGCGCATGCAGCTGCTCATCGAGGACAAGGCACCGGACAACCGGCTTCGGCCCGCGCAGTTGCCTCGCGTGACGGTCATCGACCCGAGGGGATCCCGGATCCCACTGCCGATCAACGAGCGGACCCGGTTCTTCGAGCCCTACGGCGGGACGACTTACTGGTACCTGTCCCGCGTGGAGCGTGACGCGGTGCCGGGCACGTATCGGGTGGTGGTGACGGGTCGCGCCTCTGTGCCGGTCGATGCGGTCATCGCGGTCGGCTCACGTGAGGTGCCCGGCGAGGTGCGGGACTGACCGAGGTCTCACCGGTCGTCCACAGCTGCAGCAGGGCCTCTCCGCCTGACGGTGGCTCGGGCTTCTCTCGTAGCCCGAAGTGATGGCCGCGATCTCGTCGGCCATGGGGGAGCGCTATTCCTTGGTGACGATGGTGCGCCTCCCGCCGTTGTGGTCGTCGGACATGTTGCGCGTGCCCATCACCCTCTGACCGACTCGGGCTCGAGGTGGACCTGGGCGAGCGCTCCACCCGGTTCAACCCGCCTGCGGCGCTGGTGATCTGCCTCGTCCACCGCAGTCGCGCTGCCGCCGCGACACGCGACCAGGTTGATTGCGTGAGAAGCCCGAACACATCGAGGTGCCTAGCCCGGAGCCCCTCTTATCGTCAGGGCGCCGCAATGCGCGGAAGGTGGTGGTGAAGAGGGAGTGCGTTGATGCGATCCAAAACCGGTCTTCGCGTGGTGACCCGATCACGAAGGCCGGCGTCCATCGCCGCCGCCGCCGTGATGGTGGTCGCGGCCATGTCCAGTGGTACCCCGGCATACGCCCGACAAGAGGTAACCGTTTCGGACTGTGACTCTGGTCTGAATGGGCAGACGATTGCATTCGCGTCCGGGGACAACGGTCGCGTGCTTTTCACCACCTGCTCGACCACACCAAGTCTCTATCTGAACTCAACCTCGCCTGTAGGGACCAGCACATTCGTCGTCATCAGCGGAACCAAGTTCAATGCCCAGTCTGTTGGCGGCGCGCGTGTCATCAACGTGCATGACTCGATTGGTGGCTCGTACGCGGCGCCCGCTGATGGGACGTACGTTGTGCACTACGAGCACAATGGGAACTCCGGGTCCTTCACCGTGATCGTGGGAACGCCAGCCTCCTCGCCGCCTGCCTCCTCGCCGTCTGCTGGAGACTCCACTGCCGGGGCGGCGCCCGCCCCCTTGCTGCAGGAGTTCGGCGTACCCGCGACCGGTACGTGTGACGAGGCTCAGCCCGAAGGCTTGAACTGGGGTGGTGTCGCGTCTGGTGGCTGGTCCACGGCGTGGGGTGAGTGGATGCACAACGGCCTCGGTGGCTGGGCATGCTCCCGCACGCTGAGCTACTCCAGCGCACTAGCGAAGTGGGTCGTCGACTAGGCGCGAAGGGTGGGCTGTGCTCGGGCGAGAGCGCGAGTCCTTGACGTGTGTCGTGGGTGATCCACTTCTTTCGCGCTGGGGGCCCGACGCGAGGCCGCGCCGAATGCGTGAGAACTCCGAACATGTGGGGTTGCGCAGTCAAGGCCCCCTCTTATGGTCAGCGCACCGCAGTGGGCGGATGGTTCGAATGGGCGTAGGACCTCGGGCCGACATCTGGACGATCGGGAGTGTGATCCGATGAAGAGAGCCTTGGCAGTACTGGTGGCGTCTGGTTCGTGTGCGATGGGACTGGTGGGTCTGGCCCAGCCTGCGCACGCTGCGACATCGGTAACCATCAATAGCTCGGGAAGCCCGTCACCATCAAGCGCTACAGATAGCCAAGTGACAATCGTGAACAACTACACCTCGAACATCTCGTTCAATATTGCAGCGCTAAGTTATGGCGGCAAGACCTGCGCTCAGGCGGCGTCGGATGGCACTCTTGAATGTATTGTTGCGCAAGGTAGTTCCAAGACGTTCGACGTTGCTTCGGGGACGACCAACTACAACACCTTTCCGCGGGCTTCGGATTCCTCTTTCCTGTACAACGGCCTGCAACTAAGTCCTTTCTCGCTTTCATACGGCAGCGGAAGCGGAAGCGGCAGCGGAAGCGGCAGCGGTTCATCCTCAGCCTCATCAACTGGTGACGGCCCCGCTCTCATACTGCAGGAGTTCGCCGTCCCTGTGACCGGTACATGTGACGAAGCTCAGCCCGAGGGCCTTAACTGGGGCGGTGTCGCGTCCGGTGGCTGGTCGACCGTGTGGGGTGAGTGGATGCACGACGGCCTCGGTGGCTGGGCATGCTCCCGCACGCTGCGCTACTCCACCGCGCAGTCGATGTGGGTCGTCGACTAAGCGGCAACTCTCGCTGACTGGCCGGGTGGATCTTCGTGATCCACCCGGCCAGTCAGCGTGGGGCGGTAGGGCCGCGTGCCGGGCGAGCGAGCGGGATCCGGTGAGGGCGACCGGCTCAGGAATGCGATGGACGCCACCCCCGTCCATGTGGATTGTGAGGACAATCCGAGGACAGGGACGGCGTCCATCTGCCGTCGTGTCTGTTCAGAGCTTGTTCAGGTGGCTCTGATTGGGGCTAGGCCTTCTTGGTCTCCCAGAAGATGGCCGCGATCTCGTCGATCTTGCCGAGCAGCTCGTCGGCCACCGCGACATCGCAGGTGCCCTTGGTGCCGCCGGCACCGGCCAGCTTGGTGGCCTGGTTGAACAGGTCATTGAGCTGCGGGTACTTCTCGAAGTGCGGGGGCTTGAAGTAGTCGGTCCACAGCACCCACAGGTGCTCCTTGACCATGTGGGAGCGCTGCTCCTTGATCGTGATGGCGCGCGCCTTGAAGTCGTGGTCATCGGAAGCGTTGTGCTTCTCCATGCACGCCTTGACCGACTCGGCCTCGAGGCGGGCCTGAGCGGGGTCGTAGACGCCGCAGGGGAGGTCGCAGTGCGCGTAGACGGTGGTGCGGGGCTCGAGCGCCCGGAAGATGCGGTTGAGCATGGGTCTCCTTCGAGATCGTGGGCTGGTCGCCTCCCCTGACCCTAGCGCTCCGTGGGGGACTCAGCACCCTGCAGGATGGGGGTGTGCTGTCCCTCACGACCATCCGCATCGTCGGGCCGTCCATGGAGCCGTCCGTGCGGAGTGGGGAGTGGTGGGTGGTCCGGCGGACGCGGTCGTTGAGCCCCGGCCACGTCGTCACGATGCGTCATCCCGAACGGCCCCACCTGACCGTCGTGAAGCGCCTGGACCACCGGACACCCGAGGGCTGGTGGGTCCTCGGGGACAACCCCGATGTGAGCGACGACAGCCGGCAGTTCGGATCTGTGCCGGACGATCTGATCGAGGGTCGCCTGCTGTTCCGCTATCGGCCGCTGCCTCCTGTGATGGCGTGACGCCATGCCGTTGGCCCAACTGAACCTCGCCCCGATGAGATATCCGCTCGATGATCCGCGGATGGCATCGTTCGTGGACCAGATCGCCGAGGTCAACGCCGCCGACGGCTTCGTCTGGCGACTGGCGGACGACGGACCGGGTTCGACGAGCTTCCGGATCCTCGATCGTGATGACCTTCTGGTGAACCTGAGCGTCTGGCGCGATCTGCCCTCCCTGCGCGCCTTCGTGCTCGGCTTCGCGCAGCACCGGACGCTGCTGCAGGACCGAGGGCAGTGGTTCGAGCGTCCTGGCGAGCCCATGACCGTCTGCTGGGAGGTCCCGGCCGGCCACGTGCCCACCCTCGCGGAGGCCGAGGGGCAGCTGCTCCGGTTGCGGGCACAGGGACCCAGCGAAGCAGTGTTCCCCTACGCCCATCGGGATTAGGGTCAGTGGCATGTTCGCCATCTACGCCGCCGGCATCGACCGTGACGATCCCCTCTCCGTGCTCGGCGTCGGGGACCTCCCCGAGCCGGCGACCCCCGACGACTGGGTGACAGTGCGGGTGAAGGCCGGGAGCCTAAACCACCATGACCTCTGGGCCCTGAAGGGACAGGCACTCAAGGCCGAGCAGGTTCCGATGATCCTCGGCACGGATGCCGCCGGGATCACGGACGCTGGCCGCGAGGTCATCGTCCACGCGGTGATCGGAGATGCTGAGGCGACCGAGGGTGACGAGACCCTCGACCCCCGCCGCAGCCTCCTGAGCGAGCGCTATCCGGGAGCCCTCGCCGAGCATGTGCGCGTGCCGGCTCACAACCTGATCGACAAGCCGGCTGGGCTCACGTTCGAGGAGGCCGCCTGCCTCCCGACGGCCTACCTGACGGCGTACCGGATGATCGCCACGAAGTCGGGCACTCGGGAGGGCGACACGATCCTCGTCCAGGGCGCAGGTGGGGGCGTCTCGACAGCGCTGATCGTGCTGGGCAAGGCGATGGGCCGGCAGGTGTGGGTTACGTCGCGCGATGACGACAAGCTCGCCTGGGCGCTGGAGATCGGCGCCGACGGTGCCTTCGAGTCCGGGGCGCGCCTTCCCGACAAGGTCGACGCGGTGATGGAGACCGTCGGCGAGGCCACGTGGTCGCACTCGATGCGTTCCCTTCGCCCCGGCGGCACGATCGTCATCTCGGGGGCGACGTCCGGCCCCAACCCGCCGGCAGACCTCAACCGGCTGTTCTTCCTGCAGTTGAACGTCGTCGGCTCGACGATGGGGACGATCGGCGAGTTCCGGGACATGCTCGACCTGCTCGTCCGCACGGGTGTGCGGCCGGTCGTCGACCGCGTGCTGCCGATGGAGAACGCGGCGGAGGCCTTCGCGGTCATGAATGCGGGAGACGTGCGGGGCAAGCTCGTCCTGACGAGGTAGGCGTCGGACATGTCGAGTCACGCGAACCCCGAGGCGTTCGGATTCCTCTTCGCCGCCAGCATGGTCACCCTGCTGCTCGCGGTATTCACCTGGCGGCAGCGCGCGACCGCCCGGCACGGAGGGATCCTCACGATCGTCCTGCTCGCGGTTGCGGAGATCCTCCTGGCCTACGCGTTCAGTCTTTCCAGTGCCCTCACGTTCGACCAGCAGGTGCTCGCGATCCGGCTCACCTATGTCGGCTGGCTCGTCGCCCCGGTGGCCCTGCTGATGTTCATCTCGTGGGTTACTGGCCGTGACCGGTGGATGCGCCCGTGGATCATCGCCGTCCTCGTGATCGTTCCCGCGTCCCTGGCGGTGGTGGTGTTCGGTCCATGGGCGATGGACGTGTTCTTCGGGGGCGGTTTCGACCCTGTCACGTTCGCGTTCCCACGCAGCAGTCCGTTGTACATCGCCTTCTTCGTCTGGACCTACGGCATCAACACCGTCTCGGTCTGGATCACCGTGGTCAGCGCCCTGCGGTCCACGCGACTTCACCGGGCGCAGGTGGCCCTGGTGCTCGTCACCATCCTGCTGCCCTGGCTGATGAACTCCATGTCGTTCTTCAACATCAGGATCCTGGCCATCGGCCCGGCCATTCTCAGCCTCGTTCCCGTCACGTTCGCGGCATTCGCCCTGGCCAACTTCCGATCCTTCGATCTGCGACCCATGACGCAGGAGGAGTCCTACCTCGCATCCGAGACGGGCGTGGTGGTGGTCGACGACAGGGGTCGCGTGGCGGCGATGAACGCCTCGGCCGTCCGCCTGCTCGGGCCGGGGCGCTCACCGGCGATGGGACTGGAAGTCGAGGACGTGTGGTCCGATCGCCTGGACATCGTCGCCGCTTTGCGCGGTGCTGAGGTCGACGATCTCACGATCCTCAGTGCAGGCCGCGAGGCACGTCTGAGGTTCGAGTCCAGCCCGCTGGCGATGTCCGGTGTCCGGGGTGCCAGGCGCCTCATCGTGATCCGACCCGAGCCCGTGGAGGTGACGGCCGGTGGATAGGTGGTGGCGAGCCGGCCTACCGGGCGGACTGTCCCTGCGCACCTTCGGGGTGGCGGTGCCGCTCGTCCTCTTCGCAGCTGCGCTGCTCTCAACCCAGAGTCCAGCGGTGTCATCGCTCGCGTGGTTCTTCTTCTCGGCGTCGGCATTCCTTGTCGTCGTCATCGTGGCGCAGGTGATCCGCCCGAGGCTTCGAGCGCGGTCCGCGTCGGTGCGTCGCTGGGTCACCACCATCGTGCTGCTCCTTGCGGGCCCGTTCACGATCACCGGGGCGCTCGTCATCGCCCATCTGGGGGGCGTGCCCGATCCGGACCGGGTCGATCCGGCCTTCGTCGTCCTGTCCGTCTTCCTCGCCGTGTGGCTGGCGGCTGGCGCTCGGCTCAGTTCCTCCCTGGAGGAGGACGCACGGGACCGTGAGGGCATCCTCATCGAACTCGCGCGCGAGAAGGCCCTTGCCCTCGAGTCCACCCGTCTCGTCGAGGTGGACCGACAGCGCCTGCTGGAGGACGTACGCCGCATGGTGACCGACCGCCTCGTCGCCACGCACGGTGACGGCGGAAACCCCGAGGACGTCTCGGCCCACCTGCGGGCGCTTGTCGATGATGCCGTGCGACCGCTCAGCCATGAGCTGCGTGATGCGCAGGTGCGCGAGGAGGAGCTGGTCGGTCAGGTGGCGGCGATGCGGGTGCCCAGACCTGCCCCGCTGTGGTCACAGCCGGACCGGCTTGCCGACGTGGAACCCAGTGACGCAGGGCTGGCCGCCGGATTGATCGGTGCCTCGGCCGTGGCCGCGCTGACCTCCTGGTACCTAGGGGCGGGTCTGCTGTGGGCCGCCGTTCCGGTGGCGTACTCGGTGATCCTGGCCATCATCGTGCTGCTCGCGAATGCCCGGGCGCGGCACACCCGCTCTGAGCTGGCGCAGGCCTTCGACGCCGCCGATCGCGCCTCGGCACTCGTGCGGCAGGCCGCATGGGTCACCCGGCGCAGACTGGCGAACACCATGCATGGAGAGGTCCAGGGCCGGATCCTCGCCAGCGCCCTGCACATCCGAGGCATGGACCCGGACGAGGAGGCTCGGGAGCTTGCCGCCCTGAGAGGAGATCTGCATCAGGTGCTCGACTCCGGGCTGAGCAGCGACGACTGGAAGCTGGCGTGGGAGCGACTGATCGAGATGTGGGGATTCTCCCTCGACCTCGAGGTCGAGTGGGACGAGCGGGCAGACGACCTCTTGGGCCGTGACCCGGTGGCGGGAGCGGCCTTGGTGGCGGCAACCGGGGAGGCCATCACGAATGCCGTGCGCCACGGTCACGCCACCCGCGTCGACATCACCGTCAGGGTGCAGGTCGGGGACACCATCGCCGTATCGGTCACGGACGACGGCCAGCGCGCGGATGGATCAGCCTCACCAGGGCACGGCGCCCCGGGGATGGGAACTATCACCATGGACGCCGTGTGCCTGCGCTGGACGCTGACCCCACTCTCCGTCGGCCATCGGTTCGACGGTGTGATCCTGGTGCGAGAGCAGACCGGGGTGCCGGCTGGCGCGTGAGAACCCCGAACATCAGACCTCTGAGGGCGAGCCGAGCGGTTGGATGAGGGCATGGGCAACGCGCGACGCGTGATGATCGTCGAGGATGACGACTTCGTGCGCGGCCTCATGAGCCACGCGATCGGCAGGAGCGGCTTCGAGGTCCTCGCGCTCCCCGGCGTGGTCGAGGCCACGCGCGCCTTCGGGGACTTCGATCCGGATGCACTCGTCGTCGACATCCACCTTGGGCCAGGCCCGACGGGCATGGATCTGGCGCACTCGCTGTCGTCGCGGTCTCCTGGCCTCGCCGTGCTGGCCGTGAGCAACTACCCGTCGGCTGCGGCGGCAGGTGTCAGCGGCGGCCTGCCGGAGCCGTTCGCCCTCGTGAGCAAGTCCGATCTCGACACCCCGGAGATCCTCCTCGCGGCGCTGGAGTCCGTCCTGACCGAGCACGCGATTCCTGTGATGAAGTCGTCGGGGAGTGAGTCACCCCTCAAGGACCTGACTCCTGTGCAGATCGAGGTCCTGCGACTCATGGCTGCGGGGTGGACCAATGCCGAGATCGCGAACCAGCGCAACTCGACCCAGCGATCCATCGAGGCGATGTCTCATCGCATCTTCTCCCGGTTGGGAGTCAACGACGATCCACGGAAGTCACCCCGTGTGGAGGCGGTCAAGCTCTACACGCAGGTCTTCGGGCTTCCCTAGGACCACAATGGGGGTCATGGCACACGATCGTTCGACGATGAGGTCCCTTCGCATCGAGGGGATGACGGTCTGGACGGGTCGACGGTTGCCCGACGGCCGAATCGCCGAGACGGACGCCGTACTCGTGCGCGACGGTCGGATCGTGGCCATGGGCGCCGCAGCCCGAGTGGCACAGGCGGACGAGGTCATCGACGCGACGGGGCAGTTCCTGTGCCCGGCCTTCGGAGACGGTCACATTCATCCGATTCTCGGCGGCCTTGCGCATGTTTTCGCTCCGGTCGGCGATGCCACGTCGGTCGACGAGGCTGTCGCTATCGCCAGGGCATGGGCGGACGAGAACCCGGACGCTGAATGGGTGCGGGGTGAGGGTCTGGACATCACGCTCGCACCGGACGGGGTGTTCGAGGCAGCATGGCTGGACGCCGCGATCCCTGATCGTCCCGTCTACGTGCACGGCTCGGACGGTCACACCGTCTGGGTGAACTCCGAGGCGATGCGCCGGGCCGGCATCGTGAAGGGCGTCGCGCAGCCGGATGACGGCGAGATCGTTCTGGATGCTGACGGCAACCCGATCGGGACGCTGCGCGAGCCAGGGGCCTTCATGGCGGTCATGAACCTGCTGCCTGATCCGACGCCGGAGCAGGCGACGGCAGCGATGGAGTCGGCGACCCATGACCTCGCGGCGTCGGGCATCACGTGGATCCAGGACGCACTGCAGACCCCGGCCTACCTGCCGCTGTGGATCGAGGCACATCGTCAGGGAGCGCTCCACGTCGACGCGGAACTGGCACTGTGGCTGGATCCGAAATCGTGGCGCGAGGCCCTCCCGACCTACCCCGAGGCGCGGCAACTGTTCGATGACGCCGGGATCCCCGGGCTGCGGGCGCATACGGTCAAGTTCTTCGCCGACGGCATCATCGAGTCGGGCACCGGGGCACTGCTCTCGCCGTACTGCGACTGCCCGAACTCCAGCGGCATCCCCAACTGGGCGCCCGAGGAGATGGCGGAGGCGATGATCGCGGCCGATGCTCTGGGCTTCACCATCCACGTGCACGCCATCGGCGATGCGGGGGTGCGCCAGACCCTCGACGCGATGGAGAAGGTCGCCGCGACGAATCCGCCGCGCGACCGGCGGTGGACCATGGCGCACCTGCAATTGGTCGATCCGGCCGACGTGCCCCGCTTCAGCGAACTGGGCGTCGTCGCCAACTTCGAGCCCTACTGGGCACACCTGGACAACTGGCAGCGGGAGCTGAACGCCAAGCGGCTGGGGGAGGAGCGGCTCAACGAGCAGTACCGCATCGGCACGATGGTGCGCTCCGGCGCCCGAGTGTCCTTCGGAAGCGACTGGCCGGTGACGACCTACAAGCCGCTGGAGTGCCTGCAGGTTGCCGTGACGCGGCAGACCGATCGGGCGTCCACGCCCTGGATGCCTGAGGAGCGCATCACGGTCGACGAGGCACTGGAGGCATATACGCGCGGCATCGCCTTCCAGGCCGGTCGGCCGGATGCTGGGGAGCTGCGCCCGGGTGCGCGGGCTGACCTCGTGCTGCTCGCGGAGGATCCGCGGGCGGTGGATCCCATGTCGATCGGCGAGATCGAGCTGCTCGGCACCTGGAAGGCCGGCGAGCGCACCTTCGGGTGAACCCGTCAGTCGTCCTCGTCGTCGAGGCGGGCCAGCCAGGTGGCCAGGCGCTCGACGGGAACCTCGAAGTCGGGGTTGAGGTCGACGAAGGTGCGCATCTGATCAGCCAGCCAGGCGAGGGTGACCTCCTCCTCGCCACGCCGGTTCTCGAGCTCCTCGATGCCTCGGTCGGTGAAGTACATGGGTGCTCCTCGTGCCGTCTGCGCTGTCGCTGATCTCTAGCGGAACGCCTGCTCGACGACGGCCTTCTGCTCGG
This sequence comes from Candidatus Nanopelagicales bacterium, assembly GCA_030830865.1. Lineage (GTDB taxonomy): Bacteria > Actinomycetota > Actinomycetes > S36-B12 > S36-B12 > UBA10649. Next base: position 1,062 of record JAURME010000136.1, on the reverse strand, counting down.
CCTCGTGGCGCTGGTGGGTGCCGCAGGCGGGGGAGGACGACGAGGGTCGGCTCACGCCGGTGATGGGACGGTCGATGATCTCCGGGAGGTTCATCGCGATGAACGACCACGCGCCCTGGTTGGCCGGCTCCTCCTGGACCCAGACGAGCTCGGCGTTGGGGTAGTTCTCCAGCGCCGGGGGCAGGGTGCGGAAGGGCAGGGGGTAGAGGCGCTCGAACCGCAGGATGGCCACATCGGTGATGCCGTGCTTCTCGCGGTAGGCGTCGAGGTCGTAGTAGACCTTGCCGGAGCACAGGAGCACCTTGCGGATCTGCGGGCCGACATGCTCGGGATCGGTGATGAGCGGGTGGAAGTGCCCGGAGGTGAACTCCGCCTTGTTGGACACCGCCTTCTTCGCCCTGAGGAGCGACTTCGGGGTGAAGATCACCAGCGGTCGCACGATGGTGGCGTTGGCCTGCAGGCGCAAGAAGTGGAAGTAGGACGCCGGGGTGCTGGGCATCGCGACCACCATGTTGTCCTGCGCGCACAGCTGCAGGAACCTCTCCGGTCGGGCCGAGGAGTGGTCAGGGCCTTGGCCCTCGTAGCCATGGGGGAGCAGCAGGGTCAGGGACGAGCGCTGGCCCCACTTCTGCTCACCGGAGGAGATGAACTCGTCGACGATGGTCTGCGCGCCGTCGGCGAAGTCGCCGAACTGGGCCTCCCACATGACGAGGGCATCGGGGCGGGCGACGGAGTAGCCGTACTCGAAACCCATCGCCGCGAACTCGCTCAGCAGGGAGTCGTAGACGTAGAGCTTGCCGCCGTCGCGGTAGCACTGCTTGAGCGGCTTGTACTGCCAGCCGTTCGACTTGTCGACGATCACCATGTGGCGGTGACCGAAGGTGCCGCGACGCACATCCTGCCCGGCGAGGCGGATAGTGCGGCCCTCCATGAGGAGGCTACCGACGGCCATGGCCTCGGCCATGCCCCAGTCGATGGCGTCCTCGGAGACCATCGTGGCGCGACGCTGCAGCTGCGGGTGCAGGCGCGGGTGCACCGTGAAGTCCTCCGGCAGCGTCAGCT
>JAURME010000135.1 GCA_030830865.1 Candidatus Nanopelagicales bacterium | reverse complement strand
TCTGGCCGTCATCGCTGTAGAAGACCCCGGGATATGCCATGAAAAGCTTGAAACTGGTGATTCCCTCGTCGACCAGTTCGTCCATGGCCTTGAGGGAGTCGTCGTCGACGCCGCCGACGATCTGATGGAACCCGTAGTCGATGGCGCAGTTGCCGTCCGCCTTGCGGTGCCACTCGGCCAGGCAGTCCTGCACCCGCTCACCCTGCTTCTGGACCGCGAAGTCGATGATCGTCGTCGTGCCCCCCCAGGCCGCAGCACGCGTGCCCGTCTCGAAGGTGTCGGCGGCGACCGTGCCGCCGAAGGGCATCTCCATGTGGGTGTGGCCATCGATACCACCGGGCACGACGTACTTGCCGGTGGCATCGATGACCTGATCGACCGAGGATGCGAGGTCCGCGCCCAGACTCGTGTCGCCGGGGGCGAGGACGGCGGCGATCGTCTCGCCGTCGATGAGGACGTCCGCCTGGCTGCTGCCCTGGGCGGAGACCACGGTGCCGTTCTTGACGAGGATGCGCATCAGATCAGTTCCCTTCTTCGATGGGGCTTCGGCGATGGGGGCTACGGGCGGACGAGCTCACCGTAGGCGTCCGGACGACGGTCCCGGTAGAACTGCCACCGGTTGCGCACCTCGGTGATGAGGCTCATGTCGAGGTCGCGGACGATGAGCTCGGGCTTGTAGGGGTCGCCCTTCTCGCCGACGTAGTTGCCCTCGGGGTCGATGAAGTACGACTGGCCGTAGAAGTCGTCGTCGCCGAGGTCCTCAATGCCCACTCGGTTGATCGCACCGACGTAGTACTCGTTCGCGACGGCAGCCGCGGGCTGCTCGATGCTCCACAGGTACTGCGAGAGGCCGCGGGAGGTCGCGGACGGGTTGAACACGATCTGGGCACCGTTCAGGCCGAGCGCGCGCCAGCCCTCGGGGAAGTGGCGGTCGTAGCAGATGTACACGCCGATCTTGCCGACGGCGGTGTCGAAGACCGGGTAGCCCCCGTTGCCGGGACGGAAGTAGAACTTCTCCCAGAAGCCGTTGACGTGGGGGATGTGCTGCTTGCGGTACTTACCGAGGTAGGTGCCGTCCGCATCGACGACCGCTGCGGTGTTGTAGAGGAATCCGGGCTGCTCCTCCTCGTACATCGGCAGGACCATGACCATATTGAGCTCTTTGGCCAGGGCCTGGAAGCGCTCGGTGGTCGGGCCGGGGATCGCCTCGGCGTACTCGTAGAACTTCTTGTCCTGGACCTGGCAGAAGTACGGCCCGTAGAAGAGCTCCTGGAAGCAGACGATCTGGGCACCCTGGGCAGCCGCATCACGGGCGTACTGCTCGTGGGCCTGGATCATCGACTCCTTGTCGCCGGTCCAGTTGGTCTGCACGAGTGCCGCTCGCACGATCGACATGGTTCCTCCTTCGACGCCCCGGGTGGGCTTTTGTATTCGGGAACCATAGACACAATGAATGTGTTACAACAGCGATTTAACAAAGTCGTGACCGCGAATTCCCCGGTCTGGGACATCCACGCTCACAACTCGTCGTGGGGAGGTGCACGGTGCTCAAGACGTCGGAGAATGTCCAGCACACAACAGGCGGCTCCATCACGGCGGCCTTCCCTCCGGACGAGGAACAGTCCCCCCTCTCCCTGGTCGTCGCTGCCGTGGAGAACCCGTCTCCCGCGGGCATAGCGGCGGCGATCCATCGGCTGATCCGCTCCGGGGCGCTGACCAGCGGTGACCGGCTCCCCACCGTGCGGGTGCTCGCCGCAGCGCTGGGGGTGAGCCCCTCGACGGTCAGTGAGGCCTGGCAGGCGCTCGGCGCGGTCGGGGCCGTTCAGGCCCGCGGTCGCGCCGGGACGTTCGTCAGCGCGGCGCCCGAGCCGACGACCCCTCGACGCTTCCTGGGCATCAGCGGCGCCCCGGGTGCCGAGGGCTTCGATCTGTCCACGGGAACCCCCGATCCTGATCTGCTGCCCTCGTTGCGCGAAGCACTTCAGAGGGTCACCGAGGGCTCGGAGCACTGGACGACGACCTACCTGGACCCGGCGGTCCTGCCCGCACTCGGCGAGCACCTCGCCACCACATGGCCCTTTCGCGCCGAGAGCCTCACGGTCGTCGACGGCGCCCTGGACGCACTGTCACGCATCGTCGACCTCCAGGTGCATCTCGGCGACCGCGTCGTCGTCGAGGATCCGGGCTTCCCGCCCCTTCTCGACATGCTCGAGCGTGCTGGGGCTGAGCTGATGCCGGTTGCGATGGACGACGAGGGCATCGTGGTCGACGCACTCGCCGAGGCGCTGATGCTGGACCCGGTCGCGGTGTTCCTGCAGCCGCGCGCGCAGAACCCGACCGGCACGAGCATGTCCGTCGAACGCGCCGCCGCCCTCGCGGAACTCGTGCGCGGCACGAAGACCCTCGTCGTCGAGGACGATCACTCCGGTGACATCGCCACGGGGGAGGATGTCAGCCTCGGTGTCCACCTCCCCACGCAGGTGGTCCACATCCGCAGCTACTCGAAGTCCCACGGACCTGACCTGCGCATCGCTGCGGTCGGCGGCACGGCCGACGTCATCGAGCCCATGCGGGCACGTCGACTCCTGGGCCCGGCATGGACGAGCCGCCTGCTGCAGTCGGTCCTCCTCGAACTCCTCACCGACTCTGCCGCGATCAGCGCCGTGACGCGCGCCCGGTCCGCCTACGCGATGCGCAGCCTCGCCTTCCGTGCTGGGCTGAACAGCCTGGGAGTCCACACCACGACGGGCGATGGCATCAACGTATGGGTCGAGGTCGCCGACGAGCGGGCCGCGCTGCTCTCCCTCGCGGCGCAGGGCATCAAAGTCGCGCCGGGGTCACCCTTCCAGGTCGCGTCCTGGGCCACCGACCACGTGCGCGTCACCAGCGGCCTCCTGCACGAGGAGGACTCCGCGCAGTTCCAGCACGTCCTCACCGCCCTCGCCGCGGCGTCCCGGGCCCCGTCCGGGTCCCGGGGCATCTGATGAGACACCTCCTGACCCACCGCTACGCTCCCGACCACCGAATGCCCCTCGAGGAGAACTGATGACCGTCACCCCCGATCCCGCCCGCGGCGCCGAGGTCTTCGCCGACGACCGCGAGTACGTCTTCCACTCCTGGAGCGCGCAGAAGGCGTTGAAGCCGATGTGCATCGCGGGCGCCGACGGCTGCTACGTGTGGGACTACGACGGAAACCGGTTCCTGGACTTCTCGTCGCAACTGGTCAACACCAACATCGGGCACCAGCACCCGAAGGTCGTCGCGGCGATCCAGGAGCAGGCGGGCACGCTGTCGACCATCGCCCCCCAGCATGCCAACGAGGCCCGCAACCAGGCCGCCAAGCGGATCGTCGAGCTTGCCGGCCCGAACATGGAGCGCGTGTTCTTCACCAACGGTGGCGCGGACGCCATCGAGAACGCGATCCGCATGGCCCGGGTGCACACCAACAAGCACAAGATCCTGTCCTTCTACCGCTCGTATCACGGCAACACCGGTGCATCGATCGTCGCGACCGGCGACCCGCGGCGCTGGCCGAATGAGTACGCCTACGGTCACGTCCACTTCTTCGGTCCCTTCCTCTACCGCTCGGAGTTCTGGGCCACAACGGAGGCCGAGGAGTGCGAGCGCGCGCTGCAGCACCTCGAGCACGTCATTCAGTTCGAGGGTCCGGGCACCATCGGCGCGATCGTCATCGAGTCCGTCGTCGGCACCGCCGGTGTCATGGCACCGCCGGCCGGCTACCTCGAGGGCGTCCGCGCCCTGTGTGACAAGTACGGCATCCTCTGGATCGCCGACGAGGTCATGGCTGGGTTCGGCCGCACCGGTGAGTGGTTCGCCTTCCAGAACTGGACCGCCCAGCCGGACCTCATCGTCTTCGCCAAGGGATCGAACTCCGGCTATGTGCCGGTCGGCGGCGTCGTCATCTCCGCGGACGTGGCGCGCACGTTCGACGAGCGCGTCTTCCCCGGTGGCCTGACCTACTCCGGGCATCCGCTGGCCACCGCCTCCATCGTCGCGTCCATCGATGCGATGAAGGACGAGGGCATCGTCGACAACGCCAAGGCCATCGGCGAGAACGTGCTCGGTCCGGGCCTGCGTGCCCTGGCCGAGAAGCATCCGATCATCGGCGAAGTCCGTGGCTTGGGCGTGTTCTGGGCCCTCGATCTGGTCAAGAACCGCGAGACCCGCGAGCCGCTCGCTCCCTACGGAGGCACGTCGGACGCCATGAACGCCCTCGTCGCGGCCTGCAAGGCCCGTGGCCTGATGCCGTTCGTGAACTTCAACCGCATGCACGTCGTTCCGCCATGCACCATCACCGAGGACGAGGCCCGCGCTGGTCTGGCGATCCTCGAGGAGGCGTTCGGCGAGATCGACTCCTACTACGAGGGCTAACCCGGCGGCGGACTTGTCGCCCCGATCGGGGCAGGTGGACGCTCACTAGGCTTGTGGCGTGAAGGTTCTCGTCATCGGATCGGGCGCGCG
>JAURME010000134.1 GCA_030830865.1 Candidatus Nanopelagicales bacterium | reverse complement strand
GTGAATTCGCTGCCGGATTTCCCGGGGAGCTGACCCTGACCGAGGAGTACGAGGTCAGCCGGCACACCATCCGTGAGGCGCTGCGCGTCCTGCGCGGCGAAGGTGTCTTGCGCAGCCAGCGCGGCAAGCCGACCATCATCGAGCCGGTCGTCTACCGGCAGAGCCTGGGCACACTGTCGTCACTCTTCGATTCCGTTGCCGCTCAGGGTGCGACGCCGAGTAGCGATGTCCTTCGGCTCGCGACGACGGTCAACGCGTCGGTGTCGTCCGAACTCGGACTGGCAGACGACACGGACCTGGTCGTCATCGAGCGCCTCCGCTTTGCCGACGACCAGCCGATCGCGCATGACATCTCCTGGCTTCCCGCCGCGACCGCGTCAGGACTCCTCGATCGCGACCTGTCCCATGCCGCGCTGTACGCCGAACTCGCCGTCATGGGCGTCGCTATCGATGGGGGGTCCGAGCGCGTCACCGCACAGCGTGCACCTCGCCACATCGCAGGCCTGCTCGACCTCTCCCCCGACGCCCCGGTCCTGCTCCTGGAGCGCAAGGCCACCGCCCAGGGCAATCCGGTCGAGTGGCGCGAGACCCACGTGCGCGCCGACAGGTTCAGCCTCGAGGCCCAGTGGACCGCCGCCGGCTCCACTCTCACCGCCGCAGTCGAAGGGATCGACCGACCATGATGATCGTTGCCACCATCCTCGCCGTCTTCATCGGCATGGCGGTCGGCCTCCTCGGGGGAGGCGGCTCGATCCTCACGACACCACTGCTTATCTACGTGGTCGGCTTCGACGCCAAGCAGGCCATTGCTGCCAGTCTCTTCGTCGTCGGCGTCACGTCGATCTTCGGGCTCATCAGCCACGCGCGGGCGGGCCGCGTCGTATGGCATTTCGGCCTGATCTTCGGAGGTGCCGGCATGGTCGGCGCCTTCATCGGCGGCCAGATCGGCGCACGCCTACCGAGCGCAATCCTGCTCGCCGCCTTCGCGGTCATGATGGGAGTCACCGCGGTCGCGATGATCCGCGGCCGCAAGCAGGTCGCCGGCAAAGCACACAAGGGCCTGCCGGTCTTCCGCATCCTGCTCGACGGACTGGTGGTCGGCTTCGTGACAGGTCTGGTCGGCGCGGGCGGTGGCTTCCTCGTCGTCCCTGCCCTTGCGCTCCTCGCGGGCCTGGCCATGCCCAAGGCAGTCGCCACGTCGCTCCTCGTCGTCGCGATGAAGTCCTTCGCCGGGCTCGCAGGCTACCTCTTCGTCTTCGGTCAGGGATCCTTCGTCAGCATCAACCCCGAAACCGAGATCAACTGGTCGGTCACTCTCATCATCACGGGCGCCGCCATCGTCGGAGCACTCATCGGCAGTTCGATCGTCGGACGCATCCACCCGGACAAACTCCGCAAGGCCTTCGGCTACTTCGTCCTCGTCATGGCGGTCTTCATCCTTAGCCAGCAAATTGGCGTCGCTGTGCTCGAGTATGCACGCAGTGGCTGGTTGCAGGCAGCGGAAGTGATCTCCGGCGCGATCGCCATCATCGCGGTCTTCACGTGGATCATCCGCAGACCTGCACAGGTGGCCGTCGCCGACTTCGACCAGCCCGTGAGTGACACCTCCGCGGCCGAGAAGTAGGGACGGCTCCCCACGGCACCTAGTATCGCCCCGTGCCAACGTTCCGGCCCCAGACCAAGGTCGAGTACTTCGAGCTCTTCTTCGATCTTGTCTTCGTCTTCACGCTCCTGCAGATCTCTCGGACCATCACCTCCGACGGGACCATCGTCGGAATCGTGCACGGCACGGTGGACCTCATCCTGCTGTGGTGGGTGTGGGTCGCCTTCACCGCACTGGCCAACATGGGGCTGCACAGCTCTGAACGTCGCGACATCCGCCCCATCATCTTCGCGGTGGCCATGGGCCTCGTGCTTCTCATGGCTCTCACGATCCCGGAGGCCTTCTGGTCCGACAGCAAACTCTTCGCATACTCCTACCTCGGCCTCGCGTTGCTCGCCATGGGCGGCGGCATGTGGGTCCTGCGCCGCAACCATGACCTCACCCGAGCGCTCAAACGCATGGGGATTCTCGCCCTCGTGCTGCCCGTGCTCGTTGTTGTCACGAGTTACGTACCCGACCCGACCATTTCGATCGCGCTGATCGCCATCGGCATCTGCTCGGCGATCGCAGTCCCGTTCGCCGCTGGCTCGGTGATGCCCATCTCTACCGAGCACCTCGCTGAGCGCTACTCCCTCTTCATCCTCATCACCCTGGGAGAGTCGATCATCTCTATCGGGGATGGTGCGGTGAAGGCTGAGCTCTCACCGCTGCTGATCGCCTGCGTCCTTGTCGCCCTCGCGCTTGTCGTCATTCTCTGGCGTCACTACTACGTTTCCGTGTTGCAGCCAGGCGAGTCGGCGCTTCATCGCCTACGCGGTCGGGATCTGGCGTCTTTCGTTCGATACGGCTACACGTTCGCTCACCTCTTCATGGTGTGGGGGGTCCTCCTGATCGCCGTCGCCATCAAGGCGTCAATGGTGGATCTCACGACGTCACTGAATGACTGGCTCGAGGCCGGGCTCGCCTCGGGAGCTCTCGTGTTCCTTGCAACTACGGCAGTGTTCACCCGGCTGGCCAGAGGCGCTGTGCGGCCGATGCTCGTCGTCAGCCTTGCTGCGCTCGTCGTCCTCGTGGCCCTAGGTCCCCAATTGCCCACTGCGGCACTCCTCGTTGCCGTGACGCTGGCGGCAGCGATCGGAATCGATATTCGGTCCATCGGACTGCGGCAGACCAATCGGGATCTGCCCGCCTCAGCGGAGTGAACCCACACGCGGAGCTAGCGCAGGGTGTTGCTCTTGACCACGTTGCCGCGCCCTCGGTCGACGACGGGCTTGCCCTCATTGGGCATCTTCTTGCCCAGCCGCGAGACACCGATGTAGTTGTTGAAGACCTTGTTGCCCGATGTCCCCACACTAAGCGTGACACCGTTGCCCTCATTGCCCGCTATGACATTGGCCCGGCGCGAGATGGACTGCTTGCCTCCGATGATGTTGTTGCGAGCCGAGCCCGTCACGAGGATCCCGCCCTTGGCGTTCGGTAGCGCGCTCAGACCGGAGACGATGGTCCCCACGTAGGTATCGAAGATGATGTTGTCGCGAGCCTCGCCCTCGATGCGGATGCCGTAGCCAGCGTTGCCGCTGAACGCCGTGTGGGGCATGACGGACTTGCGCGTGCCTCCGATGACGTTGCCGTGGGCCCTGCCCGTGATCGTGAGCCCGTCGCCCCCGTTGGGCAGTGCGTCCGCCCCCGACGTCGTCATACCGGAGATCACCGGGTCGATGGTCACGCCAGTGGCCCTGCCCGCCAACGTGATCCCAGAGCCGATATTGCCGCTGGTGACACTCGTGCGGATGAGGTTGTCCCCACCCGTCGCACTGACGTAGATGCCGCTCAGCGCATTGGGCGCGGCGCCCCCGAAGGCGACCAGCCCGGCGAAATTGTTGAAGGATACGAAGCCCGTCACCGCACCGGTGACCGCGATGCCATTGCGCGCATTGCCCGATGTGACATTGCCGAGGGGAATAACCCCACCGGCTTGAGTATTGGCCGACGTCCCCGCGACCAGGAGGCCATTGCCGTCATTGCCGAGCGATGTCGCGTTGTCCGCGGCAACGCCGGTGAAGTTGCCCTGGATGGTCACGTCGTCGGCGTCACGAACCTCAATGCCGTGCGAGCCGTTACCGCTAACCACGTTGTAGTAGACGAAGGGCTCGGTCGTGATCGAGCATCCGAGGATCTGCGTGCCGTGGGCGCCGGAGACGAGAATGCCCTGGGCTCCGTTGCCGAGGTCCTCGTCGCCTGACGCCGAGGTCCCGACGAAGTTGCCGGCGAGAGTGTTGCCCTCCGCACCGGCGAGGACAGCGATACCTGACCCAGCATTGCCGCTGACGACGTTGCCGAGCGGCGGTCGCGTGAAGGTGGGCTCGGCCTTGCCCTTGTCACCCGTCGGGTTGTTCTCCACGCCGGTGACGAGGTCGACCGAGGCTGTGCCTCCGATCATGTTGGCCGACGACGCCCCGCTGATGACGATCCCGTGCTCAGCGTTGGGCACCGCAACCTGACCCGCGGGATCGGTGCCGATGCGGTTGGCTGCGACGACATTGCTGGAGGAATCCACGATAGCGATGCCGCTGCCGCCATTGCCCGAGATGACGTTGGAGACCCAGCTCGACGTCGTCTGGGGATTGCTGCCCACAGTCGAGCCGTCGGATCCAGCAGCCAGTCGCACCCCATGTCCGCCATTGGGTGCACCGGAGCCATCCGTGGACAGACCGATGTAGGAGCCGGTGATCGTCACTCCGCCTGCCCGGATCACCACGCCGTCACCACTGGCATTGCCCAATGCCAGCGAAAGGATCTCGGATCCGTCGGCACCCTCACCCAGGACGAATCCGGCCGAGCCGGCGAAGTCGATGCCCGTGCGAGGCGCCCCGCCTTCGACGTAGCCGGGCGTCTGAGTCCCGTCCACGACGAGCGGCACGGTCACCTCCGGCAAGGCGGACGCGAGAGTGATGGTGCCCGGCTGGGCGAAGGTGATGCGCGCGCCCTCCTGAGCGATCGCGGTCTCGAGCGCTGCCCGCAGCGATCCCGGGCCGGCATCCGCAAGGTTGTCCACGACAATCGACTGAGAGACATCCGCAGTCTCGCTCGAGTATGCGACCGGCGCGGGGCCGATGACGAGGGCGACGCCCGCGACGATGCCGAGGACTGGTCGGATGAAGGGCATTGACCGGACGGACCGCGCTGATCGGATGGACATGCATCTCCCTGCTCGCGACAGCACCGCCGGATGACGCCACCGGATCGTGACCGTAGCACGGTCGATAGCCGATAGCCGGGGTGAGCGCGAGACGAGCGACAACCACGCGAATCCGTCGTGCGATGGCTATCCCACGACTGACGCCAGACCACATCGCGGGGGGCGAGGTGGAGGCCGGACCTACGCCGAGAACCAGGCACGCCTGGCGTACCAGAGTGAAGCCCGCCGCGAGAACGAGTCTCGCCAGCGGGAGTATGCGGCGCTGACGGCATCTACTACTGCGAACTCGTGTCGCAGCAACCCATGCCCGGGGGACTCGTCCGGCTTAGGACTCGACCATCTCTTGGGCGGAACACTCGTGACCTTCCAGTGATCGAAATCGAGGTGGAAGCCGACCTCGTGTGGCCACTTGTTCGCGGAAAGGATGTACACGCCTTCGAGGTATCGGACTCGGGACTTGTGGCGCTAGTGCCTCACGTGCCTGATCATCTCGAGAACATTTTGACCGTCCAAGAACTGATCGCGCTCGCGCCCCGGGCATTCGACTACCTCGAGCCCCACCTTGACCGCCTCCGGTCACGAAGTGCTTACGACATGGAGCTGACGGATGAACGGCCATGGGGTCTCCAAGGAGCGGCCTGGCGACATCTGTCCCTGGCCACCCTCACGAATCACCAAAAATCCCAGTCTTTACTGGGATTTTTGCGTTTCTGGACTTGCCGTGAGTTGCGTTGAGTTGGCTCGAGTTGAGTGTAGAACTGGTGTAGGAATCCTCTTCTAAACCGGGTGAATCGGACACCGATGTAGGAAAAGTGTAGGAATCCTGCACCCCGTCCAGCAACCCACCAACGGCCCTACTGTGGCCTCCATGGGGGGCGCCGAGCCGACCGTAGAGGTGGGTCGAACCGCGTACCGGTGCCGTCACCGCAGCAGTGGCCCTTCGCCGAGCAGGTCGCCTGGATCCTCACCGCGTGCAATCCGCGCAGCATCGCGCTGGCGCCCGAGGTCAACGCTGAGCGCCACGAGCAGATGGGGCGCCAGATCGCCGATCTCGGCCTGATCGCCTATCCCAACGTCGGCTACGACCCGGCCGAGCCGACCTGGAGCGAGGCGGGCTACACGATCGTCGGTGGCGATGAGGCCACCGTGTGCGACCTCGCACGGGGGTGGGAGCAGAACGCTGTCTTCCGCTGGGCACCGGAGGAGTTCGAACTCGTCGGTGTGCTGATGGAGCGTCGTGACGTGCACGGGTGGCGCTGGGCGAGGTAGGGACTATCGCCTCAGCGGAGTCACGACGGAGTCCGTGCCCGTGAGGACCTCAGCGCCACCTCGACGAGCGAGCTGCTGCGTGAGAGTGCGCGCCCCCTCCACCACACGCGGAGCAAGGTGCTTGAGCATCGGCGCGATGCGCTGGGTCGGCCCCGCAACGGAGATGGCCGCTACAGCAATGCGCTTGCCATCCGCGCCGTCGAGGAAGACCGGCGCAGCAACGGAGGACAGGCCGACCTCGGTCTCCTCGGTGGACATCACGAAGCCTTGACGCCGAACCAGGTCGAGTTGGGCTTCGAACTTTGCGGGGTGCACCACCGTGTGTGCCGTCTGGCGGACAAGTCCATACCGCACGATCGCGTCATGGGCGGCCGGATTGAATGCCGCAATGACCTTGCCACTGCTTGAGGAGTGCGCCAGCACTCGCCTGTAGGAGTCGGAGTGGAATCGCAGCCCATGCGTGCCCTCGAGGCGGTCGACGTAGAGCACCTCGTGGCCTGCGGGGATGCCAAGCTGCACCGTCTCGCTGATCTGGTCGCGAAGACTGGCGAGGATCGGCAGGGCCCACTCCCTCAGGAGAAGGCGATCGATGGCGAGCTGTCCATAGTCGTAGAGCCGCAGCCCGAGTCGGTAGCGCCCTGACGGGATGCGATCGAGCAGGCCGCCTTCGGCCAGGGCGCCCAGCGCGCGATGTGCGGTGCTCTTGGCCACGCCGATGCGTCGCGCTACCTCAGACGCACCCAACTCGTCAGTAGACAGGAAGCACTCGAGGACAGCGACGGCGATGGAGACCGAGCGCGACGCCGACTCCTGCGGCTTGTCAGCCATCATCACCTCCCCGAGAAAATGTACTTCTGAGCCAGAGCCATCGGGTCGTACCCGGCTGGATTGGACTCCTCGACCGCGGTCGTCACCGGTCGACTCTGCACGATCGAGATCGGCTCGCCGGGACGACGATGCCGGCTCACCACCCACTCCACGTCGACGGGATAGCCGTAGCGCTTCTCGATCTCCAGCACCGCGGCGGTGATGGCCCCGATCTGCTCATCGTCGAGGCAGGCCCGCTCCCGGAGCCGCGCGGGCATCGGGATCTCCACCACAACGCCGGCGGCAAAGTCGAACGCCGAGACAATGTCCTTGCGCGAGACATCGTGCTTGAGGATTCGGCCGTCGGCCTTGCCCACCTCGACGTGGTCGGGAGTGACCAGGCCCTGGACGACGGCCTCGCCCCAGCCCCAGTTGGCCTCGATGACGATGCGGTCGGACTTGCCCGTGACCGGGTGCACGCTGAAGGCGACGCCGCTCGCGCGAGCGTGCACCAACTCCACGACGCCGACGGCCATCGGCATGTCGTGATGGGAGATGCCGCGCTTGAGCCGGTAGTCGACGGCCCGGGTGGTGAACAGGCTCGCCCAGCAATCGCGAACGGCATTGATCGTGGCCTGCGCGCCGCTGATGCCGAGGTAGGTGTCGAAAATGCCCGCGAAGCTGGCATCGGAGCTGTCCTCCCCCGTCGCCGAGCTGCGCACGGCCACCGGAACGTTGAGATCGGAGCAGCGGTCGGAGAGCTCGTCGTAGGCCTCCTCGATCTCGGCCTCAAGCTCCGGCGACATGGGAGTTTCACGGAAGGCTGCTCGAATCGTTTCCGCTGCACTCTCGACCGCGGCGCCGTCGCTCACGTCTACGCCGGCGAGGACCTCGTCGATCCGATGATCGAGGCCGGTCTCGGCGACGTGCTCGCGGAAGGCCTCGATGGTGACCGCAAAGGCCAGGGGGATGGACAGGCCATCACGCGCCATCTCCGCCAGGCGGCCCATCTTGGCGCCCGTGCGACGCAGTGCATCGTCTGGATCGACGGTGTCGATCCAGACGATGCGACGTCCTGCGGTGCTACTCACCTGTCGCGCCCACTCTCCACTCGGTCCTCACGACGCCTTGAACACCGTCACGGTGCCCGTGTCGCCGTCGACCTCCACCTCGTCGCCTTCGGCGATGACAACGGTCCCGAGGCCCACGGCGGTCACGGTGGGCACGCCGTACTCACGACCGACGATAGCCGCGTGCGAGAGCATGCCGCCACCATCACAGACGCATCCGGCGATCTTGGCGAAGGCCGGAGTCCAGTTGGGCGAGGTCGACTCGCACACGAGGATGTCGCCTGGCTCCAGTGTGTGCAGGTTGTCAGCGTTGTTGAAGACCCGGGCGCGGCCACGTGCCTTGCCCTTGGATGCGGGGACACCGGTCAGGGTCTTGACGTCGCCATCGGTTCCCGCCGCCTGGATGGCGTTGAGGAAGTGCTGGTTGAGCCCGAAGATCTCGATGAGCACCGGATCCGTGACGGCCTCGGGGATGGTGCCCAGGACCTTGGGCATGCTGGGGCGGCGCTCATGCCAGTAGTCGAAGTACTCATGGCGGGCCTTGACGATGCTCTTCAGCGAGTCCATGGACTTCTCTCCGTCGGCCACGGCGGTGAGCTCGGGCCAGAAGAGGAAGAGCCCGTCATCGGGATGGTCCGCACCGGTCTTCTCAGCGATCGCCCTTGCCGCCCAGCGCATGGGGAGCGAGACCTTCAGGTCGATGTAGTAGTTGTGGTCGTCCTGCCACCAGGGGAAGTTGGCCGCCTGGCAGGAGGCCACCCCAGCGTCGAAGCCCGTCTGCTCCTCGGCCGTGAGCTTGGATCGCGCCTCGTCGATGGCGGTCTCGCGCTCCTCGATCGCAGCAGCGAGTGCCTTCTCGAAGTCGTGCTCCTCCTCCTTGACGACGAAGGACTGGATCGTGCCCAGCGCCGGAGTCGGATCCTCGATCCAACTTGGGAGTGCCACGTCGCAGGAACCCTCGGTGCGGTATCCGTACACCTGGAGGAAGTCCCGGAACTGCGTCATCCAGGCCGCCCCAGCACCACCCATCGCATCGAGCTTCGCGGCTAGCTCGCTGGCCGGCGTGGTGGCGAAGACCTCGGTGAGGCCGCCCTGCTTCGCAGCCCGCGCCAGCTTCCAGAGCTCGCGGTCGGTCTCCATGATCTTGGTGTCGTAACCCTGCAGGAACTTGCCGATCTGCGACACGTCAAGCCCCATCTCGGCACACATGCCGTAGAAGCCGAGGTAGTTGACGAGTAGCGGATACATGATCTCGAAGTGAATCTCGAAGGCACGCTTGTGATAGGCGCGCGCTTCCGTGAGCATCGTCGACAGCTCAGGGAGGGACATGCTCGAGGGATCCATGGCGACGAGGTGCTGCCACCCACGCTCGACCTCATCGCGGCGACTGGCCCAGATCTCGTCGAAGTTGGCGAGGAACTCCCCCAGGCGCGGACCCATCCGCTGAGCGCGCTCACCGATCTCGTAGGGGGACTGGACATCGATGGGTGAGGCGTAGGTGTGGATGCCGGCGATACGGCTCACCAGACCTCGACCTGGAGGCAACGGGAGATTTTCCGCGGCGAACTGTGTCCCCCAGTTGTAGCCGTCCTCGTTCCAGATCAGGCCCAGCGGCGTGAGGCCACGCGGCCAGTGGAAGTCCAGGAACCAAAAGCGCTTCTCGTCCTCCTTGTTGAAGGTTCGGAAGGGCTCGACGTAGTAGGGCGCGTGCTCGAACGCGGGCTTGAAGCCGGGGTACCACTCGTCGGTGATGAACTCATCGACGGAAACGATGGTGGCCATATGACGTCCCTCCGGGGGTCTGGGGGATGAATCCTTGGTCGCCGACCGTCGCAGGATGTGGGCCAGGTCACAACCATCCTGTTTCGCAGGGCAGAACGACAACATGCACGTGCTGCTCGTGTTCGGCGACGAGGAACAGCGCACTTTCGGTCGCGTGGGCCAAGCGGCAGTATCGAGAATTCGGCGCCGCGTTCTTCTGGGGAGAACGCGGCGCCGGACTCCCCCGACTCTCGCCCCTAGGGTCGGCCCATCGACCAAGGAGGGGCACGTGCTGCGCAGCACCGACCGCATCATCACCACGCACGTCGGTAGCCTCGCGAGGCCCCATGACCTGCTCGACATGATGAAGGAGAAGGAGCACGGCCGGCCGTACGACGCCGACGCCTTCACCTCACGAGTCGAAGCAGCCGTTCACGAGGCCGTGCGTGAGCAGGCTGATGCGGGCATCGACGTCGTCACCGACGGAGAGATGGGCAAAGTCAGCTTCTTCACCTACGTCGTCGAGCGACTGAGCGGCTACTCCACGACCGAGGGGACGCCGGTGCTGCCACCCTCCTGGCAAATCGAGATCGACGCCTTCCCCGACTACTACGCCGACTACCTCGGGAAGTACAAGAACACCGTCGCCCCGCTGCGCGCCATGGCCTGCACCGGCCCGGTCACATACGTCGGGCATGAGGCGCTGCGGGCCGACATCGCGACCCTGAAGGCGGCGGCCGCCGAGACCGGCGCACTGGAGGCCTTCATGCCCTCGGCAAGTCCGAGTGGCTTCGGCGTCAACGAGTACTACGACTCGATCCTTGACTATGAGATGGCCGTCGGCGAGGCGCTGCGCCAGGAATACCTCGCCATCATCGACGCCGGCCTCGTCCTGCAGATCGACGATCCCTGGCTCATCGAGCTGCTCTCCGAGGACGGCCACTCGACTGTCACCGACCGCGACCGCGCAGCACGCGAGCACATCGAGGCTCTCAACCACGCCCTGCGCGGGATTCCCGAGGATCGGATCCGGCTGCACACCTGCTACGGACTGAATCACGGTCCTCGCACCCACGATCTGACCTTCGCACAGGTGGCGCCATACATGCTCATGATCAATGCCGGTGCCTACTCCTTTGAGGTCGCCAATCCTCGGCACATGCATGAGTGGCAGCTGTGGGAGGACGTGAAGCTGCCCGACGGCAAGATTCTGATCCCGGGCCTGCTCGGGCACGCCACAAACTATGTGGAGCACCCTGAACTCATCGCCGACTTCATCGAGCGATACGCCGGGATCGTCGGCAAGGAGAATGTCATCGCGGGTGCGGACTGCGGCTACTCCTCGCGGGCGTCTTACCACCCTGAGGTCCATCCGACCGTGGTGTGGGAGAAATTCCGCGCCCTCGCCGAGGGCGCACGCCTCGCTTCAAAGCGGCTGTGGTGAGCGCACCGGTGATCACGGCCGTGGTGTTCGACATGGGCGGCGTCGTCGTACGCACGCCCTTCGAGATGCTGCGCCGCGTCGAACGGGTCTGCGGTGCACCCGACCACTCCCTGGACTGGCGGGGCCCCTTCGATCCAGACTCCGACGCCCTGTGGCGGCGCATGCAGTCCGGTGACATCACCGAGCGTGAGTACTGGCATCGGCGGGCCGAGGAGGCGGCGCCGTATACCGGCAGCCCGGACATCCGGAACCTCTTCACGATCGCCTTCGCGGAGCCGACCGAATGCGTGCGTCCCGAGGCGGTCGCGATGCTCGACTTCTGCCAGGAGCGCGGACTGCGCACAGCCATCCACACCAATGACATGAAGGACTTCAACGAGCCAGGCTGGTCTGACCGCGTCGACTTCGTCCAGCGGGTCGACGCTGTCGTCGACGGCAGCATCACGGGCGTGCTCAAACCCGACCCTCGCGCCTACGAGTTCGCACTCGAGGCACTCGGGACCGACCCCGCCGAGACGCTGATGATCGACGACCAGCCCTTCAACATCGAGGGGGCGAAGGGCGTCGGCATGCAGACGTGTTGGCTCGACGTCACCGATCCGGCAGGCTCCCACGTGCGCGCTCGCCAGCTCCTCTAGTGCCAGAAGGGGCTAGTCCTCGTGGACAGTGGTGACCGTCGCGCGGATCTCCGTCTGACGATGCGGCTCGAGCCACGGAGCGCTCAGAGCACCGTTGTCCGGCTCGCCCCACACCAGCGTGAGTTCCTTGCCGACCTGGGCGTGTGCGGGATCGACGACGCCAAGGGTCAGCATTGCGCGCTCGTTCCAACTCATGCACGGATAGGTGGATACGCCGACCGTGCTGCCCTGCGCGTCCTTGAGCGCGTCGTACTGCCACGTCGCATACGTCGCGCGGGGGAAGTCGAGATACTTGCCGGACAGCTCACCAGGATCCGCATAGGTCGCTACCAGCGCCGCGAGGTCGTCGGGGTGCCAGGCGAGGGTGACCTTGCACCGATGCGGCGCATCAAGGGCAGTCTCGAGGGCCTCACGACCGATGAAATCGTGGTTGAACTTGACCAGGTGCGCATAGCCAATGTCGGCAGGCAGGAAGTAGTAGTCCTCGATGTTCTGTGAATAGAAGCTTCCGCCCAGGGACCATCCCACCTCCTCGGCTGTGGCGGGGAGCCACTCACGGAAGCCGCGTGTGCCCTCGCCGGAGAAGATCGCGGGCATGGGGCGCGGGATCCAGCCAAGCTCGACGGCCGTGGTGAAGTACGCCATCGAGCCGACCTGGCGAAGACCGAAGTCCTCCCCTGCCGCGACGAGGGCTGCCTTGACTTCCGGGCCCTGATCCCACGGTCCCCAGAGTTCATAGCCCGGGCCACCGGCCATGGTGTGGCGAAGGGCGAGCACGCGCTGACCGGCGATCGTGAGCTCGATGATGTCGAAGGTGCGCGACTCCGGCAGGGGTCCGCCGTTGACTCGCTCGAGGAGCGTCGCGGCATATGGGCCCTCAACCTGGTAGCGGTAGACCTCGCGGCGGCCCGCAGGGTTCTTCGAGAAGATGTCGTCGCGCTCGAGTTCGATGTCCCAGGAACCGATCTCCGCCTGGTAGTCGAGCCAGTTGTGGCCCGCAGCCCGACCGACGAGAGCGATCTCCTCGGGGTTGGTCCAGTAGAGGATGCCGTCGCCGATGACATGCCCGCTCGGGCTGCAACAGACGTAGTGACGCGCCTTGTCCTGCGTGAACGTGGAGAACCCATTGACCCCTGTTGCCGTGAAGAAAGCGAGCGCATCCTTGCCACGGACCGTCGTCGTTGTCATGTGGTACGACTGGTCATATAGCGCGACCGTCTCTCGCCAGGCCCGCTGCTCATCCCGCCAATTAGTGAACTCCGGCATTACGAATTGCGTCGGCTGTCGCAGCACCGCGTCTCGAACGACGGATCCCTTGGGGTTCGCATACAGCACGTCGACAATGCTGGAGTTGGCATCGATCAGGTCCTGCAGGGATGCAGGCTTGGTGGGCAAGGTCGCGGTCACGGGGCCTCCTTCACGGCTCTGCCGAAGTGTGAAGGCGCCGGTAGCACCGGCACTAGCGTCCCGTTTCGCGCTGGCGAACATCGCCACACCCGAACTCGACAGGCTTGGTTGAGCCACCATGTTCCTGCGGGGAGCGGGTACACCTCGACGTGGCGCGTCGCCGCCTAGCCGACCGCGCGCAGCGCGTCATCCAGCACCTCGAGGAAAAGGTCCATATCCTCGCGCTGGACAACCATGGGCGGCTTGATCTTGAAGACGTTGTTTGCCGGGCCGTCACTCGAGAGCATGACTCCCCTGCCCAAGGCGAATTCCATGATGTCGCTGACTTCCTGAGTGGCAGGCGCGCCCTCACGCATCAACTCGACACCCAGGAAGAGGCCGTGGCCGCGAACATCCCCGATCAGCGGGTGGGCTGCGCGCATCCGCCTCACCTCCTCCTGAACGTAGGCCCCCAACTGCGCAGCGTGCGCCTGCAACCGTCGATCGAGCACATAGTCAAGGACCGCCTGGCCGACCGTGGCACTCACCGGGTTGCCACCGAAGGTATTGAAGTACTCCATTCCGCTGTGGAATGACTCAGCTATTTCCGGAGTGGTCACCACCGCTGCGAGAGGATGCCCGTTGCCGAGCGGCTTGCCCATCGTGACGATGTCTGGGACCACATCGTGAAGCTAGAAACCCCAGAAGCGCTCACCCACGCGGCCCAGACCGATCTGCACCTACCCTTTCCCGTCATTGATCGCCGCGTCAATGATGGCTAGGAAGATGCTGGCCGGGGCCGGCGCCCTCCCCGTTGGCGTCGACGATGTCGAAAGCGCCCATCATTCCGTGGTCCTCATGGAACAGAAGATGGCAGTGGTAGACACTTCGACCTGTGTAATCGGCAAAGTGCGTGCGAAATCTCATGTAAGCGTTCCACGGAATCGTCTCCGTGTCCGAATAGCTGCGCATCGGGGCTGCTTTCCGGTTACTCATCTTGTTGGTGAGCGGATCCCAGTCGCCACGTTCGACGACGACGAAATCGTTGACGTGGATGTGGAAGGGATGCTCCTCGTTCTCTGGGGATCCCGCCATTTTGGAGGATGCGTTGCGGATGACCCATTCTTCTGTGGTTCCTAAGCGCACTTTAATGACGTCCTTGAAGGTGAGCTCGTCGAAGATGAGCCCGTCAATGTAGAACTGCGAATCGCCTTCAACGATGTCTTGGCTCAACGTGAGGACTCTACGGTTGGCAATCTTTGCGGTGAGCCAACCTGGTGGATCGGCGAGGTGCGTGGGCACGGACACTGAGCGATCTTGATCACCGGTGATCCGCATTCGCATGAGTGGCCGCGCTGGCCATTGAGCTTTGCCCTGGTCATAGCCCAACTGACGAAGTCGAACGGTGCCGCGGCCGCGCCTTGCGGTCACCAAAACTCCGTATCGCTTCCCGGGAGGCATGATCAGGGTATCGGCCTGCCATGTACGCCAGACCATTGCGCCGTCTTCCTCCACGACGGTGAATTCGTGATCGTCAAGGCCGAGTTCATAGTAGGTCGCTACTCCGATGTTGCCGATCTGCCAGAACTGGGTCTCGCCAGGTCGGATGCTTATGCGCGGGTTGAGCATGCCGTTGACATACAGCTCGGTGGCATCGGTGGACAATGTCGTGTAGTCAGCCCACGAACCATCAGGGCCTAGGCCACCTTCGCGAAGAGCGAGGGAGTGTCTGCGCAGTCCCCTGACCTGCGGCAATAGCGAGGCCCCGCCCTCAACGATGATCAGTCCAGATAGCCCAGACCAAACCTGAGGCCCGCTCTCAGTGTGATAGTGCGGGTGATACCAGAACAGGCCGCCGGGATGGTTCTTAGGGATTTTGACGTCGTACTCGTGGACCTCACCCGGGTCAACTTCTAGGAAGACGTTGTCCTGGTGCCCGCGGGGTGACACGTGCATGCCATGGAAGTGCAGGTTGGTGATGGTGGATCCGTTGTTGATCAAGCGGATTCGCATGCGATCTCCAGGCCGCACCACGAGGGTCGGTGCCGGGAATTCACCGTTGTAGGTGGACAAACCCGCGACGGCTGAGCCGTCAACGATTGCGGTACCGGGGTTTACGACCAGTTGCACGCGCAACTCACCGTTCGCGCTCCGAAGAACCTCACCAATACTCGCTGGCCCTTGATCGGTTCCCTGGAGAGCACGGGCACCTAAGGCACCCAGAGCACCTGTACCCGTCGCCGCGAAGGTCCCGGCTCCACCTGCCAAAACCGCGATCAGTTGTCTGCGCGAAAGATTCATGGCTTGTCTCCGTTGCGGTCCTCACCTACAAGTGCAGTCGCTCGAAACTGACAGGAATTGTCTGAACGCAGTGATTTTCCGACGCGACGAAACCAGCCCAATCTCTTAGAGATCAACGTAGCCGTTAGCGACCTTTGTTGCTTATTGAGCGGCGAAGGACACAACGTTGCGTCCGCAAACAGGACGCTTCTTGATTACTGCCTCGTTGCAGAAGCGAAGTCACTGGCCATTGATCGTGATTCCACAGTTCGATTGACGACTTTGCATCACCGCACTGCACCCCTGAGATTCGCACGGTTTCTTTCTGATGCGCGAGTTGTCCTCTGACATTGGTGCAGCCAGGCGGAAGATCAGCAGTTTGACCCCCGACCCTGGCCACCAAATTCTCCTCACTTGCTGCCAGCTCTCCCCGTCACGGCGGATTGCGGCTAGGTTTGTCACTGCGTGGACGGGGGACAGTCATGGGATCTGTGGCGAGGTTGCTTTGCGCCTCACTTGTCGTTGCCCTGACGGTGGTGCCCTTCGCAGGGAGCACGGCCACTGCGGCAAAGGTCAAGGCAGGCGCCCCCTGTACCAAGGCAAACGCCCAGGTCACCAAGAAGGGCAAGACCTACGTCTGCAAGCGAGTTAAGGGAAAACTCGTTTGGAAGGTGCTCAAACCAGCCTTCGACGACAACTACGAGACCGTCGCCTCAGACCTTGACACGTGCCGTCTCCGAGAGACCAGCAATCAGACTGGCGCCGGGGCCAAGGGCTTCCCGATCCGTGGCACGTTGCCGACGCTCGGTGACGTGAAGATTGCCATCATTCCCGTCGACTTTGCCAATGCGCCCGGGGCAGGCGAGCCGTCCGCTCTCTTCGCCGAGGACCTCACCGAGATCAAGGAGTGGAGCGACTTCTTCAGCCGCAGCAGGATGACCTACCGTCCGTATCTGGCGTCCCCCACATGGCTTCGAGCGCCGAAGGGGGCGGAGTGGTACGTCTGCGTCGAGTGCCAAAAGGGCGCCTCGGAATCCAAGCAACCCATGGCCGTGGGACTGCAAGAGCTCGTCGACCTCGCTGACCCAGTCTTTGATTTCTCGGATACAGACTTCGTCTATTTCCTCTTCCCCTACGAAGCGGAGTCGAAGTACGGAACGTCCATGTACTTCCACCAAACGACCATCAAGACCGCCGAGGGGCCTCAGCAAATAGCGGTCTATGGCGAGCGCGGAGGGCATTCACAGCCCGAGTGGAGGCTCACCCGGGTCTGGTCCCACCTCATTCACGAAGCACTTCACTTCCAGGGATGGATCGGGCACGGCCCCTACAACGACACGAGCATCATGACCTACGACGGCGGTCCCTCACAGGCGGTCACCACATGGGAGGCCTTCCTCTCCGGATGGCTTGAGGAGGAGGAAGTGGTCTGCCTCGACGCTGCCTCGCTCACCGGTCCGGTGTACGTCACGATGTCCCCCCTTGACCTCATGGGAGACAGGCCGGTCTCGTTGATGGTGCGCCTCTCCGACGAAGAACTCCTCATCATTGAGAGACGAAGTAGCGGCAGGTACTCCAACTTCGCTACGGC
>JAURME010000133.1 GCA_030830865.1 Candidatus Nanopelagicales bacterium | reverse complement strand
CGTCGTTCACGGCCGTGACGGGCACCCCGGCAGCGGCGATGGTCTTCGCCGTCGAGCCGGTGGACACGATCTCCACACCGGCCTCCGCGAGTCCGCGGGCCAGCTCCTCCAGTCCGGTCTTGTCATAGACCGAGACGAGAGCTCGGCGGACGGTTCGACGGGTGTCGGTCACGGGGTACCTCCGGTAAGGCCGGCCAGGGTGCTGACCAACAGTTCGCGTTCGATCACCTTGATGCGTTCGTGCAGGCTCGCCTCGTCGTCATCGGGAAGGACTTCGATCGCCTGCTGGGCGAGGATCGGGCCCGTGTCGACACCGTGGTCGACCAGGTGCACGGTGCAGCCGGTGACCTTGACCCCGTAGGCCAGAGCGTCACGGACGCCATGCGCGCCGGCGAACGAAGGGAGCAGGGCCGGATGGGTGTTGATGATGCGGCCGGCGAAGGCCTCCACGACTGTCGGGCCCAGGATGCGCATGAATCCGGCGCTGACGACCCAGTCCGGCCTGCACTCCTGCAGGTGCTCCAGGAGGGTGGCGTTCCAGGCATCCCGATCCGAGAAGTCCCTCGGGACCGTGACGAAGGTGGGGATCCCTGCACGCTGCGCCCGCTCCAGGGCCATCGCATCCACGACGTCGCTGCCGACGGCGACGAGCTCCGCGTCCAGTTCTCCCGACGCGATCGCGTCGATGACGGACTGCAGCAGGGTGCCCGAGCCCGAGGCGAGGACGGCGATCCGAGCGGGCACGCTCGAACCCTACCGACCGGCCGCTCTCAGCCCTCAGCCGCCGGTTGCCCCGTCAGCTGCCGGTAGACGTTGGCCACGAACAGCGACGCCAGCGGGAGCGTGACCAGCATCGGCAGGCCGTAGAGGATGCCGCCGACGAGTTCGAGGACCGCAGCAATCAGGGCCACCGTGGTCACGGGAGCCAGGTGCCGGGAGGCCAGGGAGGCACTGGCCTTCATCGCCTGGACGACGCTCATGCCTCGGTCGAGGACGAAGTACTGACCGAACTGGAGGAAGACCAGAACGAGCAGGCCGGGCAGGATGCACAGAGCGATGCCGACGAAGAAGAGGATCCGGTACACGATCACGTACAGGGCATACCGGCCGAAGTTCCGGCTCTCAATCAGGTCGGTGATGCCAGGACGCACCCCACGCGTCGCTCCGAGGGCGCCGCGGACGACTCCGATCTGGGAGATGTAGGCGAGGAACACCAGAGCAACGGCCACCCCGATCGGGGCCAGGCCGGCCGGGCTCAGTGCCACCTTGCAGGCGTTCTCCTGCCCCGGGGACTGCGGGTTCACGCAGTCGAGCAGCACGTTCTGGATCGAGGTGGTGCCGATCTGCTGGGCCGCCGTGAGCAGGACGGTGATGATCGCCAGGCCCATGAAGGCACCGGCGTTGGGGCGGAAGGCCTGCCACGTCCAGGTGAGCGCGCGCCCAATCTCGACAGCACGCCGCTGAGCCCCGGTCGGCTCACTCACGCTGGCCCTCCGGCTCGTGGCTCTCGCCCGGGACCTCCCCCGACACCGGGTACGCCAGTTCGAGTTCGGAGTCGCTCGCGTCACTGCCCTCGACTGACGTGACGGTCGCGTCGAGTTCGACGGGGGCGTCCTCCGTGGCCTCCTGTGTCGATGGCTGGGCATCTGTCGGCTCCGAGTCCGGGATCGACTCCTCAGTCGAGGCGACGGCCAGTGACGGTCGAGGCGGAGGGCTGGGCGACACCGCAGCCGGCACCGCCCCGATGCTGACGAGCACCGCCCCGAGAACGCCCACGATCATGGGATCGGGCCCGAGGTCGACGAGGGCGCCCGTGCCGAGGGAACCCGATGACAGCCACGCAAGGACCGTGAGGAGCAGGCCGGCGCCCACGGCTGCGGCGGCCGCGACGGCAAGACGCACGAGGCGGGACTCTGAGCGGCAGATTCGGGCGACCAGCGCACCGCCGAACAGCCCGGCGACGATCCCGGAGACGGGCAGCAACCAGGCCATTGATGGCGCCTGCTGCGGCAGTGCGGCCAGCAGGGGGAAGGCGGGCAGTTCGGCCGGGGCATTGGTCGCGAGGAACGGTGACAGCACGACCCCGCCGCCCAGCCCCACTCCCGCCCCCAGCACGTAAGCCGCGCCCCAGGTCACGAGCACGGGCACATAGGCCACACCCAAGAGCAGCAGGCCCACACCCCCACCGGCACCAGCGGCCAGGGACCGGCTCATGGTGATGGCATCGTCGATCCCGACGACGAGAGACACGGTCGCGGCGATCGCGCCGAGGCCGATGACCACGGCGGCCGAGACGGCAGCGGCCCGAACCCCGGCGCGAACCGCGATGGGGATCGGCAGCCGGTCCGCGAGACCCGACGCCCGGACGGCACCCCACGTGGAGCCGAGCAGGGCGAGCACGAGCGCGCCGAGGACGGCGTCGAGCACATCCACTCGCGCGACGGGTTCGGAGACCATCACATCGATCCCGGCGGCGATCAGGGTGTACAGGATCACACCGGGAAGGACGGCGAGGAGCACTGCGAGGGGCTCACGGGCCTCGCTGCGCCGCACCGCCCACGCGGATCCGGTGGACAGCAGGACGAGCGGCACCAGCAGCAGACCCCACGGCAGGAGGGTGAGGGTGATGCCGGCGATCGAGATCGAGGCTCCGTTGGCCACGAGCCACAGCAGGCCGCCCCATCGCAGGGCCTGAACCCAGCCGATCTCGGTCTCGCTGCCGGTGCTTCCCAGCCAGAGGATGAGCATCGGGGCGACAGCGAGCAGCAGGCCGATCGCCGCCGCCCACAGCGCCGCCGCGAGGCTGAGCAGCCACGACTGACGGAGCAGGCCGAAACCACGGGAGGACGGGCGCCGGAGGGACGGTCGACGGCGCCACCAGCCGTGCGGGAGGGCGAACCGGGGGCGGGTCGCGGACCGAGACGCCGGTGGGCCGTCGGAGACGGGCGGCATCGTGGGGGCGGTCACACGGTCAAGAATCTCAGCAGATCCATCCCGGCGCTGGTACCGCCACGCATGACCTAGTCCTCGCCGCCGATGACCTTCTGGTCCCAGTCGATGATGGAGCCCGTCACCACGCCGGATCCGTCCGAGAGCAGGTAGACGATCATGTCGGCGATCTCGTCGGGATCACCCAGGCGGCCGGCGGGCAGCCGTTCGCCTGCCTGCTTCAACCAATCATCGTCGGCATCGTGGAACCGCTTCTGGATCACATCCTCGCCCGGAGTGGCCGTCCAGCCGATGTTCAGCCCGTTGATCCGGATTCCGTCGAAGCGATGCGCATGGGCGGCATTGCGCGTAAGGGACGTGAGTCCGCCCTTGGACGCGGCATAGGGAGCCAGGATCGGGGCTCCGGTGCGGGCGGAGATGGACAGGACGTTGACGATCGTGCCGCGGGCGTTGCGGGCCAGCATGTCCCGGACAGCCGCCTGCATGATGAAGAAGGGCCCGCGCAGGTTGATCGCCACATGCTGTTCGAACATCTCCGGCGTCGTATTGAGCAGAGTGCCCCGTTCGGTGAAACCGGCGGCATTGACGACGCAGTCCACGCGGCCGTAGGCCTCGATGGTGGCGGCGACCGAGTTCTGCGCATCCGCGATCACCGCGACGTCGGCACGCACCGCCATCGCCTCGGCCCCGAGGTCGGAGATCTCCTCCAGGAGCCCTTCGGCCTTCGCCGGGTCGCGGCCACTGACGACGACCGCCTCAGCGCCACACCGCGCGGCCGTTCGCGCGGCAGCGGCCCCGACACCCTGGGTGCCACCGCTGATGAGGACGACCTTGCCAGCCAGTGCGGAATCGTTGAGTGCGGTCATGGACCGAAGTGAACCACGCCTAGCCGTGGATGATCAGCCACATCGCACCTGCGGCGCTCAGCACGAGAGCCGAGAGCGTGAACACGCGTTCGTTCATCCGATCGAAGACGACCACCCCGAGCCACGCTCCGATGCCGATGAGCGGCAGGAAGAACAGGTCGGCGATGAGGGTGTCCGTGGTCAGGAACCCGAGGCCGATCAGGAAGGGCATCTTGAGCAGGTTCATGAACAGAAAGAACCAGACGGACGTCCCCATGAAGGCGAGCATCGAGACCCGCATGTTCACGAGGTACAGGGTCATCGCCGTGCCGCCAGCATTGGCAGCCATCGTCGTCATCCCGGTGAGGATCCCGAAGAAGCCGGACAGCGCCCGATTGCGCCACGTGGGGGTCGGCGGCTCCCCGGTCTCCACCGGCCGGCGTCGACGCCACATCTCCAGAGCGACGGAGAGCAGGATCAGCACACCGATGACCCGGTTGAGGGTCGTGACCTCCGCAACCCGGAAGAGCAGCGCCGTGAACAGGATCCCGATGATGACACCCGGGGCGATCCGCCAGATCAGCCTCCAGTTCACGTGCTGGCGGTAGCGGCTCAACGCGATGAGGTCGCCGATGAGGAGCAGCGGCATGACGAAGCCGGAGGCGGTCGTCGCACCCAGGGCAGCGGCCAGGAACGGCCCGGCGACCACGCCGGCGACCGGCATGGCCGTCTTGCTGAAGCCGTACAGAAGAACGCAGATCGCGACGACGGCGAGGGTGAGGGGCCCCCAGGCTTCGATCACGGCGCCATCCTTCCGCGCCGCACCCCGGGTCTCGCGGCGGGATCGCTTTACCCGAAGGTTCGTCCTCCTCTCCGCCAAGTGCCGACCACCGTGATCTTTCCGATGTCCATCGGATCCACGACACGTGGGTCCTCCGCGAGGAGGACGAGATCGGCCACCGAGCCAGGTCTGAGCTCGCCAGCGTCGTCCCGCCCAGCCTGAAATGCCACGCCTGTCGTGTAGGCGGCGAGGGCCTGATCCACGGTGACCAACTCCTCCGGCATCCACGTGGGAGAGTCACAGTCCACCTTTCGGGTGACAGCGACCTGTATCCCCTGGAGAGGGGCGTACGTCGTTACGGGCCAGTCGCTGCCGAAGGAGATAGCCGATCCCATGTTGGCCAGAGTCGCCGTCTGATACTGCCGTGCCGTGCGCTCAGGGCCCAGGCGCGGAAGACTTAGTTCGCTCTGCCACGCGTCGAACTTGGACCAGTAGGGCTCGAAGTTGGCGATCACACCCAGTTCCGCAAACCGGGGAAGGTCGGCAGGGTCGACCAGTTGAGCGTGGACGATGATCCATCGTCGATCGCGCGGCGCATTCTTCTGGGCCGCGTACTCCATGGCATCGAGCGCCATGCGTGCTCCGAAGTCACCGATGGCGTGGATGTGGGCGGTGAAGCCGAGCTCGTCGATGGCGGCCACCGCGAGCTTCATCTCCTCGGGGTCCCAATTGGGCAGCCCCCTGGAATGCGGGCAGTCACAGAAGGGCTCGAGCATCGCGCTCGTGCCGGATTCGACCACTCCGTCGGC
This sequence comes from Candidatus Nanopelagicales bacterium, assembly GCA_030830865.1. Lineage (GTDB taxonomy): Bacteria > Actinomycetota > Actinomycetes > S36-B12 > S36-B12 > UBA10649. The sequence goes on along the minus strand of JAURME010000133.1, from coordinate 487 downwards.
GAAGAACTTGACGGACGTCGCGGTCAGGCTGCCAGCAGACTCCACGGCGACCCTGTCACGTGAAGAGACGAAGCCCTTGAGCTGGTCACGCCAGGAGTTCGGGTCGGCCCAGAGGGCGAGGTCGACCTGGACGTCGACGACACCCGACGCCTCGGCGGCCAGCCAGGTGTCGATGTCCGCCGGCTCAACCCACGCGTCCTGCACCCACGTGATGCCGGCTGAGGCGAACGAGTGAGAGGCGAAGGCCACTGCATCCGTGAGCACCTCCCGAGGAAGGGGCGGAAGGAGGTCGTAGACCGGCCGCCACGCGCCCCACTCGCGCAGGGTGCCAATGGGCAGGCCCTCCGCGTCGAGCACGATCTCGCCGTCATGCGGCTGTTCCACTCCGTGGCCGTACCCGGCCCGCCTCAGGGCCTCCGAGTTGACCCAGACGGTGTGGTAGTCCGTCGCCCTGATGACAACCGGGCGATCCGGCACCTCAGCGTCG
>JAURME010000132.1 GCA_030830865.1 Candidatus Nanopelagicales bacterium | reverse complement strand
TCCGAGCTGCTCGGATGCACGCTGTCGATCACTCTGGTGCTTCAGCACGACCCCCAGGGTCTGCACGATGACGTCCTCGGTGAGTGCGGTGACACCGAGCACCTGCATCGCTCGCGCCCAGTCGATCGACTCCGCGATGCTCGGTGCCTTGCGCAACTCCATCGTGCGCATGGCGCGAACCGACCGAACCAGCTCGGTCGCGAGCTCCTCGGTCGTCTCGGGAACACGGGACATCACGATCGCGCGCTCGCGCGTGGCATCGGGATAGTCGACATGGGCGTACAGGCAACGACGCTTGAGTGCCTCGGAGAGTTCCCGGGTGGCGTTGGAGGTCAGGACGACGAATGGCCTGTGCGTTGCGGTGATGGTGCCGAGTTCAGGAACGGTCACCTGGAACTCACTGAGGACCTCCAGCAGCAGGCCCTCCACCTCAACGTCGGCCTTGTCGGTCTCGTCGACCAGCAGGACCGTCGGCACCTCCTGACGGATGGCGGTCAGGAGTGGTCGGGAAAGCAAGAACTCCTCGCTGAAGATGTCGTCGTGCAATTCGTTCCAGTCCTCGGACGACTCATCGCCCTGGGTCGACTGGATGCGGAGCAGCTGCTTGCGGTAGTTCCACTCGTACAGGGCACGGGCCTCATCCAGACCCTCGTAGCACTGCAGGCGGACGAGTTCGGCGCCTGTCGCCTCGGCCACGGCCTTGGCCAGCTCTGTCTTGCCGGTGCCCGCCGGACCCTCGAGCAGGATCGGCTTGCCCATGGCGTCCCCGAGGAACACCACGGTGGCGAGCTCCTCGTCGACCAGGTAGCCGGTCTTCGCCAACTGCTCGCGGGCATCGGCGATCGAGGAGAAGAAGGACATCGGCGCTCCTGACGGGGTCTGCTCGACGAGTGTTCGCATAGCGAATGAATGTACGACTAGCGTACAAGTGTCAGGAGTGCGCGTGCAAGGGTTCCCGCTGCCCTAGGCGGTCTCGACGAGCACGTGCACCGCAACGTCGTCGGACAGTTCGGCGTACTCCCCCGCACTGCCGATCGTCACGCCACCGGCCGACCGATGGACCTTGACGGACGCACCGGGCGTCACGCCGATGCGGTGCATCTGTGCCATCGCGGCGGCGTTCTCCTGGATCGGCTCGGCCATGCGCCGCACGATGACCCGACGCACCTCGACCTGCGCGACGTCGCTGAGCGGCAGCATGCCGTCGGTGCCTCCGCTGTCGAGGGCTGACCCGCCCCGCAGCTCGTCCAGCCCCGGGATGGGATTGCCGTAAGGGGAGGTGGCCGGGTTGTTGAGCAGTTCCACGAGTCGGCGCTCGACCGAGTCGCTCATGACGTGCTCCCATCGGCAGGCCTCGGCGTGCACCTCCTCCCAAGGAAGGCCGAGGACGTCGACGAGCATGCACTCGGCGAGCCGGTGCTTGCGCATCACCCGCACTGCTGCAGTGCGCCCGAGGGGTGTGAGCTCCAGCTGTCGATCGGACCCGACGACGACAAGGCCGTCACGCTCCATCCGAGCGACGGTCTGCGAGACGGTGGGGCCACTTTGGTGAAGGCGCTCGGCGATCCGCGCCCGCATGGGCGTGATCCCCTCCTCCTCCAATTCGAAGATGGTGCGCAGGTACATCTCGGTGGTGTCGATCAGATCGCTCACCGGGCCTCCTGCCGCCTACGTTTGCCTGACCTCAACCTAGTCCCTAGCCTGCCGATGTGCCCACCGTCATGTGGTTCCGCCGGGACCTCCGCCTCTCCGACAATCCAGCGCTCATCGCGGCCGTCGAGGAGGCACGCAGCAGCGACGACCCCCGGGTCGTCCCCCTCTTCGTGGTCGACCCGGTGCTGTGGGAGCCGGCCGGGCCCGTGCGACAGGCCTACCTGGTCGACTCCCTGAACAGCCTCGGTGCCAGCGTGGACCGACAGCTGGTCATCCGGCACGGCGATCCGCGGACTGTGGTCCCGGAGGTCATCGCGGCGGCCGGCGCGACGAGCGTCCACATCGCCGCCGACTTCGGTCCCTATGGTGCCGCGCGCGACTCTGCGGTCGAGGCGGCGCTCGACGTTCCCCTCGTGCGCACGGGATCGCCGTACGCCGTGGCCCCCGGCCGCGTGACGAAGGACGACGGCACCCCGTATCGCGTCTACACCCCGTTCTGGCGGGCCTGGGTGCGGCATGGCTGGCGGCAGCCGGCCCCCGCGCCACCGTCGGACGTCGTGTGGTGGGAGGCGGTCCCATGCGACGGGCGACCGGAGCGCCCCGACCTCGGCGACCTCGTGCTGCCCCCGGCCGGCGAGCAGGCAGCGCTGGAGCGATGGAAGGCATTCCGGGCCGACGACCTCCGGGAGTATGACGAACTGCGCAACCGCGCCGACCTCGCCGGGACATCCGCCATGAGTCACCACCTGAAGTGGGGCGAGATCCACCCCCGCACCATGCTCGCCGACCTCGCCGCCAGCGACGAGGTCTTCGGCAAGGAGCTCGCGTGGCGGGAGTTCTACGCCGACGTGCTCGCCCAGAACCCCACGAGCGCGACACAGTCCCTCGATGAGCGCTTCGACAATCGCATGCCGTGGACGACCGGCGAGCAGGCCGACGAGTTCTTCCGCGCGTGGGCCGACGGACGCACCGGCTACCCCTTCGTCGACGCCGGCATGCGCCAGCTTCGGGCAGAGGGATGGATGCACAACCGCGTCCGCATGGTCGTGGCGAGCTTCCTGATCAAGGATCTTCACCTGCCCTGGCAGCGTGGCGCAGCCGAGTTCATGCGCTGGCTGCGCGACGGCGACCTTGCGAGTAACGCCCACGGCTGGCAGTGGACCGCCGGGTGCGGCACTGACGCCTCCCCCTTCTACCGGGTGTTCAACCCCGTGCTGCAGGGCCTGAAGTTCGATCCCGACGGCGACTACGTGCGCCGCTACGTCCCGGAACTGCGCCACCTGCCGGGCAAGAGCGTCCACGAGCCCTGGAAGGCGATCGACGGCTATGTCGACGGCTACCCGGACCCGATCGTCGACCACAAGGCCGAGCGCGACGTTGCTCTCGCCGATTTCTCCGCCATCAAGGGATGACCATGCTGCTGCGCGACACCCGGGGGCGAGAGCGGCCGGTCGAGGCGATCCTGTTCGACATGGACGGCACCCTCGTCGACTCGGTCGCCGCGACGGAGCGGGCCTGGCGGACGTGGGCGGAGATCCACGGGGTCACCGAGCGCCTTCGCATCGCGCACGGCCAGCCCGTGGAGGCGTCCATCCGCCAGACGATGCCCGAGATCGACGACGCGACGCTCGCGATCCACCGAGCCGAGATGCGCGAGCGGGAGGCGAGCGACATCGCGGGCGTCGTCCCCATCCCCGGCACCGTGGAACTGCTCCGCTGGCTCGAGGGCGAGGACATCCCGTGGATCATCGTCACCAGTGCAGACATCAACCTGGCTCGGGCCCGGCTCGGCGCGGCGGGCATCGTGCCGCCGCGACTCGTGACGCGAGACGACGTCACCCATGGCAAGCCCCATCCGGAGCCCTTCCTCCTCGGAGCCGAGCGCGTGGGCATCGTCGCGGAGCGCTGCCTCGTCGTCGAGGACACACAGGCCGGGGTCGACTCCGGCCACGGGGCCGGTGCGGTCACTGCGGGGATCGGCAGCCTCCACGCGGATCTCGTCGTCGACGACATCCCGCACCTGCACCGGGTCCTGGTCGCCGCCCGCGCATAGGCTCGGGCCATGACCATCGTGGCCGTGCTGTCCATGAAGGGCGGCGTGGGCAAGTCCACGGTGACCCTGGGGCTGGCGAGTGCCGCGTGGGACCGTTCGCTGCGCACGCTCGTCATCGACCTCGATCCCCAGGCCAACGCGACGATGGCCCTCGATGCCGGGGATGCGGTCTTCACGACCAGCGATGTCCTCGCCGACGCCCGTCCCGGCGTGGCCGTCGACGCAGTGGTGCCGAGCGGCTGGGCCGAAGGGATCGACCTCATCCCCTCTGAGCGCTCACTCGAGCATCGCAACGTTGCTCAAGGGCGGCACTCGGCCCTGCGACTGCGGACAGCCCTGGCCACCCTGCCGCGCTCCTACGGCCTGGTCGTCATCGACTGCCCGCCCTCCCTCGGCGAGCTCACCCGCAATGCGCTGAGCACCGCCGACGTCGCCGTGGTCGTCACCGAGCCCAGCCACTTCTCCCTGCACGGGGCGAAGGAGGCGCTCGAGGCGGTCGACGTCATCGCCGCGGCCACCAACCCGGACCTGCGCGCGAAGGCGCTCGTCGTCAACCGATTCGACCCGGACGACCGTGAGCACCTGCTCAACCTGCAGCGCCTGAGCGAAGCGCATGGCCCACTCGTCTATGACCCCCCGCTGCCGGTGTGCTCGGCGATCCCGGCCTCGCAGCGAGCGGTCAGCCCGATCCACGCGTGGAACGCTCCCGGCTCACGAGATGTCGCCGACATCATGGACGACCTGCTCGACTCGCTTCTCCCGCGAAAGCGTCCCGAGCGCGAGATACCCAAGGTCTCGATCCGGAGGTTCCTGACGTGAGCGATCGACCCAAGCCGCCGGCATCCTCGGGCCTGCGGAAGGCACCCGATGCCGATGTGCATCCGAGCACCCCGCAGCACGGGGATGCCGAGCCGTCCTTCCTGCGTGCCGGAGTCTCGACCGCGGACTCCGTGGGCAAGCCGGGCAAGGACAAGGACGTCACCCTCGAGGTGACGGTGCCGAAGTCTCTGCGCAAGGCGATCCGACAGGAGGCCAAGCGGCGCGGGATCTCGGTGGATGACGTGGTGACCGAGGCACTTCAGCACCGGATGCCCCGGTAGGTGGAGTGACCTAGGGCACCGGGTGCCGGGCGTCATACTTCATGAACTGCGGGTACTTCGCTGCAAGTCCGACGGCCCCGATGATGCACGCCACGCCGCCGGAGACCACAGAGAACATCTCACCGCCGAGGGCCGCGACGGTTCCCGCCTCGACATCGCCGAGGCGCGGGCCACCGGCCACGACGACGGTGAACACGCCCTGCAGCCGGCCGCGGTAGTCGTCCGGGGTGGCAGCCTGCAGGATCGTCGTCCGCAGTACTGCGGAGACGTTGTCCGCGGCACCCGCGATCGCGAGGAACACGAGTGCGATCCACAGGGTGCGTACGAACCCGAACGCCGCGATGGATGCGCCCCACAGCACGATCGAGACGACGATCACGCGCCCCTGCCACCGCACACCAGCGAGCCAGCCGGAGAAGACTCCGCACAGGAGCGCCCCCGCGGCCGGGGCGGCAGTCAGCAGGCCGAGGACGAGCGCAACGTCGGCCGTGGTCCCGCCGTACCACTGCGCCGCGATGGCCGGGAACAGTGCGCGAGGCATGCCGAAGACCATCGCGACGATGTCCTCGTAGAACGTCATCTGCAGGTTCTTCTTGCCACGCAGGAACTCGAAGCCCTGCTTGACCGACGCCCAGCCCGCCTTGGGTCGCTCGGCACCCTCCTCCACGATCGGGGGCAGCTTCGGCAGGCGGAACATCGCCCACGCCACGAGGCTGAAGGCGACGACGTCGACGACGTAGGCGCTGGTGACGGTTCCCGTGGCGGCGACGATCAGCCCGCCGAGGACCGGACCCAGGGTGAACCCGAGGTTCCACGTGATCATGCTGAGGGCGTTGGCTGACGGCAGCAGCTCCGTCGGGATGAGCCGCGGGATGATCGCCTGCCGCGCCGGGTTGCCGACCGCGAAGAAGCTCGACGCCGCAGCGGCGATCACGTAGAGCGCCCACACGTTGGACCAGTCAGCCACGGACTGCACGACGAGGAGCACCGATGTGGCCCAAAGACCCAAGGCGGAGATGAGGCCGACCGTGCGGCGGTCGAAGGCGTCCGAGAGCGTGCCGCCGTACAGGCCGAAGCCGATGAGCGGGATGAGGTGAGCCAGTCCGACGAGGCCGACCATGAAACTGGACTGGGTGATGTCCCACACCTGCAGGCCGACGGCCACGGCCGTCATCTGCTGACCGATGTTGCTGACGCCGTGGGCGAACCAGATACGCCGGAACGCCGGACTCTCCCGCAGCGGGGTCAGGTCGGCGAGGAAGCGGCTCACGTGCGCACGCTAGAGCACCGACGACAGATCAGGGCGAGAGGCGCTCGACCGTCCAGGCCTCCGGGTCGTCGAGGGCCGCCCCCGCACCACTGGATGACACGAACCGCAGCCGGTCGTGCAGTCGGGACTCCCGACCCTGCCAGAACTCCACGCTCTCCGGCCGCACCAGCCAGCCGCCCCAGAACTCGGGGATCGGCACGTCGGAGCCCTCCGGGTACTCGTCCTGGAGGCGTCGATACTCGTCCTCCAACGGCTGTCGATCGGGGATCACGGTCGACTGTCGACTCGCCCAGGCACCAAGGCGGGAGCCGTACGGCCGACTGGCGAAGTACTCCTCCGCCTCCTCCCGTGACACCCGGGAGGCGCGACCGACCACAACCACCTGTCGGTGCATCGCGAACCACGGGAACACGCAGGAGATCCCCGGGTTCTCCGACAGGTCGTGACTCTTGCGCGAGCCGTAGTTCGTGTAGAAGACGAAGCCGCGTGAGTCGGCCTCCTTGAGCAGAACGGTCCGCGCAGACGGCTGCGCATCGACCGACGCCGTCGACACGATCATCGCGTTCGGCTCGGGCAGTCCAACGGCGACAGCCTCATCGAACCAGGCGTGGAATTGCGCATGGGGTGTGGCGGCGAGGTCAGGCTCCTCGAGCGTCCCCGCGTCATAGTGCACACGGAGGTCGGCCAGCCGACGCGGGCTGTCCTCCGGGGGTGGAGTCCACAGGCTCATGACCCGATCACACCACGTTTCCGGCATCCATGTTGAATGAGGGGACGCGATGACCGGTCACGCCGGAGCGCCGACTAAACCAAGGGAGTACCTGATGTCCGACTTCGTGCCCGGCCTGGAGGGCGTCGTCGCCTTCGAGACGCAGATCGCCGAACCTGACCGCGACGGCAGCGTCCTTCGCTACCGGGGCGTCGACATCGAGGACCTCGTCGGCAAGGTGACCTTCGGCAACGTCTGGGGCCTCCTCGTCGACAACGAGTTCAACCCGGGCCTGCCTCCGGCCGAGCCCTTTCCGATCCCGATCCACTCAGGCGACGTCCGCGTCGACGTGCAGTCCGCCATCGCCATGCTCGCGCCGGCCTGGGGCCTGAAGCCACTGCTGGACATCGACGACGACACCGCACGGGAGAACCTCGCCCACGTGTCGGTCATGGCACTGTCCTTCGTGGCCCAGTCGGCCCGTGGCATCGGTGTCCCGATGGTCCCGCAGTCCCAGATCGACGAGGCCAACACCATCGTCGAGCGGTTCATGCGCCGGTGGCGCGGTGAGCCCGATCCCAGGCACGTGCAGGCCGTCGACGCGTATTTCGTCTCCGCAGCTGAGCACGGCATGAATGCCTCCACCTTCACCGCCCGTGTCATCGCCTCGACGGGTGCCGATGTCGCCGCGGCGATGTCCGGTGCCGTCGGCGCCATGAGTGGGCCTCTGCACGGCGGAGCCCCGTCACGCGTCCTCGGGATGATCGAGGAGATCGAACGCACCGGTGACGCCGACGCCTATGTCAAGGGCGTCCTCGACCGAGGCGAGAGGCTCATGGGCTTCGGTCACCGCGTCTACCGCGCCGAGGACCCGCGAGCCCGGGTGCTTCGCCGCACGGCCCGGGAACTCGATGCTCCCCGCTACGAGGTCGCCGAGGCACTTGAGAAGTCCGCTCTGCGGCAGTTGCGTGAGCGTCGTCCCGATCGCGTGCTGGAGACCAATGTCGAGTTCTGGGCGGCCATCGTCCTGGACTTCGCCGAGGTTCCGGCGAACATGTTCACGTCGATGTTCACCTGCGCCCGGCTCGCCGGGTGGAGCGCCCACGTCTTCGAGCAGAAGAAGACCGGGCGCCTGATCCGTCCGTCCGCCAAGTACGTCGGCCCGGGCCCCCGCACGCCCGAGCAGGTACCGGGCTGGGACACCCACATGGTCGACCCTCGGGGCTGACATTCCCGGCCACTTGACGCTGACTGCGACCGCGATCGGCCCGGCCCTCCCTCGTCCTTCGCACCCTTAGACGGCGACTAGAGTTCTGCCGTAATCCCCACTACTCACGAGAGCAGAGAAGACCTGTGGCTGCCAGCCCCGAAGACATCCGTATCCCCGCTGAACTGCTGCCCAGCGATGGTCGCTTCGGTGCAGGTCCGTCCAAGGTCCGCAAGGCCCAGACGGATGCGCTCGCAGGCGTCTGGCAGTCGTACCTGGGCACCTCGCACCGGCAGAAGACCGTGAAGTCCGAGGTCGGCCGTCTGCGCACCGGGCTGGCCCAACTGTTCTCCCTCCCCGAGGGCTACGAGGTCATCCTCGGCAACGGTGGATC
>JAURME010000015.1 GCA_030830865.1 Candidatus Nanopelagicales bacterium | reverse complement strand
TGGCCATGATCTGGCGGTAGACGAGGTAGCCCACACCGGCGAGGACGATGAGGAGAAGTAACTTCTTCATGACGCGGAGCCTACCTAGTGATGATGGGGCCACGTAAAGGGCCTGCATGGTGGGGAACGGATGCTGGTGGGCCTAGGTGGACTTGAACCACCGACCTCTTCCTTATCAGGGAAGCGCTCTAACCAAACTGAGCTATAGGCCCTCGTGCGAGCCGCAATGCTATCTCACGTTTCGAGGGCCCTATGACCGCCCCCGGGAGCCCCTCACCTGCGCCAACGCAGGACGGGATTCAGGCCGACGACCCCGCACATGATCACGCCGGTCAGGCCGAGCACCAGACCAGTTCCCAGGACGGGGACCTCCCCGCCGGAGCCGGGACCGAAGAAGGCCAGGCCTCCGAGGATCTGGAGCAGCAGGCCCGAACCGGCCAACACGATCCCCACGACGGCGACGGCGCGAGGTCGATAGCGGCGTCGCAACGCCAAGGCCGCCGCAACGATCACGAGGACTGTGCCGGCGATCCCCAACGCCAGCCCCAGAGGCACGGTGAGGAGGAGGAGCATCAGTACGACGCCGTCCTCGGACGCCAGCGCGGCCAGCAGTGGAGCGATCATGATCGCGGGGCCCGCGATGCCCAGCACGAGTCCGGTGATTGACAGGCCCTTCACTGTTCAGACCTCGTCGGACAGGACGACCTCGAGACCGCCAGTGAGCCCCACTGTGAGGTTGTAGAGGATCGCGAAGATGGTCGACAGGATCGTGACCAGAACGATCTCGATCGAGGCGACGATGACCGCCACGCCCATCACCCGGTTCAATTCCGTGTAGTCCAAGAGGTTGAAGCCGGTGGCCGCCGTGCCCACGACATCGTCGACGGTCTTCGACACGGTGACGAACACCCCCGTGACGTCGAGCGCCCACCAGAGGCCGCCGACCGCTACGACGATGATGATGCCGACGGACAGGGCCAGCATGAAGGCCGCCTTCGTCACGGACCACGGATCGACGCGGGTGACGTAGAGCCGGGCGCGCTTGGGCGTCCGGACTGCCTCGGTCATGCGTCCGATCCCTCCTCGACCTCACCTGACACAGCCTCTGCCGCCTCGGTAGCACCCTCCGATGCTGCTCCATCGACCTCAGCCTCGACCTCGTCGGCGAGATCGCCCTCATCGTCCGCGGCCTCACCACGGGCGACGGCGACGATTGACACGTCATCGGCCAGGTTCATGAGCGTCACGCCCATGGTGTCACGGCCCGAGGGTCGGACCTCGCCGACGCGCGTGCGGATGACCACACCATTGGACGCGATCGCGAAGAGCTGGTCGTCCTCGTCGCACACCATGGCGCCCACGAGCGCACCGCGCTCCTCCACGAGCTTCATGGCCCGGACACCGAGGATCCCGCGACCCTTGGGCGCCCACTCGTCGACGAGTGTGCGCTTGGCGTAGCCGCCGTCGGTGATGGTCACCACGTAGGTGTCAGGACGGATGACGTCCATGGCGAGCAGCGCATCGCCTTCGCGGAAGCGCATGCCGATAACGCCACTGGTCGCCCGGCCCATCGGACGCAGGGTGTCGGCATCGGCGGTGAACCGCGCCGACATGCCCTTGCGGGACACCAGGAGGAGGTCGTCGGACTCGGACACCACGCGCGCGGCGATCAGCTCGTCATCGTCCGCGAGGTTGATGGCGATGAGTCCGCCTTGACGGTTCTTGTCGTACTCCGACAGGCGCGTCTTCTTCACCAGACCCCGGCGGGTCGCCATGACGAGGTAGTTGGTCTCCTCGAAATCGGGCATCGCCAGGACCTGGGCGATCTCCTCCTCCGGCTGGAAGGCCAGCAGGTTCGCGACGTGCTGGCCGCGGGCGTCGCGACCGGAATCAGGCAGCTGATACGCCTTTGCCCGGTAGACGCGACCCTTGTTCGTGAAGAACAGGATCCAGTGATGGGTGGTCGTGACGAACATGTGCTCGACCACATCGTCTTGGCGCAGTGACGCTCCCTTGACGCCTTTGCCACCACGTCGCTGAGACCGGTAGAGGTCGAGCTTGGTGCGCTTGGCGTAACCACCGGATGTGATGGTGATGACGACGTCATCCTCGGCGATGAGGTCCTCGTCGGTGACATCGCCGTCCCATGGCGCGAACTGCGTGCGCCGGTCATCGCCGAACTTGTCGGTGATCTCCGCGAGCTCCTCGCTGACGATCGTGCGCTGCCGCTCCTCACTGGCGAGGATGTCGTTGTAGTCGGCGATGCGGGACATCAGCTCGTCGAACTCGTCGATGATCTTCTGGCGCTCCAGAGCCGCGAGTCGCCGCAACTGCATGTCGAGGATCGCGGTGGCCTGCAGCTCGTCGATCTCGAGCAGCTCCATCAGGCCTGCGCGTGCATCCTCGACGGTGGCCGACGCACGGATCAGTGCGATGACCTCGTCGAGGGCGTCGAGGGCCTTGAGATAGCCGCGCAGGATGTGCGCGCGCTCCTCGGCCTTGCGCAGGCGGTAGCGGGTGCGTCGCTGGATGACCTCGATCTGGTGGGAGATCCAGTGCCGGACGAACTGCTCGAGGGTGAGCGTGCGCGGCACGCCGTCGACGAGCGCGAGCATGTTGGCGCCGAAGTTGTCCTGCAGCTGTGTGTGCTTGTACAGCTGGTTCAGGACGACCTGGGCCACCGCATCGCGCTTGAGTTCGATGACGAGGCGCATGCCCGTGCGGGACGAGGAGTCGTCGCGCACGTCGGAGATCCCGGTGAGTTTTCCGTCGCCGACGAGCTCGGCGATGCGCAGCAGCAGGTTGTCGGGGTTCACCTGGTACGGCAGTTCGGTGACGATGAGGATCTGACGACCCCGGGAGTCCTCCTCGACCTCGACGACCGCGCGCATCGTGATCGAACCCCGGCCCGTGCGGTACGCGTCCTCGATGCCCTTGCGGCCGACGATCAGGGCACCGGTCGGGAAGTCCGGCCCCTGCACGATGCCCATGAGGGCTTCCTGCCGCTCGAGTCGCTCCGCGTCCGGGTGGGCCAGCAGCCACTGGGCAGCCTCGGCGACCTCACGCAGGTTGTGAGGCGGGATGTTGGTGGCCATACCCACCGCGATGCCGGAACTGCCGTTGACCAGCAGGTTCGGGAACCGGCTCGGCAGGACGCGTGGTTCGAGGGTGCGTCCGTCGTAGTTGGGGCCGAAGTCGACCGTCTCCTCATCGATGTCGCGCACCATCTCCATGGCCAGCGGGGCCATGCGGCACTCGGTGTAGCGCTGAGCGGCCGGCGGGTCGTTGCCGGGGGAGCCGAAGTTGCCCTGTCCCTGGACGAGCGGGTTCCGCAGACTCCACGGCTGGGCCAGCCGCACGAGAGCGTCGTAGATCGCGCTGTCACCGTGCGGGTGGTAGTTGCCCATGACGTCGCCGACGACCCGGGCGCTCTTGGAGAAGTTGCGGTCCGGGCGGTAGCCGCCGTCGTACATCGCGTAGAGCACTCGGCGGTGCACTGGCTTCAAGCCGTCGCGCACGTCTGGGAGGGCACGGGACACGATGACCGACATCGAGTAGTCCAGGTAGGACCGCTGCATCTCGGTCTGCAGATCGACAGGGTCGATGCGTCCGTGTGGTCCAGGACCGGTCTCGTCGATCGTCTCGATGTCGTCAGCCACGTGGGGTCTCCCTCGGGTCGGTGGTCGGGAAGGTCAGGGGTGTCGGGCCGGTGGGCCCATGCGGGTGGTCAGATATCGAGGAACCGGACGTCGCGGGCGTTCTGCTGGATGAAGTTCCGGCGGGACTCGACGTCCTCGCCCATGAGCACGCTGAACATCTCATCGGCCTGCGCGGCGTCGTCGATGGTCACCTGCTGCAGGATCCGCTGCGACGGATCCATTGTGGTCTCCCACAACTCATCGGCATTCATCTCACCGAGGCCCTTGTAGCGCTGGATCGCCTCCTCCTTGGGCAGGCGCCGACCGGCGGCGATGCCGGCCTCGATGAGCGCCTCGCGCTCACGCTCGGTGTAGGCGAAGTCGGCGAGCTCCCGCGACCACTTGATCTTGTACAGCGGCGGCTGAGCGAGATACACGTACCCGTGCTCGACGAGGGGCTTCATGAACCGGAAGAGCAGGGTGAGCAGCAGGGTGCGGATGTGCTGGCCGTCGACATCGGCGTCGGCCATGAGCACGACCTTGTGGTAGCGCAGCCGGTTGATGTCGAACTCGTCCTGGATGCCGGTACCCAGGGCCGAGATGAGGGCCTGGACCTCGTTGTTGCCGAGGACCTTGTCGATGCGGGCCTTCTCGACGTTGATGATCTTGCCGCGGATGGGCAGGATCGCCTGGGTGCGCGGATCACGTCCCTGACGGGCCGAGCCACCGGCCGAGTCCCCCTCGACGATGAAGACCTCGCACTCCTCCGGC
>JAURME010000131.1 GCA_030830865.1 Candidatus Nanopelagicales bacterium | reverse complement strand
GTCCCCGGACACCCCAGCACCAGCAGCGTCACCGTCGCCGGCTGGCTGTGGCCCGGATGGTTCATCAGTCGCTCGAAGACCCTCGTGAGGCGTTTCACCGACCTCGCCACGCAGACCCTGCTCGTTCCGGTCCTCGCTTCCGACGACAATCGCGTCTCTGCTGCCTTCGACGACATGTTCACACCCGTCACCCGCTGGCCGAGCATGTCCGCCTTCGAGGAGGCCGTGCTCCGCATGAAGGTGCAGGCCGATGCCAGCCCACAGTCGAGCTCACTTCTCATCGCTGTCTACGCCATCGACGAGTTCGGGGCCCTCGCCGGCGGCAAGTTCGAGCAGGCCGCCGTCGGCCAGGTCATGCGCCTGGCCGTCGGCAGCTCCGAGTTCGCCGGTCACGACGTCTTCGTCGCCTACGAGGAGCCAGGCCGCGTCTGGGTCGCTCTGGGTGGCGGCCCCATCATCCGCAACCAGATCAGCCTCCTGCGCAGCCTCCAGCAGCACATCAATGACCACGGCGCCGTGTCAAGCGCGCGCGTGGATGTCGACGTCCACGTCAGCGTGTCCTTCGGCTACGCCGCCCATCAGGTCGATGACTTCACCTGCGACGGACTGATCGCCACCGCCCGTGAGCGGCTCGCGACGGATCAGGCCAGCCGCGACCCGTTCACCATCGACACAGTGCTCGCGTATGACTTCTCACCGTCGGACATCATCGACGCACCCGAGACCCCCGTCACGGCGGTCGATGTCCTGGACCTCATCACACGCGACCGAGCAGCCCAGCAGCAGGACGGCATTCGCCGCTTTCCCGTCGAGGTCACTCCGGTCATCGACGTGGACGACGGGACGGTGGCGGCCCTATCGGCGTCTGTCAGTTGGCTTCGCACGGTGGGAACGGTCGATGCATCGACCCCGGAAGCCTTCCGGATCGTCATCAGCCGGCAGGTCGAACTTGCGGCGCAGGGAGCGCAGGCCACCCTCGATGAGGTCCGCGGGCTCCTCCACGCCGCTGCTGAGACCCGGAAGCCAGACCTTCCCGTCATGGCCTGGGTGCCGCCCCTTCTCCTCACCGCAGAGGCCGGCAAGTTCGCCATGCCGAACCTCGTGACGCCCTTCCTCAACCGCGCGGAATGCGCCCGGACGGTGCTGCTGCTCGACACGATTCCCCTCGGCAGCGGTCAGGCCCTGCGACTGCTCGCCGACCGGGGCGTCCACCTCGCGGTCACCGCGGGAGCGGCAGCCGCGGCCGATCCCGGTGACCTGTACGGCTGGCGACGCTGGGCGGTCGTGTTCCCCCAGCATGTCGTCCAGGGGCCGTCCGGCGTCGACACCCTGACGATCCAGCAAACCGCGAGCGCCATCGCGGGACCTGACACGCACCTCATCGCCGTGGCCGACGCGAACGTCGACCTCCGGGAGCTCGGCATGATGAACGTCAGCTGGATCGTCGATCCGGGGCCGGGCATCGTCGTCGAAAGTGCGCAGGCCCTTCGCGACGAGTTCCTGGGCTGACCGACCTTCGTTGCTGCGTCAGACCGTGGGGTCTCCCGCTGATGGGAGGTCCCAATTACTGACGCAGCAACGAGTGCTAGCGGGGTGAGCCCGCCGCCTCCCAGGCCGAGCGCAGCTCGGGCGCCACGCGCCCACGCTCGGTGACGGCCATGCCTTTGGCCCGTGCCCATGCCCGGATCACTGCAGCCTCGGTCGGGGCTTTTCCCGACGAGCGTCGTCGCTTGGCGGGCTTGCGCTTGCTCGAAGACGTGCGGCGCGGCGCGGAACCTGCACCACTCACGGCACGCCCTGCCTTGATGAATGGCTTCAGGGCCGAGCGAAGGTCCGCGAAGGAGGCATCGGTCAGATCGATCTCATAGTCGCTGCCGTCCAACGAGAACCGTCGCGTCCGAGCCCCTGTCTCCCCCGAGATGTCGTCGATGACCAGGGTTTTTTTCGCCATGGCGGGAATTATGTCAGAAAAACAGAATTAATCAATTAGTCGGGAATTTCACCGAGAAATACTGTGAAGATATTCAGGGAAATTCTCGGATTACGCGGACTTGTCCCGGCGCTCGCGGCGAGTTGTCGTCGAACGCGTGACGATCGCTGGCGCGGCCTTCGCCGTGACCACCTCGGACGTCACCACGACCTTCTCCACGTCCTCTCGGCTGGGGATGTCGTACATGACGTTGAGGAGGATCTCCTCGAGTATCGCGCGCAGACCACGGGCACCTGTGCCGCGATCCAGGGCCTGATCGGCAACCTCGTCCAGAGCATCCGCGTCGAACTCCAGCTCGACCCCGTCGAGTTCGAAGAGCCGCTGGTACTGCTTCACGAGCGCGTTCTTCGGCTCGGTGAGGACTGCCACCAGCGCCTCGCGATCCAGCTTGGACACGGCCGTGAACACCGGCAGGCGGCCGATGAACTCCGGGATGAGGCCGAAGCGAAGCAAGTCCTCGGGCATCACATGGCTAAAGATGTCGTCGGGGTTGCGGTCGCTGTCGACGCGCTCGCCGTCGACGATGTCGAAGGTGAAGCCGAGCTGCTTCTGGCCGAGGCGCTCCTCGACAATGTGATCGAGTCCGGCGAAGGCACCGCCGACGATGAACAGAACGTTCGTGGTGTCGATCTGGATGAACTCCTGGTGCGGATGCTTGCGACCACCTTGCGGAGGAACAGACGCGGTGGTGCCCTCGAGGATCTTCAGCAGCGCCTGCTGGACACCCTCGCCGGAGACGTCTCGAGTGATCGATGGGTTCTCGCTCTTGCGCGCGACCTTGTCGATCTCGTCGATGTAGATGATGCCGGTCTCGGCCCGCTTGACGTCGTAGTCCGCGGCCTGGATGAGCTTGAGCAGGATGTTCTCGACGTCCTCGCCGACGTAGCCGGCCTCGGTCAGCGCGGTGGCATCGGCGATGGCGAAGGGCACGTTGAGCATGCGGGCCAGGGTCTGGGCCAGCAGGGTCTTGCCCGAACCCGTGGGACCCAGCAGCAGGATGTTCGACTTGGCGAGCTCGACCCGCTCGTCCTTGCTCCGCTCAGAGCCGGACTGCTCGGCCTGGACACGCTTGTAGTGGTTGTAGACCGCGACCGACAGGGACTTCTTGGCGGTGTCCTGGCCGATGACGTACTGATCGAGGAACTCGAAGATCTCGCGAGGCTTCGGCAGCTCACCCCAGGACGACTCGGTGGCCTCCTGAAGCTCCTCCTCGATGATCTCGTTGCACAGGTCGATGCACTCGTCGCAGATGTAGACACCCGGGCCGGCGATCAGCTTCTTGACCTGCTTCTGGGACTTGCCGCAGAAGGAGCACTTGAGCAGATCGCCGCTCTCGCCGATGCGTGCCATGCGCGTCCCTTTCCACGGTGCAACGCCCACACGGCCCTCATGCCGACGCAGGTGGTCCGACCGTACCCCGGGAGCCTGCGCTATGCACCCACACGCCGCGCCGAATCAGCGGTGAAATGCCTCGGAGCCCTCCCGAGCGCTCGCGGCGCTCACTAGTCTCGCAGGAGCACTCACGGACTCAGGGGGATCAGGTGACAACGGCGCTGAGCAGGATGTCCATCCTCCTGTCTGCTCTCAGCCGTTCGGCGCACCCGGACGACGTCGCCCGTGCGATCGTCGAAGGCCCGGGCGCACTCCTCGACGCCTCAGCCGCCGTCGTGCTGTGGCACCGCGATCACGAACTCGTCGTCCATGGCTTCCACGGGTACGAGGCGGCGGAGATGGACGGGATGGCACCCGTGGCCCTCACGGTGGACTACCCGGTGGTCGAGTCGTTCCGCACTGGCCAGACCCTCACCCTGACCAACGCCGCAATCAACGACGAATACCTGATGGTCTGGCGCAGGGAGAGCCATTGGCGCCCGCTCTTTGAGAGGTTGCCCGACGGGAGTCTTGCCACTGCTCCCATCATCAGCAACGGCCGTCCCGTGGGTGCCTTCGCCGTCGTGTGCGTCACGACTCCGTCGTGGGATGCCTCCGAGTTTGCCGTTCTCGACTTCATCTCCCACGCTCTCGGCCTGTGGCTCACCCACCCCGACAGCGGTGTCCCTGTGGCCGAGACCATTCGCGCACAGGCGGATCCGGATGTGACACCGCGGCAGATCGCGATTCTCACGATGGTGCGTCAGGGTCGAACCAACACGGCTATTGCCGCACAGCTTCAGGTCTCGGTCTCCACCGTCAAGCAGGACCTGACCCGGGCCATGGCCCATCTGCATGCCGCTGACCGACTCGCGGCCGCCGAGAGTGCCCACGTCCTCGGACTGCTCTCCCCCGAAGGGCCGACATGAGTGCGGAGAAGAGAACCACCCGACAGTCACCCAGCGATTCCGCGGGGTACCTCCCGGTCTTCCTTCGCTACCTCAACACCTACCCCTCAGCCGAGGACATTCTCCAGGCGCTGGCTTCCGGCCCGCTGTTCAACATGGGGATGACTGCAGGATCACTGTGGGTGCTGGTCGACGGTGCGAGCCTGGCGTCGATCGGGCATGCCGGCTGGCCCCCCGACCTCATCGACCGCTACTCGGTCATCCCCCTCAGCCTCGATGTGCCACCAGCCCACGCCGTAGGGGACGACAAGATCCGCATCGACCAGGCCGCGGGTTTCGGACGCCGCTTCGTGGACGCCCTCGACGAGGGGTATCTGGACGACGAACTGGCAGC
Organism: Candidatus Nanopelagicales bacterium; assembly: GCA_030830865.1. Taxonomy (GTDB): domain Bacteria; phylum Actinomycetota; class Actinomycetes; order S36-B12; family S36-B12; genus UBA10649. The sequence continues at coordinate 3,741 of JAURME010000131.1, read as the reverse complement.
CCTGGCGACCGAATCGGTCATCAACGTCCCCCTGCGGCACTCCCACTCTGTCGTCGGCTGTCTGGGGTTCGTCACCCGCGAAGTCTGGCCCGACACCGAGGATGCCGGAGCGCTCCTCACGTCACTGAGCTACGCCCTGGGCTTGTGGCTCACCCATCCGCGGTCAAGAATCGTTGAGTCATCGCTGACCTCCCAACAGCGGGAATGGTCGTTGGCCTTCAGCCCTCGACAGAAGCAGGTCCTCACACTCGTGGGTGCGGGGCACTCGAACTCGCAGATCGCCCGGCAACTGCACGTCTCCGTGTCCAGCGTCAAGCAGGACATGCAGCACGCCATGCGCGCACTGCGGACCCACAGCCGGGACTCCGCCTATGAGCGGGCCAAGCGACTCACGCTGCTCGACTGATCCGCCGTCCGCCGGATCAGGCCTTGCGGCTGGAGATCACCGCGTCGATGATCCCGTACTCCTTGGCTGCCTCCGCGGTGAGGATCTTGTCGCGCTCGATGTCCTTGGCGATGTCCTCCGGCGACTTGCCGGTGTGCTTGGCGATGATGCCTTCCATCTCCTCGCGCATGCGGATGATCTCGTTGGCCTGGATCTCGATGTCCGATCCCTGACCGCCGCCCTCGGTGTAGGGCTGGTGGATGAGGATTCGGGCATGCGGGAGGGCGAAGCGCTTGCCGGGGCTTCCCGCGGCCAGCAGGACCGCCGCCGCGCTCGCTGCCTGACCCAGGCACACGGTCTGCACCTGCGGCTTGACGAACTGCATGGTGTCGTAGATCGCCGTCATCGCGGTGTACGAGCCACCGGGTGAGTTGATGTAGATCTGGATGTCCCGATCGGGATCCAGGGACTCCAGCGTCAGCAGCTGTGCCATGACATCGTCGGCTGAGGCGTCGTCGATCTGAACGCCGAGGAAGATGATGCGCTCCTCGAACAGCTTGGTGTACGGGTTGTGCACCCGCTCGCCATTCGCGCTGCGCTCGCGGAACTCCGGGAGGATGTAGCGGCTCTGCTGGCCCGCGGTGCGCTCAGCGGCGCGGAGGGCGAAGGTCTCGGCGTTCACTTGCTGCCTCCCTTGCCGCCCTTGGGTGCATCCGCGGCCGTGGAATAGACGTGGTCGATGATCCCGTACTCGCGAGCTTCGTCGGCGTCGAACCAACGGTCGCGGTCGGAGTCGGCCTCGATCTGGTCGAGGGTCTGGCCGGTGTGCTCGGCGATGAGGTTGGCCATGCGCTTCTTGATGAAGAGCATCTGCTCCGCCTGGATCTTGATATCGCTCGCCGTGCCCCCAAGGCCGCCGGAGGGCTGGTGCATCATGATCCGCGTGTTCGGAGTTGCGTAGCGCTTGCCCGCGGCACCGGCGCAGAGCAGGAACTGCCCCATGCTGGCCGCCAGGCCCATCGCCACGGTGGCGACGTCGTTCGGGATCAGCTGCATGGTGTCGTAGATGACCATTCCGGCGCTGATGGAGCCGCCCGGGGAGTTGATGTACAGCGAGATGTCGCGCTCGGGATCCTCGGCAGCCAGCACCTGCAGCTGCTTGGCGATTCGGTTGGAGTTCTCGTCCATGACCGGGCCCTCGAGCCAGATGATGCGCTCACGGAGCAGCCGCTCGTCGAGCATGTCGCCGAAGCCGGTCATGCCACCGCCTGCACCGCGCCCCACAGGCGCTGTGCCGCCGGTCGTGAAGATGTCACCCACTGCAGCCTCCTGATCAGGACTTCCCGTCGGAAGCCGTCATACGACCCTAACGCGCGGGGGCGCGCCGGGCTTCCCCAGTCGGTCCCGAGTTCGCCGTGAGCCGAATGCTCGCGAGTGGTCAGTTGTCGGGGTGCTCGAGTGCTCCGGCACCCCGACAACTGACCACTCGCGTACGGGAACGGGTCGACGACGCCTACTCGGCGGCCTGGGCCATGGCAGCCTGGGCCATCATGGCCGCGTTCATCTCGTCGTCGAGGGCCTTGAGGTCCACGGCGTTGCCATCGGCATCGACGACCGAGGCCGCCTCGAGAACGAGAGCGAGGGCCTTGGCCCGGCGGATGTCCTGCATGGCCATCGGGACCTGATTCGCCTCGACGAGCGCCTTGGCGAAGGCATCGGGGCTCATGCCGTAGCGGGGTGCCTGCTGGATCAGCCACGCGGAGAGCTCGGACTCACCCACGGAGATCTCCTCGACCTCGGCGATCCTGTCGAGCACGAACTGGCTCTTCAGGGCCTGCCGGGTGTTCTCCTCGACCTCCTGGCGGTGCTCCTCACCGGAGTCGTGACCGTCCTCGAAGTGCGCCTCGACCTCTGCCGTGATCAGGTTCTCCGGCAGCGGGATGTCCACCGACTCCATGAGCACGTCGAGCACGTTGTTGCGGGCCTCGGCACCCTGCTCCAGACGCTTCATTCGCTTCAACCGCTCGCGCATGTCCTCGCGGAGCTCATCGGCGGTGTCGAACTCACTGGCCAGCTGGGCGAAGTCGTCGTCCAGGGCCGGTAGCTCACGCTCGCGGACGCCGGAGACGACGACGGTCGCCGTCAGCGGGATGCCGGCCCAGTCACCGTTCTGCGGAGTGAACTCCAGGGTGCGGGTGTCTCCGGCCGACGCACCGCGGACAGCGTCGTCGAACCCGGGGAGCATCCCGTCGGTGCCCAGTTCGTAAGACAGCGCCTGGCCGCTGAGGTCCTCGACCTCGTCTCCCTCCGCCGTGGCGCCGGAGATGTCGACGAGAAGGACATCGCCGTCCGCCGCGGCGCGGTCGACGTCCTTCAGGCTCGCGAAGCGTCCACGCAGTTGGTCGAGCTGCTCGTCGACGTCCTCATCGGTGGCCTCCACGTTCGCGACGGTGACCGTCAGGCTGTCGTACGACGGGATGTCGAACTCCGGCCGAACGTCGACCTCAGCGGTGAACGACAGCGCCTTGCCGTCCTCGAGCTCGTCGAGGTTGACCTCGGGCTGGCCCAGGGGGACGATCTTGTGCTCGCGGATGGCGTCGTCATAGGCCTTCGGCAGCGCGTCGTTGACGGCCTCCTCGAGGACCGCGCCACGCCCGAAGCGCTGCTCAATGATCCGAGCAGGCACCTTGCCCTTGCGGAAGCCCGGGATGGTGACGCTCTGCGCGATGCGCGCATAGGCCGCATCCATGCTCGGCTGGAGCTCCTCGAACGGCACCTCGACCGTCAGCTTCACTCGGGTCGGGGACAGGGTCTCGACGTCGCTCTTCACTGCTTCACTTCTTTCGGATCGTGGGGCTCCCAGGGCTGGGGCTCCAGCACTGAGTGGTCGGGGCGGGGAGATTCGAACTCCCGATCTCCTGCTCCCAAAGCAGGCGCGCTAGCCACTACGCTACGCCCCGTTCTGAACCGGGCAGACACGTCGCGACAGCCCCGCCACAGACCGCCCGAGTCTAGTCAGGACCGCTCATCGCCGCCGACGGCAGGGGAACCCCGGCCGTGCTCAGTTCTGCCCGCACCATGACCGGGCATCCCCACTCCTCGCCCTCCCCCTGACGCCCCGCCGGTGCCACGCTCGATGGTGGAGGTGGGCGATGTACCGCGATCGCACTGACGCCGGGCGTCAACTGGCCCGTTCGCTGATGACCTACAGGCGGCCACGGCCCCTCGTTCTGGCATTGCCCCGCGGAGGCCTGCCGGTGGCCCTGCCCGTCGCCGAGGCGTTGGACGCCGAACTCGACGTGCTCGTGGTCCGCAAGTTGGGCGTGCCCGGGAACCCGGAGTTCGCGATGGGGGCC
>JAURME010000130.1 GCA_030830865.1 Candidatus Nanopelagicales bacterium | reverse complement strand
GCCACCGCCATGAGGCTCGCCCAGGTCACGGCCCCGGATCTGGCCATCCTCGACCTCGACCTCGGCGGCGGACCCAACGGCATCGATCTGGCCCACGCCCTGCGCAAGCGCATGCCGTCAGTCGCGGTCATCGTCCTGTCCTCCTATCAGGATCCACGTCTCCTGGGCGCGAATCGCGAACTGCCGGTCGGCGCGATCTTCTTGTCCAAGCGTTCGGTCGCCAACGTGGACTTCCTCGACGGAGCGATCAGCACCGTGCTCGAGGCGCCCTGCGCCAATCGGAAGCACGTCGACGGCCTGAAGGGACTCACGGGTGGGCGGGCACTCAGCGACAACCAGGTGGAAGTGATGCGCCTCGTCGCCGAAGGCTGCTCGAACGCGGAGATCGCGCGTCGCCGCACGCTCACCGAGCCGGCGGTGGCCAAGGCCGTCGCCCGCCTGGCCAAGCAGCTCGATCTCAACGCCGGCCCCACCGAGAACCTCCGGGTCCTCATCGCCCAGGCCTACTTCGATCTCGTCGGCCAGTCCGTCATCCGTCGCCAGTAGAACAACGACCCTTTCCGAGAACTGCGATGGCGACCCGATCGCATGACCACGCACCCTCCTGGCGCGAACGCCTCGGTGGGCGCTGGGCGATCTCCTGGCAGGCCACCCTCCTGGGCGGTGGCCTCATGCTCGTCGTGGTCACCCTCGCCGGCACGTCGATCGGAGCCCGACCGGTGCTGCCGGACGAGAGCATGGCCTGGTTTCTCTCCGCCCTCGTCGGTGTCGCCCTCATCTGCGCCTACACCCTCCTCGCTCATGTGACCGTGCTGCGCCATCGCGCTGTCCGGCCCGTCGCCGTTCCGCTCGTCGTGGCGTACCACCTCGGCCTCGGCGTCGTCTTCGCTCTGGGCCTGACAGCGACCGCGCACGCGCTGGGTCTCCTGCCCTCGATCGTGTCCCTCAGCACCACGGTCGGATTCGCCATCGGTGCCCTTGTCTGGTGCACCACGGTGACCCTGCTGCTGGATGACCGTGAGCGGTTCACCGTCGAACACGATGCGCTGGTCGACGAGGCCGTCCTCCTGGAGACCCAGTGGCTGGAGGAGATGGCGGTCGTCACCTCACTGAGCCAGGTCCTCGCCCGGTCCGACGATGCGCCCGGTCGGCCCATCCCCCTGCCCGGACAACCGGACGACAACGACGCCCTCGTCGCACTGGACGATTGGTGGGCACTGTCCGCGACGCTCCGGACCGAGCATCAGGACGGATCACCAGGGCTGAGCTCCCGCCTGCGCGCAGTGGCCGAGTCTCGATACCCGGCACCACGCCTGCGCACGGTGGCGGGTCGCCTGGTCACCCGCCAGCCGTTCAGCATCGCCGTCATCACCCTGATCGTCGCCGTGGCCTATGTGCCGGACGGCCTGAGCCGACTGGGTGCCTGGGGTGTGCTGGCCTCTCTCGGACTTGCCGCGAGCGTCGCCGGAGTCCTCGCCCTGGCGAACCTAGGAGTGGGGAGACGTCCGCGCGGACTGGCCTTCATCCTGGGCGTCGTGGCCGTGGAGGTCCTCGCCGTGGCCTACCTGCACGGCTTCGACATCGGGTGGCTCCTGGGCGTGAGCCCCATCAGTGATCCCGACCCCTCCGCCTTAGAGAGCCTCGCCTCCATCATCTTCCTCGGCGTGGCCATCGTGATCACCTCCGGCCGCGGGGCTATCCGGGATCTGCGGTCGGAGTGCCTGGTGGTCTTCCGCTCGGCCTCGGCGGATCGGATCGAGGGTCAGCGGGTGACGATCGCCGGACTCACGGTCCTTGCCGGACGCGTCCGCGACGAAGCATCCGAGGACGAGCGATCGCGACTCGATTCCGTCGTCGGGCTCCTCACTGCCGCCGAAGGGGAACCCGATGCTCGGCGACGGCAGGATCTCCTCGGCTACGCATCCGAGCGGCTGCGCGACGCCGAGCCCGGTCACAGGTCTCTGCGCGGACGCGTCGATGCGGCCGTGGACCCCTGGCGCGTCATGTCGGCCATCACCGTCCGGATGGACGCTGACATCGACGACATCGACGAGCCCCTTCACGATGGTGTGGTGCGCGTCATCGAGGAGGCGGTCGCCAACGCCTGCCGGCACGGCCTTGCCGACACCGTGGCCATCGACCTGACCGTGGAACCCTCGCGGGACGGCCTGACGATCGTGGTGGACGATGACGGGGAAGGACTCCAGGATCAGGGCCCTGCAGGTCTGGGCACCACCCTGTTCGACGAGGTGAGCCGCGGCGACTACTCCCTGCTGCCGCACCTCGACCGGCGCGGTGCCTGCCTGACGGTGCGGATCCCACTGGCCTGATCGGACCACGTCCACCGTCCCGTCGCACTACCCTGCCCAACGTGGCCGGCGCCCGCGAGATCCTCCTCGGCACCGCACGCATCCGACGCCCGGACATGCACCACCGCAAGGCTGTCATCACCGCGGTCCTGGCCGCGGCCCTGACGGTTCTGTGCATCGCCATCGGCTCAGAGACCTCAGCCCTGCCGCTCGTCATCGGTGTCACCTTCACAGGAATCCTCAACCTCACCGGAGCCTTCGACGTCCGCGTCCGCGCCATGGCGTGGACGGTGCCATGGCTGGCTGGGGCGACGCTGCTTGGCGGTCTGGTCTCGTCGTGGCGCTGGTACGAGCTGATCATCGTCGCCTGCGTCGGACTGGCCGGCGGCTACGCCGGGGCCCTCGGGACCCGGGGCATGCTGATCGGGATCCTCGCCATGGTGGTCTACACCGTCTTCGCGGGGGTGGACGCGACCCCCGCGCAGGCAGTTCAGTCCGCCCTCCTCATGGCGGCAGGCAGTGTGCTGCACCTGCTGGTGTCGACCGTGCCGGCGCTGATCCGCTCACCGCGACCGCTGGGGCAGCGTACGGAGCATCCGGAGTCCTGGGTGGCTCGCCTGGACCCGCGGCGACGGGTCGATGACCTCTTCCTCCACCACGCCATCCGGCTCGCCGCCGCACTTGTCGTCGGCTCGGCGATCGCTGAAGCCGTCGCGTGGCCCCACCCCTACTGGATCCCGATGACGATCGTGTGGATGTCCAAGCCCGACGCCCAGGGGACGGTCACCCGGGTCGTGGAGCGGATCCTCGGCACCGCACTGGGCGTCGCGGTCACCGCCCTCCTCATCGACGGGATCAGCGACAGTGACATCGCGATCCCGATCTACGTCGGGATCGGCGTCTTCCTGCTTCTGGCCTTCTTGTTCGCGAACTATCCGATCGCGGTGGTCGGCGTCACTCTGATGGTCCTCACCCTGCTGTCCCTGCCCGGTCGCACGGTCGTCGACACCCTCGACTCCCGAATGTTCGCGACCGTCGTGGCCGGCATGATCACCATTGCGGCGGCGTTCATCCTCTGGCGGCGAGCGCCCGAGCCGCGCTGAGGCGTTCACTTACGTCGGCGTCAGAATGGGAACTCCTCGTCATCGTCCATGGCCGCGCCCTCGGCCTCACGCAGGTGATGTTCCGGAGCAGTGGTGTGCCATGCGGCATCGGTGACGAGCTCGGCCAGGGGGATTCCCGCTCCGGGGGACAGAGCGCCTTCAGGGCGGTCCGCGCACCACCGGGTCACCTCGCACGAATGGCAGGGCGCGTGCTCGCCCACTGCGTGGACGGTGTCGTGCAGCCAGGGGTCGGCGCGGTCGGCAAGGGCCGTCCGCGCCACCAGGACGACGTAGGGGTCCGAGGCGTCGTAGGACACCACGTGGCCCTCGTCGACGCCGAGCAGTTCCAAGTCGACCCGACCCGGTTCCTCCTGCGGCTGGGCGTCGGGACGGTAGCCGTCGGCGAGCAGGCAGATGGCCGCCGCCACCTGGGGGTAGGCGCCCAACAGGTCGGTGGGATCCGTGGGGAGATGACGGGGGCTGAGCGTCTTCGTCTCCCGCAGCGTCCAGCGACCATCGGCCCCAAGATGAGCTGAGTCCGGCCGCGTGCTGAAGACCACGTTCGCGTCGGTGTCCCACACGGTGATGTCGAGCTCTCCGAGCACCGCCTCGACACCGTCGAGCGCCCAAGGGCAGTGGTCCAGATGCTGGCGCAGATAGGGCAGGTAGTCCTGATACTCCTCCCGACTCCAGCCCAACTCCTCGTGCAACGGCCGCTCAGGCACCGGATCCGAAGGGCCCACGACCGACGCACTCGCCGCCGGCTCGACCGACCATTCGGGAAGGTCCTCCGCTCGGCAGGCGCGGCCCCGCTCGTGCGCGCGCCGCAACCACTCATGCACCTCGGTGCCGCGGCGCAGAGCTGCCGAGCCCGCCTGCCGCTCGCGAGGCAGGCCGAGATCGCGGGTCAGGTACAGCTGGCGCGCACACGCCCGATGAGTGCGCAGCATGCTCGGCGACAGCGAGCGCGTGGTGGGTGAGAAGCCTGCGACCCCGAGGAGACCGGGCATGGCCGGCAGACCCGGACACACCTCACGGACGTTGCACCCGGCACAGGCGTGCGAGGGTCGGGTGGACCCTCCCGCGAGGACGGTCAGGGCGCCGGGCACCTGCTGGGTGAAAAGCGCGTGGGCCTGGTCGACCGTGCCGTCGAACCGCACATCCGACGATCCGTCGAGGACACCGATGAGGCGCACCACCACCCGCTCCGGTACGGGAGGCTGCTCGGCATCAGGCAGGGGGATGAACCGCTGGTACCACTTCGCGTGCGCGGCGACCACGCCCGCGGACGCGATCTCGGCGATGCCGGCGATCTCGGCGTCGCTGAGCGTCGATGAGGTGGCGTCCTGCCAGCGCAGGAGGTGGACCTCCCGCACCCGACCGTCGGCGCTGAGATGGTGGATGGCCCAGGTCCACAGTTCGACACGTTCGAGGCGACCCACGGACGCTTCCCGCTCATCGGGTCCGCCGGTCGTGGATGCCGCCTCGACGACGAGGTCGGTCACCACTCGGCCGGGGACGAGTTCCCCCGAGAGAAGCAGGGACTCCACGGCCTCCAGGTAACCCGCCACACCGGCCTCGATGGCAGGGATGGACTCGGCTGGCCAGTCCTGCCAGTTCTCCTCGACCGCGCGGCGCACGGTGGCGTGGATGAGTTCGCCGGCATCGGCACCCGGCTCGATCGGGGCTGACAGCAGCGACGACACAGCCTCGAACACCATCCCGAGAGGGAAGGACCCGACTCCAGCCGGCTCGCGCGAGCGGTCACCCGAGGGGAAGGAGTCCGGCCGCGCCTTGCGGGCGGTCTGCTCGGCACAGGACCGACCGCGCAGCATGCTCGTCGTCACTCGCACATAGCTGCCCGAGGAGTCCACCGGCCACGGCGGCTCCCAGTCCGGAACAGCGAGCAGCAGCAGGTCGCGCTCGGTCACGACGGCTCCTCCGCGGGCGAGGGTTCCGGCTGACGGGGTCGGTGGTCCACCGCCGAGTTGCGATCGAGTTGGCGGGTGCTCTCGGAACTGCCGGGCACGGGAACGGCGGAACGCGACCAGGCCGGGCACACACCTCGGAACGGGCAGTGTCCGCACAGGCCGCTGGTGCGGGCCACCCAGCTCGACGTCTCATCGAAGGTGGCGCGCTCCTCCGCAGCGCGCTCCAGATCAGCCTCCGCACGCGCCAGGGCCGAGGCCGGCACCGGCCGGGAGAGCACGCGGGCAGGCTCGCCGAGATACATCAGCGTGATCTCGGCGACGTCGAGGCCCTCCTCGCTGAGCATCCGCGAATACAGGAGGAGCTGACGCCAGTAGGCCTCGGCGTAGCGCGGCTTCGCGCCCCCCGTCTTGTAATCCAGGACGCGCACCCCGCCAACGGCGAAGTCGATTCGATCGACGGACCCGGTGATCCGGACGCCGCCGATCTCAGCCTCGACGCGATGCTCAAGACCGTCGGCGACGACGTCCACCGTCGACGGATCCTCCAGCGCGAAGTACGACGTCATCGCGGTGCCGGCCCGGGCCCTCAGATCGGCCGCGTCGACCCGCGGGTCGAGCCGCTCCGCGAGTTCAGCGGCCTGGATTCCATAGGAGTCCCTCGCCCGGTCGACGGTGCGCTCCTGCGGAGGAAGGGACATCAACTCCTCGAGCACTCCGTGCACGAGGGTTCCGGCCTCCATCGCGGACGTGGGAGCCGATCGCCAGCCCTGCGCGTACTGCCACCAGTAGGACAGGGGGCACTTCAGAAAAGTGTTGAGCGATGACGGCGACCAGCGAGGGGGCAGGGGGACCGAGGCCTGGTCGTCGACGATGATTCTGGACTCCTCACCCATGCCCGTGACCCTAGACCCGCGGACTGACAGACGAGGCGGTCCGGCCACCGGGGGCGCCGGCCCTCGGGTGTGGCGCGTGTCTCACCCTGGGTTGCCCCGACGAGCGGCCGGGCCGGACCCGACCGCCTACACTCCATAGAACACGGAGACAGTAGTCGGGGGACGAACAGCACGAGCACGCGACACCTCGGGAGGTGCCAGAGCCGTGACACACGTACGTCCCTCCTCCACGGCACGCCTGATCGCCCTGCTCGTCGGCCCGGCCTTCGCGCTCGGATGTCTCGCCGTCGCACCGAGCGCGACCGCCACACTGCCCCCCACCCTCACCCCTGGTTCCGGACCTATCGCCCGGGTGGACACCTCCGCCCGCGCCCAGGCGTCGGAGATCGCCGATGAGGCGAGCACCCTGCGTCGCGACGTCGCGAGGACCATGGACGGGTACGCCACGAGCTTCCGGAGCAGCCTGACCAAGGAGGAGCAGCGGGTCCTCGACGGGTATGTCGCCCAGGCAAACCGACGCATGGACGATGTCGTCCGCGAGACGAGCCGCCTCGAGCGGTCGGCCCGCGGTGGCGGCCTCGCCGCGGCGGAACTGGCGCGCTCCCGCAGCCAGGCCGCCTGGGCCCGCGCGCAGATGGCGTCCGAGGAATCCTTCGACTCGGCCCGGTCCATCCTCGAGCCGCACATGTCTCTGGGCGACAAGATCGAGGCCCTGGCCGACTACACCTCGCTCATGAACCGCTTCGAGGACCTCGGCGAGAGGATCGACACGCTCGACCTCGGCTGATGTGCCGGCGTTCCGCCGCATCCCAGACTGCGGAGATCACCCCGTCACAATCGTGATGGGAGGGGGTGACCCGGAGCACGTAGTGCACCATGAGCACGTGCGAGCGACCCGGGTGATCTACGTGGAGAACGACCCCGCACTGCTCGGCATCATCCGCGACCTGCTCGAGGCGCAGGTCGGCATCGAGGTCGTGTGCGCCTGCAGCAACGCCGCCGAGGCCCTCGCGAGCCCCACCGTCGCCACAGCCGACGTCGCCCTCCTCGACCTCGGGCTCGGGACTGACAGTATGAACGGCATCGACTTGGGGATCGCCCTGCGCGAGCTCAACCGCGACATCGGGATCGTCATCCACTCCCAGCACGAGGTTGGGCACGTGCTTCCGCTCCTGCCCTCGGGTGACGACATGGCGTGGTCCTACATGCCCAAGACCGGCGACATGCGCATCGCGGATGTCGTCGACGTCCTGCGCTCCACCGCCGCCGGGATCAGTTCGGGCACCGATGTCCAGCCGACCGTCAGCCGACGATCACTGGCCGAGCTCTCCGACCGCCAGCGCGCGGTCATGGCCCTGGCGGCCGACGGCCTCGCGGCACCGGAGATCGCGCGCCGGCTGGGGACGACGCATGAGGGCGTCCGGCAGGACCTCTCGCGCGCCTATCGGATCCTTGTACCGGACGTCGCTGAGGGAGAGGACCGGCGCACGCGAGCGGTCGTGGCCTACCTTCGACTCGTGAGACAGGACACCTGGAACGAGTCGTGAACGACCTCGCCTCGCAACGGATCGACCTGCGCTGGTGGCAGTACATCGGCCCGTGGCCGATCCGACCGCTCATGGTGACGGTCTTCGCCATGTCCTTCTTCGCGTTCACCGCCGCCGCGTCGGCGATCATCGAGACGGAACTCGTCGCCAACGTCTCCTTCGCGTCGAATGCTCTCTCGATCCTCGCTGGCGGTGCCGCCGTATGGCTCATGCTCGAGTTCGCCCGACGCGCGGCCCGTCGACACCCCCTCACGCTGACGACCTATCTGCTGGTCTTCCTCGCCACCACCGTTGTCGCGGTCATCATCCGGACCTACGTCGGCCAGATCTCCGATCTGCTGTTCCTTTCTCCCGGGGCCTTCGTCTCCACGGTGCTGCGCGTGGCCGTCCCCCTCGTGGTCGTCAATTCGATCGTCGGGGTCGCGACGGCCCGTCTGGCCGCCCAGGTCGAGCAGACCCAAGCCGCCCTCGCCCTGACACGCCTTCAGCAGGACTGGATGCTCGAGGCTGACGAGCAGGCCAGACGCCAGGCCGCCGACACCCTGCACGACAAGGTGCAGGCGTCCCTGATCGCCGCCTGCCTGCAACTGCAGACCATCGGTCCCGATGACCGCGCGGGCATCGATGCGGTCATCCACCGACTAGAGGAGCTGCGCAAGGTCGACGTGCGTCGGGCCGCGAGAGCCCTCAGTCCGACCCTGTCCGAGGTGGGCCTGGGCAGTTCTCTGGCCGAACTCGCCAGCCAGTACGAACCCGGAATGGTGGCCCTCATCTCGGTCAGCTCTGCCGCCGACGGATCCCAGGGCGGTGTGGACGAGCGGACGCGCCTGGGCTGCTACCGCATCGTCGAGCAGGCACTGCTCAACGCGGCCGGCCACGGGCACGCGAGCATCTGTGAGGTGTATGTCGACGTCGAGGGGCGCGAAGGTGACCGAGCTGTCGTCCTCACCGTCGACGACGACGGACAGGGGTTCGTCGTCGGGGTGCCCGAGCCTGGATCGGGCTCAGCGCTCATCAGCACCTGGGTCCGCACACTCCGAGGTGAATGGCTCTGGACCGAGAGGCCCGAAGGCGGTGTCCGCGTCCGGGTCCGACTGCCTGCGTCACAGATGTGACGGCCGCACACCCGCGCCCGCGTGGCACCTAGCGTCGTCAGCACGAGGGGGATGCGTCCCCCACCACCACGTCTGCCGGAGGCCAGAGTGCATCGTCCCTCCCTCGTACGCCGCACGGTCTCCCTCATCGCAGCCCTGGGCGCCGTGGCGACTCTGGGTCTCGCGGCCCCGGCGCTCGCCGATGACGGACCCGCTCCCTTCAACGGCGACGAAGCCTCCGCCAGCCAGCCTGTGACCGTCCGGGTCCCTCTGGTGACCGTTCCCAACAACTTCGGACAGAGCGGGGTCGTCCGGATCCGAGTCGGTCGATCAGCACCAATGCCCGTCATCCTTGACACCGGATCCACTGGCCTGCGCCTGTTCCCAGGCGCGCTGGATCGCTACCGCACCGGCGCCGATGTGAGCCAGACGCGAGTCTCCACACCGAACGTGGGCGGACAGTTGCGCGGCTACCTGGCCTCTGCCCCTATCACCATCGGTGGCGTTACGACCACGCGCGATGTCGGGTTCCAGGTCATCAAGAACTCCAGCCCATGGGTGCAGCAGTGGCTCGACAAGGGTGTCTACGGGATCCTGGGCACCGGCACCAGGAGCGCACCGCTGCCCAATCCCCTCCTCGCCATGCCAGGCAACGCCGGACAGCGATGGAGCATCCACTTCGGCGGCAATCCGGCCAAGCGCATTCCCGGCGGGGGCTACCTCATCCTCGGCGCCGAGGCACCCGCCGATGCGGTGGCGAACCTCACCTTGCCTCCCCAGGGCCCCGATGGCTTCGGCGCACTTCTCTGGAACGACCACAGTGCCAACGGCTGCTGGACGGTCGCCAAGCGACGCACCGTCTGCCTACCCACCTGGTTCGACTCGGTTGCTGACCGGTTGACGCTGAGCGGACCTCCCTTCGCCGGCCTGCCGACCGACGCCGACGGTGTCGTGAAGTCCGGGATTCCGATCCACCTGAGCGCCGCTGGCAGCACCTTCAACGCCTGGTCGGTGGTCACCGGAACACTCCCCTCCTTCAATCTGACCACGGCGAAGGCCAAAGCACCGAGGGTCGTCAACACTGGCAATCGTCTGTACTACGACTTCACCGTCACCTACGACGTCGTCAAGGGTCTCATCAGCCTTTCCGACCCTCGCAACTGATGCCCAACCCTCCTACACAAAGGCAGGACTCCATGGACGACTCCACGAACAGCTACTCCGGGATCGATCCGGCGCTGAACGACCATCGCGCCTCACGGCTGAGTCGCCGACGCATGCTGCAGCTGATGGGCGCCGCGGGCGCAGCAGCGGCAGCCGCCGGAGTTGGGGTGGCAGGAGCAAGCACCGCCGCAGCCGCACCCATGCAGCCGTTCCGTCCCCGTGGTCGACTTAAGCGACGCCCCAACTTCCTCATCATCATGGTCGACGAGATGCGGGCTGCTCCGCCCTACGAGAGCGTCGAGACCCGCGCCTGGCGGGCACGCAATCTGCAGGCCCAGAATCTGCTGCGCAGCAACGCGTTGGAGTTCACCAATCACCACATCATGTCGGTGGCGTGCCAGCCGAGCCGCACCTCGATCTACACCGGGCAGTATCCGAGTCTGCACGGTGTCTCGCAGACGTCCGGATCGGCGAAGAGCTCCATTGAACAGGACATGTACTGGCTGCCGCCCGGGACCGTTCCGACGCTCGGCAACTACTTCCGCGCTGCCGGCTACGACACCTACTGGAAGGGCAAGTGGCACATCTCCGATGGCGACATCTACCAGCCGGGCAGCTACAACCCCCTGCCCAGCTACAACGCCAACGGCGTCCGAGACCCCTACCTCGAGGACATCTACGAAGAGGCGGGGATGCTCGAGCAGTACGGCTTCACCGGCTGGATCGGCCCGGAGCCGCACGGCAGCAACCCGCTGAACTCCGGCTCCTCCGCTCCGGCCGGCCGCGGCCGCGACCAGGTCTTCGCCCAATGGGGCATCGAGAAGCTGCAACAGCTGCGCACCTCGAAGACACCGTGGCTGCTCGTCAACTCCTTCGTCAACCCGCATGACATCACTCTGTGGGGAAGCCTGACCCTGGCGGCTCAGACATTCTTCCTCGCCCAGCAGCTCGCCGGCTCCGATGTGCCGCGCAACCTGTTCAGTCCCGAGTACGCCCGGTCGCGGAATGAGGATCTGTCGGGCAAGCCGACCGCTCAGGGCAGTTTCGTCCAGCAGTACCCACTGGGGTTCCAGCCGCTTGCCGGCGACGAGCCCTACCAGCGCTTCTACTACCAACTGCAGAAGAACGTCGACGATGAGATCTCCAAGGTGCTCAAGGTCCTCACGGGCAACAAGGCGCAGTACCGGGACACCATCGTCGTCTTCCTGTCCGACCACGGCGAGATGCTCGGGTCGCACGGCGGCATGTTCCAGAAGTGGTCCAGTGCCTATGACGAGACGGTCAAGGTGCCGATGATCTTCCACAACCCCGAACTCTTCGATCGGGCGGAGACCACCGACATGGTCACCAGCCATGCCGACCTCCTGCCCACCATGCTGGGACTCGCCGGACTCGACGAACAGGTGCTGAACAAGGAATTGCGCAAGACCCACACCGAGGTCCAGCCTCTGCCGGGCCGCGATCTCTCCGGATTCATCCTCGGCGAGAGCGATGGCTCCGCCTACCGAGACCAGTCGGTCTACTTCATGACCGATGATCAGATCTTCAAGGGCACCAACCCGGTGTCGGTCTTCGGCACGGAGTACGCACCCGTGGCCCAGCCGGCGAGTCTGGAGGCCGTCTTCATGAACCTCCCCACCGGCCCAGCCGGTCAGAACGAGGTCTGGAAGCTTGTGCGCTATTTCGACAACCCGGATTTCTGGACCTCTCCCGGGCAACAGGACGTCCAGACCCTTATGAAGGGTCTCGTCAACCAGCCTGGCCCCAAGGTCGGCACCACGACCGTCAAGACGATGAACCCGACAGCCGGTCAGATCGGACCGGCACCGGACGAGTGGGAGCTCTACAACACGAGCAAGGACCCCATGGAGCTGACCAACCTCTACGGCAATCCGGCGGTAGGTCCCCAGCTGGCGATCCTGCTCAAGGAGCTCAACGTCCAGAACGCGACCAAGCGACGTGAGCCAGTGGGGCAGCCCTGGGCCGACGGTTCTGCCGTGCAGTTCCCTTTCAATCCGACCGTTCCGATTCCGGCCTCCGTCACCCCCTAGATTCGCGAGTCGTCAGTGGCCGTCCGAGTGATCACTCCGCGTCCATCTGCTCCAGCGTGATGCCGCGCGTCTCCTTCAGCCGCCACAGGATCGGCAGCGCCGCGAGGGATGCCACGACGAGCAGGATCGCGGGCGCCACCGGGGTGTCGAAGACCGAGATCAGCCACGCAGCGGTCAACGGCGCCAAGCCGCCGAGCACCGCGTTGCCGAGGTTGTAGCCGGTGGCCAGCGCGGAATAGCGCGCGCGGGACGGGAACTGCTCCCCGATCGCCGCGACAACAGGCCCGCCATAGGCCATGAGGAGGCCGAGGAGCAGTGCTCCGGCGACCACCACGATGAGCACCGGCTCGTGGGTCATCAACCACAGCAGCGGTCCGCTCAGCAGGACGAAGCCGCCGGCGGCCACCAGCATGACCGGACGCCGCCCGTACCGATCGGACAGCCGCCCGAAGAACGGGGTGCAGAATGCGTACACGATCGTCATCCCCGTCGTGACCCACATCGCGGTGTCGCTCTGGATGTCGGAGTATGTGTCGAGGATCGTCGGCCCGAAGCCGAGGACGACGTAGTAGAGGATCCCGCCATACCCGGCCAAGAAGGCCGAGATGAGCACCGGCCCGGGCAGGTGACGCAGGGCGTACCGGAGAGGGGCCTTCGGGACATCCCCGGCCTCCTCCTCCGCCTCGAACGCCTGCGTCTCGTCCATGTTGCGCCGCATGACGAGAGCGAAGAGGCCGAGCCCTCCACCGACGAGGTAGCAGGCCCGCCATCCCCAGTCGGCCATCTGGGCATCGGATAGCAGCGTCATCAGCAGGGCCACGAGTCCGGACGCCAGGAGGACCCCGATGCCCGACGTCAGCACGGCGGACGACGCCAGGAACCCGCGACGCGACGGTGGGGCCTGCTCCACCAGCTGCACGACGGTGCCGGAGTACTCCCCGCCCGCGGAGAACCCCTGCAGCATCCGCATGACGGTGAAGATGATCGGTGCGGCGATCCCGATGGCGGCGTAGGTCGGCAGGAAGGCGGTCAGCCCCATGGGGACGGTCATCATGAGGATGGACAGCACGAGGGCCTTCTTACGCCCGAGGCGGTCACCGATGCTGCCGAAGAAGGCCCCGCCGAAGACCCTCAGGAAGGACCCCGCAGCGAACACACCCAGGCTGGCGATCATCGCCGTCAGGGCATCGTCCGAGGGAAAGATCAGCGGCGCCATCACCGGCACCAGATAGAGGTAGAGCCCGTAGTCGAACCACTCGACCACCGTGCCGGCGGAGCCGTAGATGACGCTGTTGCGGGCCCGGCGCCGCGATGCGGCGCTGACCTCCGGCGGGACCACCGAGGTCATGGAGCCGGACGAGGGCCTCGGGTGCGCAGCATCCCTCCACCCTGCCACGACCCGAACACGACCCGAACATTGCGACGTCCCACGCGCGTCGCAAGCCTGTCGGGGTCCAATGTCATAGTGGTGGGATGCGTCTGCGCACTGCCATCGCCGCGCTCGTCGCCGGCACCGCCGCGGCCGGGCTCTCCGGCGCCGTCCTCGTCCCCGCCTCCGCAGCGACTACCACCG
This sequence comes from Candidatus Nanopelagicales bacterium, assembly GCA_030830865.1. GTDB lineage: Bacteria > Actinomycetota > Actinomycetes > S36-B12 > S36-B12 > UBA10649. The sequence goes on along the minus strand of JAURME010000130.1, from coordinate 14,149 downwards.
CCAAGGCCGGCACGAGCGCCGCGATCGACATCGCGGGCGAGCCGCTCGTGCGGATCGACCGCAACCCGGAGTTCTTCGTCACCGTCACGGGTCTGGACAACCGGACCAAGGCGCGGGTGAACTTCGGTGACGGCACCCAGACGGTTAAGGCAAAGGGCACGTGCTCGGTCGCCAAGGCCAAGCGCGCGCCCGACCAGTGCGGCATCCGGGTGCGCCACGTGTACGACGACGCCGGGGAGTTCACGATCACCGCGGTCGCCGGCAGAGACCGCGCCACGGAGAGGGTCACGGTGGCGGCGAAGCCGCAGCCGTGGCGCCCCACCGCGGGTCAGCAGTTCACCTCATGGAAACCGCTGGGATCCCGCGCGACCTACACCCCGTGCCAGACGGTCCACTGGTATTTCGACACCACCGGGCAGCCAGCCGACCGGTCCACGATGCGAGACGACATCCTGGCCTCCCTCGCACAGCTCTCCGGGCTCACCAAGCTGACGTTCACCGAGACCGACGACCCGGCCAAGGCCGACCTCACCTTCTCTTGGCGCGACCTCGCCGAACTCGGTTATGCCGAGGCCTCCGGAGTCGGCGGGTTCGACGGGCCGAGCAGCGGCTGGGTGGCCTTCAGTCCGACCAACGAGTGGACGAACGACTACTGGGCCGGAGATCAGCCCAAGACCAAGCGGTGGCAGGACTCCCAGTGGATCTACACCCTCACCATCAACGGGCGGCAGACCCTTGTGACCCACGAGGTCATGCACGCGATGGGTTTCGCCCACGTGGAGGACTTCACCAGCATCATGTACCCGCAGAGCATCGGCAACGGCGCCGGTCAGCTCAGCGCCGGGGACCTCGAGGGCCTGGCCGCGATGTACGGATCGCAGCTGTGCCCCCTCATCCCCGACTGAGCCGGCCTATCGCGCCACGGTTCGCCGCGACGGTCCGATAGGCGACGTCCGCCACCCACGCGATGCCGGGGGCATCGCCCACGAACCCCAACCAGGTCCACGGGGCAGGGGCCGTTCGAAGCATGGCGGTCACCGCCCGACTCCCGGAGGACACCTCGCCGGATGTCGAGACGAACTGCAGGGCGGTTGAGCACTGCTCCGGAGTGAGACCCACCGACGCAATGTCATGGCCCTGCCACGGGGCGAACGTGGCGTCCGGGCGGACCCGACGCCGCGCAAACCGGACGCACGACGTGCAGAAGCCGCACTCTCCGTCATAGAGAACGAGAGCGGTCATGCCTCCACCCTAGGAGCGACTCGCAGGACGGACCACTCGTGAGAGCGGCACCAGCGCCGCGGCAGCGACCACCGTCACCCCCACACCCCAGGCCACCCCTCGGGACTCGGCGACGAGTCCGACGAGGACGGGGCCGATGAGGAAGCCGACCCGCGACAGCCACGAGACGACCGCGATCCCGGTCGCCGGCCGCAGCCCGGGCACGTGGGCCGCCGCGTTGATGGCCGCCGGGAACAGTGGGGCCACCGCGAAGCCGATGATGAAGGCGGCGATGAGGAATCCGGGCACTCCCCCCAGCACGAGTGCGACCGCGAGGGCAAAGCCCCCGATGCCCATGCCCCAGGCCACCACCCGGTGCGGTCCGTACGCGTCGACGATGCGGTCGGCGGTGAACCGGCCGAGGGTCATGCCGACGGTGAACGCGACCAGGCCCAAGGACACCACCCCGCCGGTCGCCCCGATGTCGGTCAGGTAGATCGAGCTCCAGCGTGCTGGGATGTCCTCGACCATGACGGCCAGGAGGATGAAGGCACCCAGCAGGGCGGCCCGTCGCCCGGCGGCCCCCCGCCACCACGGCCCTGAGCCGGCAGCCACCGCAGGGTTCGGCGGGACAGGATCGTCCACCGGCTCCAGATGCGTCTCGGGGTCCGGACCGGGCAGCAGCCACCGCCACACCGCGATCGCCACGAGCATGAGCACCCCGGCCAGGGCCACGAGGTACGAGCCGAGAGTCATGCCCAGCGCCGCCGACAGCGCTGCCAACGAGCTGCCCACGACAGTGCCCAGGGACCACCAGCCGTGGAAGGAGTTCAGGATGGAGCGTCGGTACGCCTTCTCGACCCGGATGCTGTGGGCGTTCATCGCCGCGTCCATCACGGCGTCGATGCCGAAGATCCAGAACATCGTGATGCCCAGGGCCACGGCTGTGGACTCGAAGGCGATGAGGGTGGTCACCGGAGCCATGAGCAGGAAGCCGATGATCGCCACCCGGCCACTGCCCCACCGGGCGGCCAGCGGGCCCGCCAGCAGACCGAGCGTGAGTCCGCCCAAGGCCCCCATGGACAGCACGATGCCCAACGTCGCATCGTCGATGCCGGCATCGGCCTGGATGTCGGCCAGCCGGGCGATCCAGGCGGCCGGGAGAAGTCCGTTGATCGCGAACAGCACCGCAACGGCCACGCGCGCCCGGGCCGGTGTGGTGGTCATGGGCGCATCCTGCCCGACGTCCGCGCACTACCCTCGGGCCGTGCACCGGATCTTCACCACGCCCGTCGCGTCCGTCTATCCGGCCTACGTGAACAAGGTCGAGCGCAAGGGTCGCAGTGTCGACGAGCTCAACGAGATCATCCGCTGGCTGGCCCAGATCGACCAGCCCACGCTCGAGCAGTACCTGGCCGACGAGACGACGTTCGCGGACTTCTTCGAGCGCACGACCCTGAACCCGAATGCTGCCCTCATCACCGGCAGTGTCTGCGGGGTGAAGGTGCAGGAGGTTGAGGACCCCCTCATGCGGAAGATCCGCTATCTGGACAAGCTCGTGGACGAACTCGCGAAGGGTCGGCCCGTGGAGAAGATCCTGCGGACCCCCTGACACAGGTTCGCCCCGGCACCCACGGGTGCCGGGGCGAAGCCCGGATGGAGAGAGAAGGTCCTACGGGGCGGTGACGTTCACCTCGAACTGGATGATCACGTTCGACGCACCGCCCTCGTCGGCCGGGGCCGTCGGGTCGAGGACGGTGATCGTCGCGGTGCCCGCGGACTTTGCCACGAGTCCCGCGCCGAAGGTGGCATCACCATCGGTACCGGCCTGTGAGGCCTCGACGACGGCCGGATCACTGGACTCCACCACCGAACCCTCGGGGATGTCAGTGAAGGTACCGGTCTGGTCCACGACCATGTCGACCGTGGTTCCGTTGGCGTCCTGACCGATCGAGATCGGGGTCCAGGTGCCCGCGTTGTCGCCCACCATGGAGGCAGACGCCTCTGAGGTGGAGGCCGAGTCGCCCGAGCTGCAGGCCGCAAGGCCGAAACCGCCCAGGGCGAGTGCACCGGCGAGGACGAGTGCTGACGTGCGCTTCATGTCTTGCTCCCTTCACGGTCGGCCTGCTGGCCGAGCTTCACAGTCAGGAGGATTCCCCGGAGGAGGCACCCTCAAACCTGCGAATCCGGGAATTCCTCAGCGGGCCGTCCGCTCCCGGGGGCGACGGCTGCTCGGTGCGCCTCCGGAGCGTCGCCGGGAGGACCCTGCACCTGTACGAGGGCGACGTGGCCTCTCCTGGGGTGCCTGGGGGGCGACGTACTCGACGGCAGCAGCCTGCGGGCCCACGATCGAGGTGATGACCACGTCACCGGGCGCCACCGTGTGATGAGTGGCGCTGATCGACGCCATCTTCATCATCTTGTTCACCTCGCGGCGCTGCTCCGGCATGTTCACCGTCACCACGGTCCCGGCGGAGCCGGCGCGGGCCGTGCGGCCCGAGCGGTGCAGGTACGCCTTGTGCTCGGTCGGCGGGTCGACGTGCACCACGAGCGCCACGTCATCGACGTGGATCCCGCGGGCGGCGACATCGGTCGCCACCAGCACCCGGGCATCCCCGGACGAGAAGGCGTTGAGGTTCCGCTGACGTGCCGCCTGCGAGAGGTTGCCGTGCAGGTCGACGGCCGGCACACCGGACGCCACCAACTGCTTGGCGAGCTTCTTCGCCCCGTGCTTGGTGCGGGTGAAGGCGATGGTGCGGCCCTCTCCCCCGACGAGCTCGCGCACGATCGCGGGCTTGTTCCCGGAGGAGACCTCGATCAGGTAGTGCGTCATGTCCGGCACATGCGACGACTCATCGTCAACCGAGTGCTCGATCGGGTCGGTCAGATAGCGGCGCACGAGCACGTCGACGCTCTTGTCCATGGTCGCGGAGAACAGCAGTCGCTGGCCGTCGCGCGGCGTGGCGTCGAGAATGCGTCGCACCGGGGGCAGGAAGCCCAGATCGCACATGTGGTCGGCCTCGTCGAGGACGACGATCTCGACCTTGGACAGGTTGACGAAGCCCTGCTTGATGAGGTCCTCGAGGCGGCCTGGCGTCGCGACGGCGATGTCGACGCCGCGCTGCAGTGCCGAGACCTGCGGGCCCTGCTTGACGCCTCCGACGATCTGGACGGTGCGCAGATTCATGGCCTTGGCGAGGGGGGTGAGGGTCGCGAGAACCTGAGTGGCGAGCTCGCGCGTCGGCACGAGGATGACGGCCCTCGGGTGCATCGCGACACAACGCCCGCCTGCGAGGCGGGTGACGACCGGGAGGCTGAAGGCCAGGGTCTTGCCGCTGCCGGTCCGGCCGCGGCCGAGCACATCGCGCCCGTCAAGGGAATCGCGCAGCGTGGCGGTCTGGATGGGGAAGGGAGTGTCGATGCCCTGGTGCGCCAGCACAGCCACGAGGGGCTGGGGCACGCCGAGGACGGCGAAGCCATCTCCCGCAGCGGACGCGGGCATGGCAGAGGACAGGGTTGTTGCAGAGTTCACAGAAGTTCCTTTGATGCTGGTGAGCGGGTGGCCGAAACTGCGGCCCGATCGCGCGCTACCGCAATGGGGAGACTGAGAGTCTCAGTCGGACAGACGACCTCGAAGCTCCGGTTGGAGTCTTCGGTCAGAACTAAGGATACCCCGGATTCGAGCTACTCCTGACCACCAAGCAGTTCACGGGTGTTTCGCGGGCCACTGCCCCAGCACTACGACGTGAACAGGCCCGCGTAGGCATTGAGCGCCGGCTGGCCACCGAGGTGCGCGTAGAGCACGTTCGAGTCCTTCGGGATGTCACCGGACGACACCAGATCGATGAGGCCGGCCATCGACTTGCCCTCGTAAACCGGGTCGAGGATGACGCCTTCGAGTGATCCGGTCAGGCGGATGGCGTCGAGCGTGCTCTGCACCGGGATGCCGTAGAGGTCACCGGCCCATCCCTCGAGCACGGTGATCTCGTCATCGCGAAGGTCACGACCCAGGTCGATGAGGTCGGCGGTGTGCCGGGCGATGCGTGCCACCTGGTCGCGCGTCTTCTCCAACGTGGCCGAGGCGTCGATGCCGATCACCCGCCGCGGACGGTCCTGCCCGGCGAACCCGGCGATCATCCCCGCGTGCGTCGACCCGGTCACCGTGCACACCACGATCGTGTCGAAGAAGACTTCGAGCTCGGCTTCCTGCTGCTGGACCTCGTACGCCCAGTTCGCGAACCCCAGACCACCGAGCCGATGCTCGGACGCCCCGGCCGGGATGCCGTACGGTTTGCCTCCGCGCGCCTCGACGTCGGCCAGCGCCTGCTGCCAGGAGTCACGGATCCCGATGTCGAAGCCGGCGGGGTCGAGCCGCACCTCCGCCCCCATGATTCGCGACAGCATGATGTTGCCGACCCGGTCGTTGGTGACGTCCGGCCAGTCCACCCACTTCTCCTGCACCAGAAAGGCCTTCATCCCCAGCTTCGCCGCCAGCGCCGCCACCTGACGGGTGTGGTTCGACTGATACCCGCCGATCGACACCAGAGTGTCTGCACCGGACTCCAGGATGTTCGGGACGATGTACTCGAGCTTGCGGATCTTGTTCCCGCCATACGCCAGGCCACTGCTGACGTCCTCCCGCTTGGCCCACACCGACGCCCCGCCCAGATGCGCTGAGAGCCGATCGAGGCGATGCACCGGTGAGGGGCCGAACATCAGCGAGTACCGGGGGAAGTCCTGCAGGGCCATGCGCTCTCCTCATCGGATGTCAGCGGCGCTCGCTCGCTGTCGGGACAGCATTTCACCCTCGGACCATCGACGTGGACTCGACGTTCAGGGACGCAGGGCCGGCCGGCTATCCCCCGGCCATGCCCTCGCCATCACGAGCCGTGGTGTCAGGATCCAGTCGACTGCCGATGAGTACCGCCGTGACGAGGATGAGCATCCCGAGGGTGTGGATGATGTTCTGAGAGGCGGGTTCCAGGCCGTTGTACTTGCTGTTGAGGTACATGACGAACCAGTTGCCGCCCACCACAGTGAATCCGAACATGAACACGGACAGCCCGAGGATGCCGCCGACGTAGGTCCATCGCTGGGCCCCGGACCATGCCGCCGCCACCCTGGCACGGCGCAGTCCCAGGATCGCCGCCACCAGCAGGACGACGCCTGTCAGGGTCTCCATCACCATGATGCCGATGTAGCTCACGGTCTGGAACCAGGTGGCGTCGATGAAACGCCACTCGAAGCCGCTGTCAGCGGGGACGCCGTCCCCGGAGAGAACGCCCTGGACGAACGGCCAGTTGCTGGCGTTGGGGTTCGTCGGGTTCGTGATGTTGTCGAAGGCGACGACCAGGTAGTAGCTGGCCACCATGAGGACGAAGATGCTCGTGACCACGCGCGCCGTACGCCAGACGGTCCATTCCGTGCTGCCTGCCGCTCTGCCTGCCGCCATGCCCGCTCCCGGAGTCGCCGCCCGTCCCGCTCAGGGGAACCTACTCTGCCCACGCCACGTCCATCAGTGAGTTAGCCTGAACGGACATCTGCCCGCGGCCCAGAGGACATCCATGCGCACCGCCCTGCTCACCGTCATCGCCGCCGCTGCCCTCACGGTCGGCATCGCGGCTCCCGCGCAGGCCGCACCGGTCACTCGCGACCAGTACCTGGCGAGCATGTCGAAGGCTGCCGCGACGCTCGAGAAGCAGATGGCCGGGCAGACCCTGCGCCACACCAGCGACATCGACTTCATGCTCAAGGCCACGACCACGCTCACCGTCAATCCCGACGACTCACTCATCTTCGAGATCGACTCTCTGGGAACGACGGCACGGGTGGTCTGCGTGGCCGCGGACGAGTGCTGGGTCCGGCGCGACAAGAAGGCGGTGTTCAATCCTCTTCCTGCCGGCGCAGTGAAGGTCACACGCGTGGGCGGGCCCGGCGACCAGGTCGACCTCGACGACTTACCCCCCACGGCAACCTACGAGGTGGACGGCAAGACCTTCACCATCGAGGCGACCGCGGACGGGCAGACGGCCAACGCCCGGCAGACCTTCACCAATCGGACCTACCGCTACTCGATCGACGTCACCAGCGAGGGATTGGAGGGGTCGATGTCGGGCATGACCAAGGTCCTTCCGAAGCCAGCCCGGATCTCGGCACCGCCCGCGAACCGCATCGGACCCGTCGACAACCGCTTCACGGTCCAGATCAATGCCAACACCGGGGCCTACTCCTCCAGGGACGGCGCGTCCTAGGCCTCCCCTGCTCTCTCGGCCCACGGTTCCGAAACGCACCGGGAGCCGTCCCGAGCTCGGCTCGACGCCACTGCCGAGGCCGCTCGCCTCGCCCACCCTGCCGGCGTGGTCGATGAGATCGACAACCACGTCCGCTTCGCCCGCGCGTTCCCCATGGGCACGCTGGTGATCGTCGATGCGGTGGGTCCGCCTGATCCGGTGACCCGCGAGGAGCGTCAGCGGGTGACGCCCTCCGCCTCAGCCGCCCGCCGCACGGCGTCGGCCACATTGCCGGCCAGGTGCGGGTGGAAGGGGTCGGGAACGATGCCGTCCGCCGTCGGATCATCGACCAGGGCGGCGATGGCATCGGCCGCAGCGAGTTTCATCCCCTCGGTGATGCGGGTGGCCCCGGCATCGAGCGCACCGCGGAAGATCCCCGGGAATGCCAGCACATTGTTGATCTGGTTGGGGAAGTCACTGCGGCCGGTCGCGACCACCGCGGCTCCCGCCGCGTGAGCGACGTCCGGGTGCACCTCCGGGACCGGGTTGGCCAGCGCGAACACGATGGGATCGGGCGCCATCGTCGCGATGGCCGCTGCCTCGATCGTCCCGCCTGAGACACCGATGAGCACGTCGGCCCCCGCGAGGGCAACGGCGATGTCGCCCTGGAGTCCCGCGACGTTGGTGCGCTCCGCGAGGTCGGCCTTGACCTCGTTGAGGGCCTCGCGGTCGGGGTGAAGGATGCCGCCGCGGTCGACGAGCAGCAGGTCGCCGATCCCCGCGGCGAGGAGCATCTCCGCGATGGCCACGCCGGCGGCCCCGGCCCCGGAGATCACGGCACGCATCTGGTCGATCCGCCGACCGGTCACCTTGGCGGCGTTGCGCAGAGCGGCCGTGACGACGACGGCTGTGCCGTGCTGGTCATCGTGGAACACGGGGATGTCGAGCCGCTCCTGCAGCCGGCGCTCGATCTCGAAGCACCGGGGCGCGGAGATGTCCTCGAGGTTGATGCCTCCGTAGGCGGGGGCGATCATCGCGACGGTCTCGACGATGGTGTCGACGTCGGTGGTGTCCAGGCAGATCGGCACGCAGTCGATCCCACCGAACTCCTTGAACAGCAGGCTCTTGCCCTCCATGACCGGCAGGGCGGCCACCGGCCCGATGTCGCCCAGGCCCAGCACCGCACTGCCATCCGTCACGATCAGGATCGAGTTCGACCGCCAGGTGAGCTGCCAGCCCAGCCGCGGATCGTCGGCGATCGCCTGGGACACGCGCCCGACACCCGGCGTGTAGGCGAGGGCCAGCCCTTCGTTGTCGCGAACACGTACGGTCGGGCGCACCTCGATCTTGCCGCCCCGATGCAGGGGGAAGGCGGGATCATCCCCGTGCGGGTCCGCACTGGGAAGGGGCTCAAAGCCGACAGGACGGGGGGACGAGTCGATGCTCACAGTGAACCTCAGGGACGCAGGGACGGATTCCGGGAGCCAGCCGGCCGGCGAGGGTGCGCCAGCAGCGAAGGCTCAGACGGGGATCGCCCGCGAGGAGCAGAGCATGACACGAAATCCCGCGGGGCGCCAGAGGGAATGCATCACAACTCGGTGACGGAGGTGATGGCTGTGCGACGCTGTGCTGCGTGAGCGTCGATCCCCCGGGCCTCCGGCTGGCCCCCCTGCAGGCATGGCTCGGCGACCACGACGTGCCCCTCGAGGGTGCCGTCACGCCCACGCTGCTGGCCGGTGGCCGGTCCAACGTCAGCTACCTGCTCACTGATGCGACCGGACGGTCCGTCGTGGTCCGTCGTCCACCCCTCGGGCATGTCCTGCCCAGCGCCCACGACATGGGGCGGGAATACCGGGTGCTCTCCGGTCTCAATCGAGTCGACTTTCCCACGCCCACGGCGCTGGCCTCCTGCGAGGACGAGTCCGTTATCGGCGCCCGATTCATGGCCATGAGCTACGTGCCCGGCCGGGTGATCGACTCGGCAGCGGCTGCGGTGGCTCTGACCCCGGCCCAGCGCACCGACGTGAGCCGTTCGCTCATCGACACCCAGGCCGCCCTGCATCAGGTCGATGTCCGGGCGGCCGGCCTGGAGACCCTGGGTCGGCCCGCCGGCTACCTCACTCGGCAGGTCGACAGGTGGGGCGGGCAGTGGGACCTGACCAAGACGCGCGAACTGCCGGTCGTCGGCGAGTTGGGGGCACGGTTGCGTGCGGGGGTCGCCGAGGCTGAGAGCACCGGCACCGTGCACGGGATCGTCCACGGCGACTACCGCATCGACAACGTCATCATCGGTGCTGATGACGAGGAGGTGCGGGCCGTCCTCGACTGGGAGATGGCGACCCTCGGCGACCCGATCGCCGACCTCGCGATCACCCTGGTCTATTGGACCGATCCCGGTGACGGCCGCCGATCGACGGTTCCCGTCAGCGAGCACATCACCGATCAGGAGGGGTTCTGGACCCGTGCGGAACTGGTGGATCGCTACGCCGACCGGACCGGATTTACCCTGGACCACCTGGACTTCTGTGCAGCCTTGGCATGCTTCAAACTCGCGATCATCATGGAGAGCATCCGCTACCGGGCTCTGGCAGGGCATCAGCTAGGCACGGCAGCAGAGGATGTGGAGAGCATGGGCATCGCCACCCAGATGCTCGCCGAACTCGGTATGAAGGTCCTGGAACGAGGGGCTCTGGAGGGACTCGCCCAATAGCGAGAGGGCGACCCGGTCTCCCGTCACGAACGAAGCGGCTCACCCCAGCGGTCGGAGAACGACACCTCCTCGACCGGTGCACGCTCAGCGGCCCCGAACGTGTCGCCGGTGAAGCGGGCGACGGGCAGCAGGCCGACCTGCGTCACGGAATCAGGGATGCCGAGGATGGCGGCGACCTCCGCCTCGTACGCGAGGTGCATGGTGGTGAGCGCCGAGCCGTAGCCCCGAGTGCGAAGGGCGAGCTGGAGGCTCCACACCGCCGGGTAGATGCCGCCGAAGAGGTTGGCCGCCTTTCGGGTGGGGGCATCGGGGGCCAGGCGGTCGAGGACGCACGGGATGACCAGCAGGGGAACCTGATCCAGGACCCGCGCGAGGTGATCGGTGGAGGCCAGCAGTCGATCCAGGGCGTCCTCGCCCGAGGGTGCCGCGACCGAGGTCGGTGATGCGAGTTCGTCGTACGCACGCCGGTAGATGCCGGCGACCTGCCCGCGGACGTCGGGATCGGTGATGAGGATCCACCGCCAGGCCTGCCGGTTGCTGTTGCTCGGAGCCTGGAGCGCGACCCGCAGGGCATCGCGAACCTCCGACAAGTCGACGGGCGCGGTCAGGTCCAGTCGCCGACGCACCGTGCGCGTGGTGGTGAGCAGTCGGTCGGTTTCCCCGACGTCGAACGAGTCCACGGCGAGGTAGGGCTACCAGCCCAGTTCGAGGTACTCGTCCGGGTCCGGGCCGGTGCGCCGCCCGCTCTCCAGACCGGCGATGGCCTGCATGTCGTCGTCATCCAGGGTGAAGTCGAACACGTCGATGTTCTCGGCGATGCGGTGTGGGGTGACCGACTTGGGCAGCACGATCAGGCCGAGCTGCAGGTGCCAACGGATCATCACCTGCGCCGTGGACTTCCCGTGCTGGGCCGCGATCGACACGAGGACCGGGTCGTCGAGGAGTTCACCGGAGGCGAGCGGGCTCCACGACTCCGTGGCGACACCGAGGCCCTCATCGACGGCCCGCATGTGCGACTGCGGAGACCACGGGTGCAGTTCGATCTGGTTGAGCACCGGGACGACGCCGGTCGCGTCGATGATCTCCCGCAGCGCGGGCTCCTTGAAGTTCGAGACCCCGATGGAACGCACCCGGCCGGACTCGCGCAACTCGACGAGCGCCTTCCAGGTGTCGACATACTTGCCGAACTGCACGCACTGCCAGTGGATGAGGTAGAGATCGAGCTGCTCGAGGCCAAGCTTGGCCATGCTGGTGTCGAAGGCCCGGAAGGCCTCGTCACGGCCATGGTCGGGATTCCACAGCTTCGTCGTGACGTAGACCTCGTCGCGCTCGAGACCGCTGTCCGCGAGGGCCTGCCCCACCTCTGCCTCGTTGGCGTAGACCGCGGCGGTGTCGATATGCCGGTAGCCGACGCGCAGCGCCTCACTGACCGCGGCGTGCGCCTCACTCGGTGGCACCTGCCAGGTGCCGAACCCGATCTGTGGGATGGACGTGCCGTCGTTCAGAGCGACGGATGGCACGAGGGCAGGATCGATGGCCATGGGACTCCTAGGAGCAGGGCCCTCCTCGGGGCCGTCGGATCGGTCGAGGGTCTATCCGAAGAAGGCGCTGGCCTTCCGACTGAACAGGACGAGCAGGACGATCACCGAGATCGCGATCTGGATGATCGCGGCCCAGATGTTGCCGGAGAAGAGCCCGACGATGCCCACGACCAGCATGAGAAGGGTGATGACCGCGATGAGCATCCGCGCCGCCCGATTGCCACGCCCCAGTGCGCCGGCGACTGCCAGATAGATGAGCCCCAGGATGATGAGCACGAGCGAGTAGACGATGTTGACGTCGTCCCTCAGCATGAGGGCGCTGATGGCCCCGCTGACGACGGTCAGGATTCCGTTGATGACGATCAGGACCATGATGACCGTCACGCCGAAGGGACGATTGACGACCTCGTTCTTGGACATGGATTCTCCTCGGCAGGGGGCAACGGCGCGTGAGTGCGCCGCCTCACGATAGCGGTCGAGGAGGCCCGTCGGGGGCTACTCGGTCAGGACTCGCGTAGCGGTCGCCACATCCAGACGCGGCGCCCGCGGGCGAGTGCCGTCCTCGGCCGCGATGCCGAGGTTGACGACGAGGATCGACCGCTGCGAGGTCCCGGCGAGGAACTCCTCGTCGACACGAGCGGCGTCGAAGCCGCCCATCGGACCGGCATCCAGACCCACGGTGCGGGACGCGAGGATGAAGTAGCCGGCCTGCAGTGATGCACTGAAGCGGGCGAAGCGCTCCCTCGCGGCCTCGTCCTTCCCGGCGAAGTTCTCGCGAGCGTTGGGGTTGTGTGGTGCGAGGGTCGGCAACTCCTCGTGGAAGTTGACGTCGTAGGCGAGGATCGCCACGACAGGAGCGGAGGCGGACTTTTCCCGGTTGCCCTCGGACAGGTGCGGCAGGAGTCGTTCCTTGGCTTCATCCCTGAGGTAGGTGACCCGCAGCGGTGAGGCGTTCATGGCGGTCGGGGCCATGCGGGCGAGTTCGTAGATGGCGGCCAGCTGCTCGTCGCTCACGGGTGCGTCGGTGAAGTGGTAGGCGGTGTGGCCATCCAGGAAGACGTCGGCGGCGGACAGTAGCGCAGGGGCGTCAGTGGTCACGTCGACTCCTCTGATCGTTGATGTATCAACTATATCTGAGGTTCCGGGGGCCGCCACCCGTCGGCTTCGCTGCCTTGCCTCTCCCCGATGCCGACGACTCGACCCCAGCAATGGAAAGAACCCAGGGGATCAACCCTGGGTTCTTTCCATTGGTAGCGGGGCCAGGATTTGAACCTGGGACCTCTGGGTTATGAGCCCAGCGAGCTACCGAGCTGCTCCACCCCGCGTCGTTGTACGCATCAACTATACGGGTGGGGGTTCGCACGGCCAAATCGGAATCGATTCAGTCCTCGGTGGAGCTCCGGAGTCGCTTGATCTCGCCGCGCGACTTCTTGGCCTTGATCCGGCGGTCACGGGCTGCGCGACTCGGCCGTGTAGGACGTCGCGGCTTCGGCGGAGGTGCCATCGCCTCCCTAAGGGTTTCGCCCAGGCGGAGGGTTGCCGAGCGTCGATTCTGCCACTGAGAGCGGCTCTCGGACGCGCTGATCGTCAGGCACCCGTCGTGGAGACGGTTCCCCAGACGACGGAGGGCACGCTGGCGCAGCATTTCGGGCACGTTCTCGCTCTTGGCAAGATCGAACGTCACCTGGACACGGGAGTCGGTCGTGTTGACACCCTGACCACCCGGGCCGCTGGCGCGGCTGAATTTCCAGATCAGTTCGTGCGCGGGGATGACGACGCCGTGGCCCACCAGCAGGTCGTCGTCCATGGGACCAGCATGACGCAGGCTAAATAGCGTCGTGCCCCTGCTCGCCGGTGCGCACCCGAACGACTCGTTCGACCGGAGTGACCCACACCTTGCCATCACCGATCTTGTCGGTGCGTGCAGCGCCGACGATGGCATCGACAACGCGGTCGGCATCGGCCTCGTCCACCACCACCTCGATGCGCACCTTGGGCACGAGATCGACCGTGTACTCCGCACCTCGGTAGACCTCGACGTGACCGCGCTGGCGTCCGTAGCCGCTGGCTTCGGAGACGGTCATCCCGTCAACGCCGTTCGACTGAAGGGCCTCCTTGACCGCCTCGAGCTTGAACGGCTTGATGATCGCTGTGATGAGTTTCATCGGTCCTCCTTGCTGGTGGCTGGTCAGGCAGGCCTATCGCTGTCCGGTCACCGGGTGCGCACCGAGGACGCTACCCCCGGACACGCCCGCGTAGTCGTAGGCGCTCTCCGCGTGCTGCGTGGTGTCCACGCCGGCGACTTCGTCATCAGGACTGATCCGGAAGCCGATGGTCTTGTCGATGATCGTGGCGACGACCCACGACATGGCGAACGCGAACACCATGGTGCCGACGATGGCGACTATCTGCTTGCCGAGGAGTTCGAACCCACCGCCGAAGGCGAG
>JAURME010000129.1 GCA_030830865.1 Candidatus Nanopelagicales bacterium | reverse complement strand
GGATCTCGTAGCGCCGTCCCCCGGGCCCGAACACCGTCGTATGCAGGGAGCGGTACATGTTTGACTTCGGAGTCGCGACATAGTCGTGGAAGCGCTCCGGAATGGGGGTCCATTCCCCATGAATGACGCCCAGGGCCGCGTAGCAGTCCTGGAGCGAGTCTGTCAGCACCCGCATCGCCATGAGATCGTAGACTTCTTCGTACGGTCGCCCCTGAGTGACGATCTTCCTGTGGATCGACCAGAGGTGCTTCGGACGACCGCTGACCTGAGCCTTGATCCCCGCTGCGGCGAGCGCCTCCTCGAGGGGACGCTGCATCTCCACGATCTCGCGCTCCCGGGACTTTCGGCTCTGTCGAATCTTCCGGGAGAGCGCCTCGTACTCCTCGGGCTCCAGGAACTTGAAGGCCAGGTCCTCGAGCTCCCAGCGCATGGCGGCCATGCCCAGCCGGTGGGCCAGAGGTCCGTAGATCTCGCGTGTCTCCAGCGCGATGCGCTGACGCTTGTTCTCCGGCAGGTGCCCGAGCGTCCGCATGTTGTGGAGCCGATCCGCGAGCTTGACCAGGATCACCCGGGCGTCGCTGGCCATCGACAGCAGCATCTTCCGGTAGTTCTCGACCTGCTGCTCGGTGGCGGACCGGAACTCGACGCGTCCGAGCTTGGTGACCCCGTCGACGATCGAGGCGACCTGCGCCCCGAATTGCTGCTCGATGTCGCGCAGCGAGATCTCGGTGTCCTCAATGGTGTCGTGGATCAGGCCCGCTACGATGGTCGCCGTGTCCAGGCGAAGCTGAGCGAGGATCGTCGCGACCTCCACAGTGTGCGAAACGTACTCCTCTCCGGAGGCCCGTGACTGCCCGGCGTGCGCCTCCGCGGCCAGATCGTGGGCGCGCTGAATCGCGTCGACGTCGAGCCGGTCGGCGTAGCTCTCGAGCGCCCGGGCGAGCGGGCGCGGAAGGCCGTGGATGGTGGAGGTCGTCACGGGAGGAACGGCGGTCGGGGGCGGTCGCGCGGGCGGAGGCGATCGTGTGAGATACCTCGAACGCCCGATGCAAGATCCACGGCCTGGTGGCGCTGGCGCAAGCGCGGAAACGGTAATTTCGCCATCTTTAGGGGTTGAGCGCAGGCGTCGTCAAGAGGATTCGAACCATTCTTGACACTTTTTTGACGGACGATATGAACTTGATGCCGCTTAGCAGGTGGCAAGACAAACACTTGATTGCCGTCAGGGCGAAGTGGATTTTTCCTGATCGCTCCCCTTTGGCGCGCCCTCTCCACACGAAACCGAGGCCGAACGTCAGTCGCAGTTTATGACCATACCCAGGCGAGCAGGCCCGGACGGGGGACGCGGTTACGCGTTTCTTGACTGGGCACATCGGCACCGCACGGCCGTAGCATCGGCGGCGCACGCGGCCATCGCGAGTCTCTCGATCGCCACGGCGTATCTCCTGATATTCGAGTTCGACCTCGCTTCGGTCGCGATGGCGGACTTCGCGAGGGCGGCTGGCGTTCTCGTCGTCATTCGACTCACGGTGAACTACTGGTTCGGACTTACGGCTCGCCGATGGAGGTTCATAGGGAGCCGGGATTTCCTGCGACTCTCTTTGACGCAGACGGTCGGATCGCTCGTCTTCTTTGCCGTGACGTGGTCGCCCTGGGACACCGGTGTCGTGCCCCGGTCGGTGATCGTGGTTGAGTGGGCCTTGAGCGGGTACATGACGATGATCACGTGGGTCGGATACCGGATCGCCTTTGAGCGGATTCGAAGACGGCAGGGTCCCGAAGCTCGTCGCGTGCTCCTCCTCGGTGCCGGCGAGGCGGGCGAGGCTCTCGTCGGTCAGATGCTTCGATCACCCTGGGGATACCGACCTGTGGCCCTCCTGGACGATGACCCTTTCAAGTGGGGCACCTCGATCCACGGGCTGGAGGTCGTGGGGTCGACTCAGTTGGCGGCTGAAGTCGTCCGAGACCTCAACGTTGACGAGATCGTGCTGAGCATGCCGAGCGCTGACGCTTCCGTAATCCGGGGAGTGGTCGAGGCCTGTGAGGCGACGAACGTGCCGATCAAGATTCTGCCCGGCGTCGATGAGGTCCTCGACGGAAGAGTGTCGCCCGGTATGCTACGCGAAGTCGAGATCGAGGATCTGCTCGGCCGGGAGCCCGTGACCCTCGAGCTCCCGGCGCTCGCGGAGGACCTTCGCGGCAAGACCGTCCTGGTGACGGGAGCTGCGGGTTCGATCGGCTCCGAGTTGGTGCGACAGATCGCGCTGCACGCACCGGGCACTCTGGTGCTGTTGGACCAAGCCGAGACGCCCCTGTACTACCTCGACCTCGAGGTGCGGCGTCAGAGGCCGGACCTGCGAGTCGTGCCCGTCGTCGGCTCGGTGACGGATCGCGAGACGATGGCCGGTGTGATGTCGAACTTCAGGCCAGCGCGCGTCTTTCACGCCGCGGCCTATAAACATGTGCCGCTGATGGAAGAGCATCCGGCCGAGGCGGCTCGCACGAACGTGCTGGGCACCTATGTGGTAGCCTCGGCGGCCGCGCGGTCGGGGTGCGAATTCTTTCTCTTGGTCAGCACTGACAAGGCCGTCTACCCCGCCAATGTGATGGGTGCGACCAAGATGCTGGCCGAACAGGTCATGTTGGAACTACAGAGCGAGTATCCGGATACCGGGTTCGGAGCCGTGCGCTTCGGCAACGTACTCGGCAGCAATGGCAGCGTCGTTCCACTGTTCAAGCAACAACTTGCCCGTGGCGAGCCCCTGACGGTAACGGACGAGGCGGTTACCCGATATTTCATGACGATTCCGGAGGCAGTCCAACTGATTCTTCAGGCTTCACTCCTGCCCGATCTCAAGGGTCGTGTCGCGATGCTGGACATGGGCGAACCGGTGAGAATCTTGGATCTCGCTCGCGACATGCTTCGTCTATCTGGCGTGCCCTATCGCCCGGGAGTGAACGTGGTGATCACGGGGCTTCGACCGGGAGAGAAGCTTCACGAGGAGCTCTCTCGACCTGACGAACTAGCTGTGCCCACTTCGGTCCCTCGGGTCTCCATCCTGGCGGCCGCACCAGGTGCCCCCCGCCTGGCGCCCAAGCTCGTCGGGGCTTTGGAGCACGGTGACGTGTCGAAGATCGTGAGCTTCGTGCGGGCAGTGCGGGCCGAGCCCGATCAATCTGTCCCGGCCGTCGGGCGACCCAGACTGGACTTGGTGACTGACGGTGCGGTGTAATCTTCGCTCTCGGGTCAAGCTTCAGCTGCCGGTGCTGGTGGGCACCACCAACGTGGACGTGTCCGGGACGCTGAGCCGCATGCTCCAGCGCCGGGGCATGGCCCACCAGGTGCTCAACGCCAAGCATCTCAAGAGCGATAGCGAGATCGTGCGGGACGCCGGCCAGCCCGCCGCCGTGACCATCGCCACGAACATGGCCGGCCGCAGAACCGACATCAAATTGGGGCAGGGTGTCACCGAGGCCCGCACCGTGGGATGGGCCAAGGCCAAGGGACTCAACCCCGAGGATCTGCTCCCGGTGGATCCCATCCGGGCCGAGAAGCTAAAGCGGGACGACGACGACGAGCTCCTGGAGGACGGCGGGCTGCACATCCTGGGTTCGGAGCGCCACGAGAGCCGGCGCATTGATCGTCAGCTCCGGGGCCGGTCGGGTCGCCAGGGCGACCCCGGCGCGTCGGAGTTCTTCCTGAGCCTGGAAGACGACGTGATGCGGCTGTTCGGGTCTGAGCGCATCGCCAACGTCATGGACCGCATGGGGGCCCAGGAAGGGGAGGTCATCACCCACGGCCTGGTCACCAAGTCCATCGAGCGTGCACAGAAGCGCGTGGAGATGAACAACTTCGAGGCCCGGAAGCGCCTGCTGGACTATGACGACGTCATGAACCAGCAGCGCGAGGTCATCTACGACATGCGCCTGTTCGCCCTGGAAGGGGGCGAGGACCTGAAGGGCGAGATCTGGGAGATGATCGAAGGCGCCGCCGAAGAGGCCATGGACGAGTACGTCCCGGCCGGCGGGCCGTCGGAGCGGTGGGACCTGGCGGGACTCCGGCGCAGGATCCTCCTGGACCAGTTCGTGGTGGTGACGGAGCTGCCCGAGGAGAACGACCCCGACGCCGAGTACGACCGCCACGAGATCCACACCTGGGTCATCGAAGGGCTGAGGAACGCGTTCCACCGCAAGCTGGAGAGCCTGGGCGAGCACGCCGAGCCCGT
>JAURME010000128.1 GCA_030830865.1 Candidatus Nanopelagicales bacterium | reverse complement strand
CGGCTCCAGCAGCCCCAGCGGCTCCAGCACACCCTCGAGCTCCAGCTCCAGCAGCCCCAGCGGCTCCAGCACACCCTCGAGCTCCAGCTCCAGCAGCCCCACCTCCACCGACAGCCCAAGCCCCGGTTCCAGCGGCGGTGCGCCGGATCCTTCTGGATCGTCGTCCACCCCGACCGGCGGAGGCGAGTCCACGGGGCCAACCCCACAAACTCGGGAGGCGACGGTGACCTTCAAGGTGGCTCAGGGTGGCGAAACCCTCGAGTTTGTCGTGCCCATGACGCGCATGCTCGCCGTGGCGGCCGAGGCCGGAACCGTGGAGCCAGCCCTCGCCGACACGGGTGAGACCCACCGCGCACCGCTGGCCATGGCCGCCGTCCTGGCCGCGTCGGCGCTGATGGTCCTGCCCGCGATCCGGCGCCGACGAGTCCGGGGCTGATACTTAGTCCCGTGCTGCGCGTCCAGGGATTCGTCGCGGTCGCGATCCCCTGGATCGTGGCCGCGGTGGTCGCGCCCGGATCGTGGACCTGGGGGCTTCTCGCCCTGATCGTCCCGCTGCTGTTCGCGGCCCTGCACGCCCGTCACTGGGTCGTATGGCTGGCCCCGGTGAGCGGGGTCGTGAGCATCGTCCCGGGAGTGCCGGTCTGGGCCTCCGGAATCGTGGCCATCGCGGTAGCCGTCGTCCTCGTCGTACGACCACCCGCCACAGACGGTGACGGGATCACCGGATGGCTGTCATCCCGCGGCGCAAGATGGTCGATGGGCGGTGCACTCCTCATCGGTGCCGTCGCGGTTGCGAGCTACGGACTCGTGCAGGTGCGAGGCCAGGACGCAGCCTTCGACGCAGGACAGGATGCGGCCGCCGAGATGTGGGCGGCCGACGCCGAACCCGTGCCCGAGGCCAGCGAGGAGACGACCGTCTCCGAGGACCCGTCGATCGTCGACGAGAGCGGTCTCGTGGGACAGCCGCTCGAGGTGCAGGAGGAGGCCGCTGCACCGGTGAAGCCGCCGTTCGCGAAGCTCCGGTTCGTGCGCAAGGGGACCGATGAACCCGTGGTGACCGACCGAGTGCTCTACGTCGGCCCGGACGTGACGGAGCGGGGTCTCGCCGCGGGCCCCGGCCACTACCCCGGCACAGGGAAGCCGGGGAAGAAGGGCAACATCGCCATCGCCGGGCACCGGACCGGCTGGGGGTCACCCTTCCTGCATCTGGACGACCTGGAGCCCGGCGACCGCATCAAGCTCACTGACCGCAAGGGCGTCCGGCACACATACATCGTCGACTCGTCCTCCGTTGTCGACCCCTCAGCGGACTGGGTGCTGGGCGATGACCCCCTCGGCACGGGAGAGCCCACCCTCACGCTGACGACATGTGATCCCCCGAGCGTGAACACGAAGCGACTGATCGTGTTCGCAACGCTGAAGAAGTCCGTGCCCCTCAAGGGCACCTCAGCATGACGACGCTGTCTGACGTCGCGTCCTAGGGTGGGTCCGTGCGCATCGCCACCTGGAACATCAACTCCGTCACCGCCCGTCTGGATCGACTCGTCGAGTGGCTGGAGACGGCCCAGCCGGACGTCGTCGCGCTTCAGGAACTGAAGTGCACGACAGACGCCTTTCCGTTGATGCCGATCCAGGCCGCGGGGTACGAGGCCGTCGCCCATGGCAACGGTCGCTGGAATGGAGTGGCGATCCTCAGCCGCGTCGGGCTCGAGGACGTCACCCTCGATCTCACCGACCAGCCGCCGTTCGATGACGTCGTCGAGACCCGGGCGATCGGCGCCACGTGCGGTGGTGTGCGGGTGTGGAGCCTGTACGTGCCGAACGGTCGCGAGCCGAGTCACCCGCACTACTCCTACAAGCTGGAGTGGTTCAAGGCCCTTGAGTCCACGGCTCGCGCCGAGATGGCTGCGGATCCGAACCTCCCTTACGCCCTCATCGGCGACTTCAACGTCGCGCCGGAGGACTCCGATGTCTGGGACATCTCCCTGTTCGCGGACTCGACTCATGTGACTCCCGCCGAGCGCGCAGCGCTGGCCGACCTGCGGGCCACGGGCCTCTCCGACGTCATGCCACGTGCACTCAAGGGCGAGCCCTACACGTTCTGGGACTACCGCAATGGTGCGTTCCACCGCGGCTGGGGCATGCGCATCGACCTCGTCTACGCGAATGAGGCCTTTGCCTCACGGGTGTCAGACGCCTTCGTGGACCGCGAGGCTCGCAAGGGCAAGGGGGCGTCGGACCACGCGCCCGTCGTCGTCGACCTGACGGATTGAACCTACTAGTGTTATCAACTAGTCTGTTCGTATGAGCGTCACCGTCGGCCTCTTTGAGGCCAAGACCCATCTGTCCGAGCTGGTCAATCAGGTCAGCGAGCGGGGCACAGAGATCGTCATCACCCGAAGGGGCAAGGCGGTGGCCCGCATCGTCCCTGTCGAGACCGACTCAGCAGTAGACATCGCCTTGAGCAGACTCCTCGCGGCACGTCAGGGGTCGACTCCCGGTGACGGATCATTGCGCGATCTCATCGAGGAGGGGCGCCGATGGTGACGTGCGTGCTCGACACGTCGATGACCCTCAGCTTCGTGCTGGCCGACGAGTTCACCCCAGAATCAGAACGGGTACTCAACGAGGTCGCACGTCACGGAGCGCTGGTGCCGACCCTGTGGGACTACGAGGTGATCAACGCTCTGCGGAGTGCGGAGCGACGAGGACGCATGACGGAACTGTCGACCGCCAACGCGCTTCATGGTCTGCTGGGCCTGCCGATCGAACGGGACTCCCGACCACTGGATGCCCAGCACGTTCTGTCCCTGTGTCGCCAGCACGAGATCAGTGCGTACGACGCCTCCTACATCCGCCTGGCCCTCGACCAGGACCTGCCCCTTGCCTCCCTGGATGAGCGAATGCGCACTGTCGCCACAGACATAGGGCTTGATCTGCTCGCGTTGTCATCACTGGACTGATGCCTCAGGGATCGTCACGTACTGCCGGTCGGTGTCCTCGTGCAGCTTCCGTCCGTCAGCGTCACACATGGCGGTCGGGACCAACATGACGGCCTAGGCTGACCGGGTGACGATCACCGTCCGCGCCATCACCGCCGACCAGCACCGCGCATGGATCGCGTCCCGTCCTTCGGTCTCGTTCCTGCAACTTCCGGAGTGGGGTGAGGTCAAGGCCGGATGGATCCACGAGTCGCTCGGCTGGTTCCTCGGGTCCCGCCTCGTCGGCGCCGGGCTTGTCCTCTACCGCCCCGTTCCCAAACTGCCGCAGCGGTCGCTCGCCTACCTGCCCGAGGGGCCGGACATCGACTGGCTGGGCGTGGAACACCCGTCGGCGTCGCTGTCGGCGTGGCTATCGGCCCTGGCCGACCACTGCCGGGCGCGCGGGGCGTTCCAGATCAAGATGGGGCCGCCCGTCGCGATGCGCCGCTGGGAGGCCGCCACGATCAAGTCCGCACTCGCAGCGCGGGCCGATGATCCCTCGGCACCGGATCGGCTCTCCGCAGTCACGCCCGACTGGACCTCCGACGCAGGCCTGACGCTCGTCTCTCGTCTGTCCTCGCTCGGATGGACGCAGGAGGCGGCCGGTGGCGCCGGCTTCGGTGACGTGCAGCCGCGGTACGTGTTTCAGGTTCCGCTCGCGGATCGTTCGCTGGAAGACGTCTTCTCCGGGTTCAACCAGCTGTGGCGGCGCAACATCCGCAAGTCCGAGAAGGCCGGGGTCGTCGTCTCCGAGGGCACGCGTGAGGACCTCGCCGCCTTCCACCCGGTGTATGTCGAGACCGCGGCGCGCGATCACTTCACTCCGCGTGGCCTTGCGTACTTCGACCGCATGTGGAACGCGCTGAACTCCCACTCCCAGCACCTGCGGCTCTACCTCGCGCACCATGACGGTCACGTGGCTGCGGCCACGCTCATGGTCGTCGTCGGCGACCACGCCTGGTACTCCTACGGGGCATCGACCACGGCCGACCGCGACGTGCGCCCGTCGAACGCCCTGCAGTGGCGGATGATCAGTGATGCCCATGCACTGGGGTGTCGCACCTACGACCTGCGCGGCATCGCCGACACACTGGATCCGTCCCACCATCTGCAGGGCTTGGTGCAGTTCAAGGTCGGCACCGGTGGGTATGCGCAGGAGTACGCGGGTGAATGGGATCTCACGCTGAGATCGTTGTGGGCCAAGGGTTTCCGGGCCTACCAGTCGAGAAGGGGCTAGCAGATGGCGTTCGTGGTCACGGTGGACGGCCAACGTTGGCGGGACCACCAGGACGCTGTTGCGGGGGTGGTGCAGCGGGCGGCGAACGCCCCGATCGTCCCGGTCATCAAGGGAAACGGCTACGGACTCGGCCAGTCCCTGCTCACCGCGGAGGCCGTGCGCCTGGGTGCCGACACTGTCGCCGTCGGCAACGTCTTCGAGGTGGAGGAGGTGGCCGCGCAGGGCAACCACGACATCGTCGTCCTCGAGCCGTACGAGCCACGTGACTCGGTCGCGTCCGACGCCTGGTGGGGCGTGGGCCAAGCACTGCACGCCGGCCGCGTCATCCGCACCGTCGCCTCAACCGAGGCGCTCGTCTCCCTTGCAGAGGGGGAGGGGTCAGTGCGCGTCGTGCTGGAGGCGCAGACCTCCCTGCACCGCTTCGGGATGGACGAGGCCGAGCTGCTGGGCGTCCTGACCGACTCCCGGGTGCGCGAGGCGCTCGAGCGCGGGCGCATCCTCATCGAGGGCCTGACCGTGCACCTGCCCATCGCGCAGCCGGCCGACGAGATCGAGCCGCACGGCGTGAACCTGGGGTCGGCGAAGACCCGTGAGGTCGTGCGCTGGGCCGGCCTCTGGCAGGCCGAGACTGCCGTGTGGTCCGGGCACAACTCCCCGGAGTGCCGGGTGTGGGTGTCGCACCTCGACGACACCGAGCTCGCGGCCGTCGCATCGTCGGTGCCCGACGTCGTGCTGCGCCCGCGCATCGGCACGCGGCTGTGGCTGGACCGGTCGTGCCTTCGCGCGTCAGGCACCGTCCTCGCCGTGCATCCGCTGCCGACCGGCACGCACGTGGGCTACCGCCAGCGCACGGGGCCGAAGGACGGCACGCTCGTCGTCGTGTCGGGCGGCACGTCGCACGGCATCGGCCTGTCGGCCCCGACACCCGCCGCAACCGTGCGCCAGCGTGTCGTGACGG
>JAURME010000127.1 GCA_030830865.1 Candidatus Nanopelagicales bacterium | reverse complement strand
TTCGGGTGCGGTCCAGCGGATACTGCGCCATTGATCGTCTCGTCTGTCGTTGCGGGGTCGGTCGGGGTCGGTGTCGGGTCGCTCGCGCCTGCACGGAGGCCGGCGACCGTCATGTCACCAGCGGTAGTGGGCGAAGGCCTTGTTGGACTCGGCCATCTTGTGGGTGTC
The DNA here is from genome assembly GCA_030830865.1 of Candidatus Nanopelagicales bacterium. GTDB lineage: Bacteria > Actinomycetota > Actinomycetes > S36-B12 > S36-B12 > UBA10649. The sequence continues at coordinate 7,390 of JAURME010000127.1, read as the reverse complement.
CTCGCGCTTCTTCACCGCGGCACCGAGGCCGTTGGATGCGTCGAGGATCTCGTTCATGAGGCGCTCGGTCATGGTCTTCTCACGACGCTGCCGGGAGTAGCCGATGAGCCAGCGGAGGGCCAGCGTCGTGCTGCGACCCGCCTTGACCTCGACCGGAACCTGGTAGGTCGCGCCGCCGACGCGGCGGGAGCGGACCTCGAGGGTCGGGCGCACGTTGTCGAGGGCGCGCTTGAGGGTCTGGACGGGGTCGGTGCCGGTCTTCTCGCGGCAGCCCTCGAGGGCGCCGTAGACGATGCGCTCAGCGGTGGAGCGCTTGCCGTCGAGCAGAACCTTGTTGACGAGCTGGGTGACGATCGGCGCCCCGTAGACGGGGTCGTTGACGATAGGCCGCTTGGCAGCGGGGCCCTTGCGAGGCATCAGCCCTTCTCCTTCTTCGCGCCGTAGCGGGAACGTGCCTGCTTGCGGTTCTTGACGCCCTGGGTGTCGAGCGCGCCGCGGATGACCTTGTAGCGCACGCCCGGCAGGTCTCGGACACGACCGCCACGCACGAGGACGATCGAGTGCTCCTGCAGGTTGTGGCCGACGCCCGGGATGTATGCGGTGACCTCGATGCCGGAGCTCAGGCGCACGCGGGCGACCTTGCGAAGCGCCGAGTTCGGCTTCTTCGGGGTGGTCGTGTAGACGCGCGTGCAGACGCCGCGTCGCTGCGGGCTGCCCTTGAGGGCCGGAGCCTTGTTCTTGGACACCTTGTCCTGGCGGCCCTTGCGGACCAGCTGCTGGATGGTTGGCACTGTTGCCGTCCTGCCTTCTCGTCGAGTTGCTCGTTCTCATCCTGCTCGTGCGTCGTGCTGGGGTCCTGCGGGTCGTGCATCTCCCGACCCACGCGGTCGGGCGTGTCGCGCGGCCGCCCGTGCCGTGCGACATCCAGATCGTGGATGGTTCCCGGGCGTCGACCTGCACGGTCAGGCGCCGGTGCGCAGCTCACGGGGAAGTAGCGCACATCAGGATGCACCCGACATCGCCGGGCACGAAGGGAGAGACTACCCGCACGCGTTCGCGGGAGTCAAAACGGGGTCCCCCCAACACAGATGCCCCGCCGCTCAGGGCCGGATTCCTGAGGAAACGGCCTCTCGAGCGGCGGGGCAGACCTGTCGTACAGGGGTCAGGCGGACTGCTCCAGCGGATTGTCCCCGTACTTGTTGGAGCCCGGCTTGCCGGCCATGACCATGAAGACCAGCCAGAAGATGGCACCGATGAAGCACACGATGTTCAGCAGCGCGATCCACAGGATCCACCACGCCGAGCGCCCGGTGTCATGGAGGCGACGGACGAAGACCGCCAGGGTCGGGATCAGGACGGCCAGGGCGAAGATCAGCGTGAGGACGCCGGTCCCCTGATTCACGATCGGCACGGCCTGGTCGCCGACCATGATGTCCGTCTCGGAGGCGCCGACGCGCCAGCCCAGCGCGGAATCGATGAAGTTCAGGATCAGTTCCACCACAGTGGTGAACAGGAACCACCACCAGTACTGCGACCGCTGAGCACGGCCGCTGAAGTCTGCATAGTGGGAGAAGTTGTGCTTGATCGCCTCGACAAAGCCCATCGGATCCTCCTTCGACCCTGCCGCCCTCACGGCGGACCACATCGCCACGGTGGCGATGAGCGGTGCCGGATCATCATCCGGCACTCCGGGCCTGAAGGTAGTCCTGAGAAGCGCCAAATGCCCGTATTTCCCCTTTGTTGGACAAAGGCGATTACGAGCCGGCGACGACCGCCAACAGCGCGACGAAGAGACCGATGACCACCAGCGCGGCCCAGAAGCCGATGTTGATCCACGAGATGATCTTCGCGGCCGTCACCAGCCCCGCACCCTGGACGCGACCCTGGCCGGCCGCGATCTCCCGCTGCGCGGACTGGGCGAGCACGAGGGCCACGATCGCAGGCACGATCGGACAGATCGCCCAGGAGGCGATGGCCAGGACGAGGGCCACGATGGCATTGCTCGACGTGGGCGTGGCGGCGACGACAGGTGCCGGTGGTGTCGGCACGGGAGCGGCAGGAGATCCGCCCTCGACCGCCGGCCAGGTTGAAGGGGGCCCGGCCGGAGTCACCGACCCGGGCAGGCCGGCTGGGGAGTCGGTGAGAGCGGCATCTCCACCGGTCGAGTTTTCGTCAGGGGTCTGCGGATGCTGATCGCTCATCCCTCCAGAGTACCCGCCATCGCCCGAGGATCGAAAAGTTCAGGGCCCGCCCCCCACCGGGAGAGCGGGCCCTGAACGGACAACCTGTGCGGCTTAGTAGCCGCGGTAGTCGAACTCCTCCAGCGGCACGGCGGCACCCGACGTGGCACCGAAGGCGCTGTAGTCGAGATCGTCATAGTTGCCGAAGCTGGCGTACATCGCCGCCTTGGCCTCCTCGGTGGGCTCCACCTTGACGTTGCGGTAGACCGGCATGCCGGTGCCCGCCGGGATGAGCTTGCCCAGGATGACGTTCTCCTTCAGGCCCAGCAGCGGATCGCTCTTGGCATGGATCGCCGCGTCGGTGAGGACACGCGTCGTCTCCTGGAAGGACGCCGCCGAGAGCCAGGACTCCGTGGCCAGCGATGCCTTGGTGATGCCCATGAGCTCCGGACGACCCGAAGCCGGCTGGCCGCCCTCGGCGACGACGCGACGGTTCTCCGCCTCGAACAGATTGCGCTCGACAAGCTCACCGGTGAGGAACGGGGAGTCCCCGGCCTCGACGATGATGATGCGCTTGAGCATCTGTCGGACGATGACCTCGATGTGCTTGTCGTGGATGGACACGCCCTGCGAGCGGTACACCTCCTGCACCTGCTCCACGAGATGCTCCTGCACCTTGCGCATACCGAGGATGCGCAGCACGACCTTCGGGTCGATGGCGCCGGCTACGAGCTGCTCCCCGACCGTCACGTGCGCTCCGTCCTCGATGAGGAGCTTGGCACGCTTCGACACCGGGTGCGCGATCTCCTCGCTGCCGTCGTCCGGCACCACGATGATCTTGCGCGACTTGTCGGTGTCGTCGATCCGAGCGCGGCCGCTGACCTCCGCGATCGGCGCATTGCCCTTGGGGGTGCGGGCCTCGAAGAGCTCGACGACGCGAGGAAGACCGTGCGTGATGTCCTCACCCGCGACACCGCCGGTGTGGAAGGTGCGCATGGTCAGCTGCGTGCCAGGCTCGCCGATGGACTGGGCGGCGACGATGCCGATGGCCTCGCCGACGTCCACCAGCTTGCCCGTGGCCATCGAACGGCCGTAGCACATGGCGCACGTTCCGACCGAGCTCTCACAGGTGAGGACAGTGCGGACGCGGATCGAGTCCGCGCCAGCGGCCACCATCTCCTCGAGACGGGGCGTGGTGAGCTCCTCCCCTGCCGTGGCCACGACCTTGCCGTCGACCTCGACGTCACGGGCGAGCACGCGCGAGGCGATCGCCGTGTCGAGCTCGTCGATCGGGCGCAGCTCGCCATCGACCCTGTGGGCGATCGCCAGGACGGCGCCACGGTCAGTGCCGCAGTCGACCTCACGGATGATGACGTCCTGGGAGACGTCCACGAGGCGCCGGGTCAGGTACCCGGAGTCCGCCGTACGGAGCGCGGTGTCGGCCAGACCCTTGCGGGCACCATGCGTGGAGATGAAGTACTCCAGCACCGACAGGCCCTCGCGGAAGTTGGACTTGATCGGCCGCGGGATGATCTCGCCCTTCGGGTTGGCCACCAGGCCGCGCATGCCGGCGATCTGACGCACCTGCATGTAGTTACCACGCGCACCGGAGTCGACCATCATGTGCACCGAGTTGGTGCGAGGGAAGTTCTCCTGCATGGCCTTGGCGACGTCGTCCGTGGCGCGCGTCCAGATCTCGATGAGCTCCTGACGACGCTCGGAATCGGTGATGAGGCCGCGCTCGTACTGCTGCTGGACCTTCTCCGCCTTGCCCTCGGCCGCTGTCAGCAACTCGGCCTTGGCCGGCGGTGCGATGACGTCCGAGAAGGCGATGGACACACCCGAGCGGGAGGCCCAGTGGAAGCCGAGGGCCTTCAGGCGGTCCAGGGTGTCGGCGACGTCGACCTTGGGGTAGATCTCGGCCAGACGGTTGACCGTCGCGCCGAGGACCTTCTTGTCGACCTGCGTGTTGACGAACGGGTAGTCCGCCGGCAGCGCCTCATTGAAGATCGCGCGACCGAGGGTCGTCTCGAGGAGGAACGGATCACCGGGCGTCCAGTCCTCGGGCGCCTCGAAGCCCTCCGGGGGCAGGCCCTCGGTCAGGCGGATCATCGCCTTGGCCTGCAGGTCAAGCACACCGGCCTCGAACGCCATCATGGCCTCGGCCACCGACGTGTAGACAGTGCCCTCGCCCTCGGCTGCGTCAGCCTGGCTCGTCATGAAGTAGATGCCCAGCACCATGTCCTGCGTCGGCGTCGTGATCGGACGGCCGTTAGCCGGCGACAGGATGTTGTTGCTCGACAGCATGAGGATGCGCGCCTCAGCCTGCGCCTCAGCCGACAGCGGCAGGTGAACCGCCATCTGGTCGCCGTCGAAGTCCGCGTTGAACGCGGTGCAGACGAGCGGATGGATCTGAATGGCCTTGCCCTCGATCAGCTGGGGCTCGAAAGCCTGGATGCCGAGGCGGTGCAGGGTCGGTGCACGGTTGAGCATGACCGGGTGCTCGGCGATGACCTCCTCGAGCACGTCCCACACGACCGGACGTGAACGCTCGACCATGCGCTTGGCGCTCTTGATGTTCTGGGCATGGTTGAGGTCCACGAGCCGCTTCATGACGAACGGCTTGAACAGCTCCAGCGCCATCTGCTTGGGCAGGCCGCACTGGTGGAGCTTCAGCTGCGGGCCGACCACGATGACCGAACGGCCGGAGTAGTCGACGCGCTTGCCGAGCAGGTTCTGACGGAACCGGCCCTGCTTGCCCTTGAGCATGTCGGACAGGGACTTCAGTGCACGGTTGCCAGGACCGGTGACCGGCCGACCACGGCGACCATTGTCGAACAGGGCGTCAACGGCCTCCTGGAGCATGCGCTTCTCGTTGTTGACGATGATCTCGGGAGCACCGAGGTCGAGAAGCCGCTTGAGGCGGTTGTTGCGGTTGATGACGCGGCGGTAGAGGTCGTTCAGATCGGACGTCGCGAAACGACCACCGTCCAACTGCACCATCGGACGCAGGTCCGGTGGGATGACCGGGACGGCGTCGAGGACCATGCCCTTGGGTGAGTTGGTGGTGTTCAGGAAGGCCTGGACGACCTTGAGCCGCTTGAGCGCACGGGTCTTCTTCTGGCCCTTGCCCGTGGCGATGATCTCGCGCAGGAGCGCCGACTCGGCCTCGAGGTCGAACGACTCCAGCCGCTTCTGGATGGCGGCGGCGCCCATGCCGCCGTCGAACCAGCGCCCGTACCGGTCGCGCATCTCGCGGAACAACATCTCGTCGCCCTCGAGGTCCTGGACCTTGAGGGTGCGGAAGCGGTCGAAGATGCGGTCGAGGCGGTCGATCTCGTTGTCGGCCTTGCGACGGATGGCAGCCATCTCGCGCTCACCGGACTCGCGGACCTTGCGTCGGACGTCCGACTTCGCACCCTCGGCCTCGAGCTCCGCGAGATCATCCTCGAGCTTCTTGGCCCGGTTCTCGATGTCGTTGTCACGACGGTCAGCGATCTGCTTCTTCTCGATGCCCAGCTGCTTCTCCAGCTGCGGCAGCGCTTCGTGACGGCCCTCATCGTCGACCCACGTGATCATGTAGGCGGCGAAGTAGATGACCTTCTCGAGGTCCTTCGGCGCGAGGTCGAGCAGGTAGCCCAGACGGCTCGGCACTCCCTTGAAGTACCAGATGTGCGTCACGGGAGCCGCGAGCTCGATGTGGCCCATGCGCTCGCGTCGCACCTTGGCGCGGGTCACCTCGACGCCGCAGCGCTCGCAGATGATGCCCTTGAAGCGCACTCGCTTGTACTTGCCGCAGTAGCACTCCCAGTCCCGGGTGGGCCCGAAGATCTTCTCGCAGAACAGGCCGTCCTTCTCCGGCTTGAGCGTGCGGTAGTTGATCGTCTCGGGCTTCTTGACCTCGCCATACGACCAGGTGCGGATGTCGTCCGCGGTCGCAAGTCCGATGCGCAGCTCGTCGAAGAAGTTGACGTCAAGCACTGTGGTGTCCTTCGTTCGTGTCGGTCGTCAGATTGGTTCGGATGCCGTTGCCCGGTGGCTACAGCTCTTCTACGCTGCTCGGCTCACGCCGGGAGAGGTCGATGCCGAGTTCCTCGGCTGCGCGGAAGACGTCGTCGTCGGAGTCCTTCATCTCGATGGACACGCCGTCACTGGACAGCACCTCCACGTTGAGACAGAGGGACTGCATCTCCTTGACGAGAACCTTGAACGACTCCGGGATGCCCGGCTCGGGGATGTTCTCGCCCTTGACGATGGCCTCGTAGACCTTGACGCGACCGAGCACGTCGTCGGACTTGATGGTCAGGAGCTCCTGCAGGGCGTAGGCGGCGCCGTACGCCTCGAGGGCCCACACCTCCATCTCACCGAACCGCTGGCCACCGAACTGCGCCTTGCCGCCCAGCGGCTGCTGGGTGATCATCGAGTACGGACCGGTCGAGCGCGCGTGGATCTTGTCGTCGACCAGGTGCAGCAGCTTCAGGATGTAGATGTAGCCGACCGTGATGCGGCCCGGGATGGGCTCGCCGGTGCGACCGTCGAAGAGGCTCGCCTTGCCGTCAGCGCCGACCAGTGTGAGGCCGTCGTCCGTGGGGCGGGTGGAGTCCAGGACCAGCGACAGCTCGTCCTCACGGGCACCGTCGAAGACCGGGGTGGCCACCTTGGTGCCGCGAGGCACGCTCTGCACCTCCTTGGGCATCCGTACGGCGCGCGGATCGCTGGCGTCGACCTCCCAGCCGGCGGCTGCGGCCCAGCCGAGGTGGGTCTCCAGTATCTGGCCGATGTTCATGCGGCCGGGGACGCCGAGCGGGTTGAGCACCACGTCGACGGGCGTGCCGTCCTCAAGGAAGGGCATGTCCTCCGGGGGCAGGATCTTCGCGATGACGCCCTTGTTGCCGTGGCGACCAGCGAGCTTGTCGCCCTCGGTGATCTTGCGCTTCTGCGCGATGTAGACGCGCACGAGGCGGTTGACGCCCGGGGGAAGCTCGTCGCCCTCGTCGATGTCGAAGACACGGACGCCGATGACCTTGCCGGACTCACCGTGCGGGACCTTCAGCGAGGTGTCGCGGACTTCCCGCGCCTTCTCACCGAAGATCGCGCGGAGCAGACGCTCCTCGGGGGTCAGTTCGGTTTCGCCCTTCGGGGTCACCTTGCCGACGAGGATGTCGCCAGGGACGACGTCCGCACCGATGCGGATGATCCCGCGCTCGTCG
>JAURME010000126.1 GCA_030830865.1 Candidatus Nanopelagicales bacterium | reverse complement strand
TACGCCATGTGCGACGCGAGCGACTACGACGAGTTCACCTGCCTGTGCGGTGTGCCCATGTGCCGGCAGGTCGTGACTGGATCGGACTGGCGTGACCCCGTGCTGCAGGCGAAGTACCAGGGCTGGTTCTCGCCCTACCTGATGAAGCGGATCGCCGCGTTGCCGCCGATCGAGGGCCCCGCGATCCCGGAGCCGGCCGAGGGCCCCGCGATCCCGGAGCCGGCCGAGGGCTGAACATCCGCTCCTTCGTCATCGGCGTCAGGCGTGGCGGGGGCTCGGCGGCCCGATCCATCCACGAGTGATGCAGACGGGGGGTTACGGGAGGAGGACGATCTTCCCGGTCGCGGCACCGTCGGCCAGCAGTTGGTGCGCCTCCCCAGCGTCGGCCATCGACATGGTGCGATCGATGACGGGCTTGACGATCCCGGCCTGGATCCACGGCCACACCGTGCGCTCGACCTGCGCGCAGATCGCGGCCTTCTCCGAGTCCGGGCGCCCGCGCAGGGACGTCGCGTGGATGGACGCGTTCTTGCGCAGCAGGGTGTTGATGTCGAGCTCGGCCGTCAGGCCGCCCTGCATGCCGATGATGACGAGCCGGCCGTCGCGGGCGAGCGCGTCGACGTTGCGCTGCAGGTAGGCCGCACCCATGTTGTCGAGGATGACGTTCGCCCCGCGGCCGCCGGTGGCGTCCTTGATGGTCTGCACGAAGTCCTCGTCGTTGTAGTTGATGAGCACCTCGGCACCGAGGGCCGCGCAGCGGTCGAGTTTGGCCTGGCTGCCCGCCGTGACTGCGACGCGCGCACCCAGCGCGCGTCCGATCTGGATCGCCATCGTGCCGATCCCGGAACCACCGCCGTGGATCAGCAGCCACTCGCCCTCGCTGAGGTTCGCGACCATGTCGAGGTTGCTCCACACAGTGCAGGCGACTTCAGGCAGGCCGCCGGCCTGCTCCAGTGTGACGCCGGCGGGGATCGACATCACCTGGCCGGTGGGCACCGCGACCCTCTGGGCGTAGCCGCCACCGGCGAGCAGGGCACAGACCTTCTCGCCGATCCGGTCCAGCGGCACAGCCGCGCCGACGTTCACGATGGTGCCCGCGCACTCCAGCCCGATCGTCTCCGACGCCCCTGGAGGCGGGGGATACATGCCCTGTCGCTGCAGGAGGTCGGCGCGGTTCACGCCCGCGGCGGCGATCTCGATGATCACCTCGGTGGGCCCGGGAGTCGGATCGGGCACCTTGGTCCACTGCAGGACTTCGGGGCCTCCGGGCTCGTCCACCGTGATCGCATGCATGCGCTAGGCCCTCTCTGGCGGGTTGTGCCGGATGACGACGAGCCGGTCGCCGGGTTCGAGGCGCGTGATGTCCGACGTGTCGAAGCGGTGCGCGACTCCCTTGCGAATGACAGCCAAGACGATCTGGCCGGCAGCGTCAAGGTCCGCGGGCGACTGGCCGAGCTCGTCCCGCGTGATCTCCCGTTCGACGACCTCCAGTCCGCGGCCAGAGTCCAGAAGGTCCTCCATCAGCTCTCCGGCCGTGGTCGACAGCAGCGACAGGCCCATGAGGCGACCTGCGGACTCCGCCGTCGGGATGACGTTGTTGGCTCCGGACTGGCGCAGGATCTCGAGGTTCTGCGCCTCGCGCACTGCGGCGACGATGGTGGCGTTCGGGGAGAGGCGGCGCGCAGTCAGGGTGACGAGGATCGAGGTGTCGTCCTCGTTCGTCGCGACGACGATCCGCTTGGCCCGTTCGATGGCGGCGTCGCGTAGGACGTTCTCGCGGCGGCCGTCGCCGACGACGCCGACGAAGCCGTCACGCGTGGCCTCGTCGACCTCGGTGCGGTCCATCGCGACGACGACGATGTCGTGGCGCTCGGTGCCCGCGTCGACGAGCGACTTCGCGGCCGCGCGACCCTTGACCCCGTAGCCGATGATCACGGTGTGGTCGTTCACGTTGTTCCTCCAGCGCTTGGAGCGCATCTGCTCGCGGGTGCGCTGCGTGAGGACCTCGATCGTCGTGCCGACCAGCACGATGAGGAAGACGAAGCGCAGCGGGGTGATGACGAGGACGTTGACGAGTCGGGAGGACTCGCAGATCGGGGTGATGTCGCCGTAGCCCGTCGTCGACAGGGTGACGGCGGCGTAGTAGAGGGAGCTGATCCAGCTCAGGCCCGAGGTGACGCCGCGATCCTGGTAGCAGTCACCTTCGAAGTAGACGACGGCCGTGGTGAGGAGAAGTGCCAGGACCGCGATGAGGATCCGCACTCCGATGTTGCGGATCGGGCTGAAGCGTCGTTCAGGGAACTTCAACGGAGGAGCTACGTTCTGGGCCTCCGCAGGCAGGTGCAGCCGTGACTTCCGCTTGAGCATGTATCCGTTCCCTGACGTAGATGGCGCCCACGACGAGCAGGCCCACTGCGCCGATCATGCCAGCAATCAGGGTCGGCGCCCCCAGTAACTTCACCGCCGTGGCGGCGAGGATCACCATCAGGAGGTAGCGCAGGGCCGTTCCGTCGTATCGGGAGGACATCCGGGCACCCAGCCAGACGCCCGGAATCTGGCCCAGCAGCAGCGAGATGACGATCATGACGCTGAACTCGCCGAGGCCGGCGTGCGCGATCGCGCCGACGACCAGCATGGGCACGGCCTGGGTGAGGTCGGTGCCGACGAGGATCGAGGGACGCAGCAGCGGATAGAGCAGCAGGAGCGCGGTCACGACGAGAGAGCCCGATCCCACGCTCGTCATCCCCACGAGGAGGCCGACGACGAGGCCGAGGAGGGCGGTCGGCACAGGGCGGACCGGCATGTTCGTGCCCTCGGGGAGATGTCCTGCCTGGCGACTGCGGGCGCGGCGCCCGACCCAGGTCTTGGCGACCATCGCGGCGACGGCGGCGATGAGGACCCAGCCGATCCAGGTGCGGATGGTGTCGCTGGCCTCGTCGGTGCCCAGGACGTGGGCGAAGATGAACGTGCCCACGAGGACGCCCGGGATGGAGCCGACGGACAGCCATCCGACCATGCCCCAGTGGACGGTCTTGGCGCGGATGTGGACCCAGGCGCCGACCGGCTTCATGACGGCCGTGGCGACGACGTCAGCGGAGACGGCCGCGGCGGGGGAGACGCCGAAGAGAAGGACGAGCATCGGGGTGAGCAGGGCGGCGCCGCCCATGCCGGTGAGGCCGACGAGCAGGCCGGTGAGCAGGCCTCCGGCCGTCAGGGCCAGGTCGATGCCGAACATGGAGGCGACGCTAGCGCCTCTGCGGACTATTTCCTACTTTATAAGTAGGGAAAGTGGTAAATGTCACTCTTCACCCCGCCGCCCCGCCTCCGCGTCGCTACGGCAGCGCCGGCACGTCCCGGCCATACGGGTCGAGGAGCTCCACGACGTCCCCCCGGAACCCGGCCCCCGGGGGCACGATCGCGACGGCCTGCGCCCGGGCCCAGCCGACCTGCCCCTCCACCCCGGTGTTCGGCAGCGGGCTGGCCTGTGTGCCGGCCGGCGACGTCTCCAGCAGCACCGGCACGAGCGCCGTGTCGTCGGCGTAGTCCGCCGGGGGCGCGTCCTCCATGAGAACCGCAGAACGACGACGATCCACCACCGGGTCGCCCCGCAATGACTGCACGAGCGGGGCCACGAGCGTCACCAGGCCGGCGAGCGCCGCCTGCGGATCCCCGGGCAGTCCCACGAGGAAGCGTCCGTCGACCAGGCGCACCAGCAGCATCTGCGACCCCGGCGTGACGCTCACGCCGTCGACCAGCCAACGGACGTTGAGGTCGCGGAGGACCCCGCGCAGGTGGTTGTCGGCCCCCGGTGCCGTCGAGCCCGTGGTGATGAGGACATCGACGTTCGCGTCATCGATCTCCGCGGTGAGCAGTTCCAGGGTGTCCGGGGCTCGCACCGCGGGGTTGCCGCGTGCACCGAGGGCTCCGACGAACGCGGGCACCGCATCACCCAGGGCATCCCGGACGCGCCCGTGACGCGGCAGGCCGTGGTCGAGGAGGGTCGATCCGAGGACGAGTGTCCCCACGACGGGCGGACGCACGATCTCGATCGAGTCCAGACCGCGTGCGGCGGCCAGCGACACCACGGCCGGAGTGACCGGGGTGTCGATGGGCAGCAGTGCATGGCCGGCTGCGGAGATGCTCGCCTCACGCAGGATCCCGTCGCCCAGCGCGGGGCGCACCGTTTCGTCGGGCAGCCCGTTGAGGGGATCGAGGGCGGTCACGGTCGCCGTTCCGTCCGCGTGCGCCTCGACGACGGCTGCGTCGCGGGCCAGGACGGCGTCGGCGTGACGGGGGATCGGCATGCGTCGCTCGACCGCGGTGGCCCAGCCGGGGGTCAGGGCGTCAAGGGTGTCGAGTCGCCACGGGCCCTCACCGCACACGGCGAAGCCGTCGGTGGCCGCTGAGTCGACCGGCGGATCGTCCATCACGGTGACGAGATCCCGGGCGAGCAGGCTGCCGACCGCCTCGTCCAAGCGGGCCGGGGCAGCGGGCAGCGGGTGCGCGGAGGTCCGTGCGACGTGCCGTGCCTGCAACCAGGGCAGCACGCCCTGCAGGCCGTAGGTGCTCACGCGCCCATGGTGTCAGAGGGCGGCCGCGGTCGCGGGCAGGCAGAACCCGGAACGGTGCAGATGAGCGACGGCCCGGCCGCGCTGGGGGAGGATGCGGCCGGGCCTTCGCTGCTCGGGGGCTGCGGTTCAGCTGCCCTTGGACTGGGTCTGGCCTCCGCCACCGCTCCAACCGCCACCGCCGCCGCCGCTGGGAGCGGGAGCGACCATCTGGGCCGGCGCGGGCTTGGCGACGGGTGCGGGCTTGGGCGCCGCTGGCTGCGGTGCGGCCGGCACGGAGGCCGGATCGGCCGCGACCTGCGGGGCAGCCTGCTGCTGGGCGGGCGTGCTCGCCCTGTTCGAGGCTGCGGGCTTGTCGGCCGTGGCAGCCGACGGCTGGCTCGCGTTGCTCGAAGAACTCGAGGAGTGGGACGACGAACCAGATGAGCTCGCCGTCGCCGACGCCGACTGCTTCGCAGCCTTGGCGACCTTGCGGGCCTGCTTGTTCAGCTGCTTGGCGGTGGCGACCAGTTCGGCGCGGTACGCATCGAGCTTGGCCTTCTCCGTCGCCAGTGCCCGGGCGTATTGGTCGAGCTGCGCCTCGGTCAGGCCGGACGCCGTCGTGGGAACACCCGCCGTGGCCTGCGTCGCCGCCATCAGGGCGATGGCGGACTGGTCGGCGGCGACCTGATCGGCCGCGGAGGGAGCCGCCGCCGGTTCGGCGTTGGCCTCGACCATCCGGACGCCGAGGAGGCCGACGACACCGACGCAGGTGGCGGTGGCCAGTCCGGCGGACAGGATCCGCTGGGGGGCTGACGTACGGCGGACAGGGCCGCGGGAGCGGGTGTGCCTAGTCATCGTCGTGGTCTCCGTCGTGATCGTCGCCGTGGTCATCGTCGTGGTCGTCGTCGTGGTCGTCACCGCTGTAGGACGAGCTACCACCGCCGCCGGCAGCCGGCGCCGGGTTCGAGGCCTCCTTGACGACTGCCCAGTCGTAGACGACGCCCTGCACCTGGTCGACATACCCGGTGACGACCGAGCCGTCGTGGCGCAGGACCGTCACCGCCCAGGCGTCGTAGCCGGCATGGGAGGCCTTCCTGGCGTTCTGGACCACGCCGCCGTCGGTCGCGTTCAGGACCATCGCCACGGCCTTGTCGACCGCGATGGTGCGGACCTCGGGTTCCCTGACCTGCTCGATGCTCGGCTCAGCGGTTCGTGTCGGGCTCGGTGAGGGGGTGCGGGACGTCGTCGCCTTCGGTTTGGGTGCCTTGGCCGTCGCAGGCTGGGGCGCCTGCTGCGGCTGGGCAGCGGGGGCAGCCGGTGCGGCGGCAGGAGCGGCCGCCTCGATCGTCACGTCGGGGACGGTGACCTCGGGCAGGGGCTCGGCGTTGACGTCGGTCAGGATGACGGGCTCCGTCGCGGGGGCCTCGGTGGCGGGGGCCAGCGGCGCGGGCTCGACCGCGCTGGACGACGAAGCGCCGTCAGCGACGATCTGGGTCGAGCTCCCCACCGGGGCGGTCGCGGAGGTCGCGTTGATGACGGCCGCGCTGGCGACCGACCCGGCGACGAGGATGCCGCCGGCGGCGACCACGGTTGCGATGATGCTCGATCGCTCCATCGGTCTCTCCCTTGCTTGATGTGCTGTGTCTGACGTTGTTCTTCGAGGTTAGGAAGTCGCGGGCCAGATGCGCCCCAGCCGGGGGTTAAGCCCGGGTAAGGCATTCCGGCTCGTCGAGGGCGGTCACGCGGTGCGGTCCTGGTGCGGGCAGGAAGCCTCGGGCGAGCAGCCCGGTCACGATGAGGGCACCGGCGGTGATGAGCAGGCCGAGGGACCACTCGGCGAGGGCGTCAGTGCCCGCGAGGATGTAGTGGGCGGTGGCCAGCGGCCAGGCCGCGTAGGCCAGCCAGTGCGCGCGCTGGAACCAGCGGTTGCCGAAGCGGCCCATGCGTGAGCGCAGCCGGCCGAGGAAGGACACCGGGATCAGGAACCAGAACGCGATGGTGCCGAGGGCCACGGCGAAGGTCTCCCACGGAGCCGTGCCCGGGACGAGGATCTGGGTCACCGTGAACTGCACGGCCGGGTCGATGAGCAGCAGCGCCATGTGCGCGAGCAGGAAGGCCAGCGCCGTCGCGCCGAGCCATCGGTGCAGGTCGAGCAGCCGCATCGGGTGGGCGAAGCGGCCGAGCACCTGAGTGCGCAGCAGCAGTCCCCAGATGACGACCGCCGAGAGCAGTCCCCACGCTGTCACGCCGGTGCCGCGGATGGCCAGCCAGGTCCACGGGATGTCAGCCACGGTGGGCCTCCTGAAGGTCGCTAGCCATGGCCAGGGGGGTGGTGAGCCGAAGGTCGTGGTCGGTGAGAAGGAGGGCCGGTGTGCCGTGGGCCTCGAGCCACGCGCGAGCCTGTGTCGACTCCTGCAGCAGCGCGGTCGTCGCGGTGATCTCCGCCTGCCACGCGGTCGAGTCGACCGCGGTCACCTGGACGAGGTCGCTGTGCGTCATCGCGCCGCTGCGCGGATCGATGATGTGATGACGACGACCCTGTGCCCAGCGGCGCTTGAGAGTGGTCGACGTCGCGACGCCCAGCCGGTCCGTGCCGAGCGGGAACTCCAGCACCCGAAGGGTGCGGTCCCCGCGGTCGCGGGGCAGGCGCTCGTCGTCGACCCCGATGGCCCACGGCTCGTCGATCTGCCCGGCGATGGAGATGTCGCCGCCGAGGTTGACGAGCACGCCGTCGACACCGGCCTGCTGGAACTCCTCGGCGATGACGTCAGCGGCCAGCCCCTTGCCGATGGCGCCGGGATCCAGCCCGATCCCCGCCGGCAGTGCCACAGTCATCGCCGTCTCGTCGATGATGATGCCGCTCATGCCGGGTGCAGGCAGGAGCGAGATGTCCGTAGGAGGTGTTGCCGTGCGGGCTGCAACGGTGTCGAAATCCGTGTCGTATCCGAGTGTCGTCATCGACGTCAGCACCGTCGGATCGAACAGGCCGCCGGACAGCTCCCACGCCTCACGCATCCGTGACACGAGCAGCAGGTAGTCCTCGCTGACCGGCTGCGGCCCGCGGCCGGCGCGCGCGTTCATGGTGCTCAGCTCACTGTCGGGGCGGAACCGGCTCCAGCACTGCTCGAGGAGTTCGATGCGCTGGCGTGCGGCGGTCAGGAAGCGCATCTCGACCACCGGGTCCCCAGCTTCGATGAGGACGTGGCAGTCGGTGCCCATCGCGCGGAACCGGGTCTGGTCCATGGCGGCCTCCCTCCGGTCCGTCGTTCTCGATGTCTCGTTCTCGATGTCTCGACGGTAGGGAGGGAAGGTGAATGCCCACTCCATGAGGAGGTAAAGCTGCGGTAAGGAGTGGGCACCGTGTGGGGTGCACAGCGTCCGGAGGGCGCAGAGACGTCTCGCGACATGCCACGATGGGCGCGTGAAGGTCCTCGTCGTCGAAGACGATTCCGCTGTCGCTGAACCGCTGCTCGCCGGCCTGCAGCGCAACGGCATCGACACCGAGCACGTCGTCTACGCCAGCCAGGTGGTGCCGAGCATCACGGGTGTCGACGTCGTGCTGCTCGATCTGGGCCTGCCCGACGGCGACGGCATCGATGTACTGAGAGACCTGCGGAAGGTGTCCGACATCCCGGTGATCATCGCGACCGCGCGCGGCGACGAGACCGATCGCATCGTCGGCTTGGAGCTCGGCGCGGATGACTACGTCGTCAAGCCGTACTCCGTGCGCGAGCTCGCCGCTCGCATCCGCGCCGTCGCGCGGCGTCGCCGCATCGACTCGACGCTGGAGACCGGACGTGTCGTCGTCGACCGCTCCAGGCATCGCGCGATGGTCGACGGGCAGGAGGTGGATCTCACGGCCAAGGAGTTCGACCTGCTCGCCGTGCTGGCCGAGGAGCCCGGCCGAGCCGTGACGCGACAGGAGCTGTTCTCTCGCGTCTGGGATCCGGTGTGGGTCGGCACGGGCAAGACCCTGGACGTCCACGTGGCGTCGCTGCGCAAGAAGCTCGGTGATGCCTCACTGATCGAGACCGTTCGAGGTGTGGGCTACCGGCTCGCGGTGGACGGGACGTGACCCGGCGCCTCATCATCGCGATGGCGGTGCTCGTCGCGCTTGTCGCGGTGGCCCTGGCGATCCCCATGGCGGTCGTCGTCGCGAATGACCAGCGCGCCGCGTTCATCTCCGGCCTGGAGGTAGACACGCTCGCGACGGCCGCGTCCATGTCCGCCGAGCCCTACATGGACTGGCAGGCCACGGCTGAGGAGACCGCGTTGCGCACCGGGGCGAGGGTCGTCGTCGTGAGCCCCGAGAGCACTCTTCTGGCCGACAGCGGTCAAACCGCGCTGGACCGGGCTTTCGACAGACCCGAGATCGTCTCCGCACTCGCCGGCTCCTTGACCTCCGACGTGCGCACGTCCGTCACGATGGGCGAGGCGTTGCGATACGTCGCCGCACCGATCATCCAGAACTACGAGATCGTCGGCGCGGTCCGGCTGTCGCTGCCGGAGTCGATCGTCGACGAGGAGGTGCAGGAGACACAGCGGTGGCTGGCTCTGTTCGTCGTGACGGTGGTGATCACGGCTGGACTGGTCGCGTGGATCATCGCGCGGTCGGTTGCGGCGCCGCTGCGCAACCTCGCTCAGGTCGCGCACGACCTGCCGGAGGACCTGGACCTTCGTGCGAGCGAGCACGACGGGCCTGCGGAGGTGCAGGCCGTGGCGACGGCGCTGAACACCACAGCCGGGCGACTCGCCGACATCCTCAGTAGGACCCAGCGCGTGGCTGCCGACGCGTCCCACCACCTGCGCACGCCGCTCACGGGGGTGCGTCTGCGGCTCGAGGCGATCGAGGACATCAGCGACCAGCCGCAGGTCGTCGACGAGGCCCGTGCCGCCACGGCCGAGGTCGACCGCCTCACTCACCGGATCGAGCAGGTGCTCGAGCTGACGCGCAGTGACGTCGGCGCCGCGCCGATCGTGCCGCAGGACGCCTCTGCAACGCTTCGCGATCGCGTTGAGTCCGCACAGGTCATGTTCTCCGAGCGCGGCATCGACCTGACGGCCGAGATCGCGGATGACGTCGTCGTCAATGCCCCACGGGGAAGCGTCGCGCGACTGATCGACGAGCTGCTCGGAAATGCCCTGAACTACGCGCGCCACCAGGTGCTGGTGGAACTGCGACGACAGCCGGGGGCAGTACGCATCGCGGTGTCCGACGACGGCCCGGGCCTGCCGGCCTCGGAGCGTGAGGAGATCTTCGAGCGGTTCAGGCGAGGGTCGACCTCAGTGCCCGGTGGTACTGGTCTGGGGCTGGCGCTCGTGCGCGAGACCGTCACGGGCATGGGTGGGCGCGCGGGGGCCGCTGAGTCGGCCCTGGGTGGGCTGATGGTCTGGCTGGAGATCCCGAGCCGGGGGTGATCAGGCCGGAAGGATCCGGCCCATGCCGGTATACGAGCGACTCCACCACGATCCGGTGATCGGGCTGACACGAACCTTGCCTCCGACCCCCGGGGCGTCGATCATCTTGTTCTTGCCGACATAGATGCCCACGTGGTGAGCGCCGTTGCGGAAGAAGAACACCAGGTCACCGGGCTGGGCCTGGCTCTTCTTGATGCGCTTGACCTTGGTGTACTGCGCGCGCGAACTGTGGGGCAGTGTTCGTCCGGTCGCCATCTTGTAGACGTAGCGGGTGAACCCGGAGCAGTCGAACGCGTCCGGGCCCATGTGACCGGCGACGTATCTGTCGCCGATCTGCTTGCGCGCCACCTGGATGATGCGCGTGCGCATCTGACGCACCGCGGCCTTGCGCGAGGAACGGAGGGACTCCTGTCGAGCCTGCCTGACCTGCTCGGGAGTGCGGGCGCGGAAGTCGACGGCGGTGATCGTGCGCTCGGGAGCGCGGTCCGGCGGGGGAGTGGTGAGGGCTGCCTCGATCGCCGGCGAGGCGACGGCCACCGGCGGGGGCGTCGTCGTGAAGGGAACTCCCAGGGCGACGACACCCGCGACGAGGGTGACGGCCAGCACGCCGACGACGGCCATGCGGCCGCGTCGTGCCTGCCGGAGGCCAGCAGCCCACCGGAGCGGGGGATTGGGGCGCACGGGCGTCCCTCCTCGGGTCGGGGCGACGGTGGGGGAAGCGCACCGCCGGAGTGCCCGACGCTAGGCAGGGATTCTGGATAACGAACCGATAACGTCCGGATAGCGGAAATGTCGCAGGAGTGTCGTGAGGATCGTCACAGGCCCTACGAATGACCACATCCGTCACATCAGTCACAGTAAAGGCGGATGTTCGGAGTTCTTCCTGCACGGCCGCGGGAGCCGGGCTACGGTCCCAACGTGCCCCGGGTGGCGACCCGGGATCCCGACCCCCGAAGGAGGATCTGATGGACGATTCAGTGCAGCAGCACAAGTACGTGCTGACCGAGGACCAGATGCCGACCACCTGGTACAACATCATGGCCGACCTGCCGACGCCTCCTCCGCCGCCGCTGCACCCCGGTCGCATGGATCCGGTGGGCCCGGACGATCTCGCTCCCCTCTTCCCGATGGATCTCATCCTCCAGGAGGTCTCCACCGACCGGTACATCGACATTCCCGGCGGCGTCCTCGACGTCTACCGCCAGTGGCGGCCGTCGCCGCTGTTCCGCGCGCGGCGTCTGGAGAAGATGCTCGACACCCCGGCCCGTATCTACTACAAGTACGAGGGCGTCTCGCCGGCCGGCTCGCACAAGACCAACACCTCCGTGCCGCAGGCGTACTACAACAAGAAGGAGGGCACGACCAAGCTGACCACGGAGACGGGGGCCGGTCAGTGGGGTACCGCCCTGTCCTTCGCCTGCGCGCTCTACGACCTCGAGTGCGAGGTGTGGCAGGTCGGCGCGTCCTACGACTCCAAGCCCTACCGGCGCCTGATGATCGAGACGTTCGGCGGCAAGGTGCACCGCTCGCCGTCCGACGTCACCGCGATCGGCCGCGAGCTGGCCAAGGACCCGAAGAACTGGTCGGGCTCACTGGGCATCGCGATTTCCGAGGCGGTCGAGGTCGCCGCGACGAACGAGAACGTGCGATATGCCCTGGGGTCGGTGCTCAACCACGTGCTGCTGCACCAGACGATCATCGGTCAGGAGGCGCTGCTCCAGATGGAGATGGCCGGTGATTCACCGACCCTCATCGTCGGCTGCACCGGTGGCGGCTCCAACTTCGCGGGACTGATGTTCCCGTTCCTGCGGGAGAAGATGGCCGGCAAGATCAACCCGCGCATCCTCGCGGTCGAGCCGGCGTCCTGTCCCTCCCTCACCAAGGGTGTCTACGCCTATGACTTCGGCGACACCGCGGGCATGACGCCGCTGATGAAGATGCACACGCTCGGGCACGACTTCATCCCGGACCCGATTCACGCCGGTGGCCTGCGCTACCACGGCATGGCACCCCTCATCTCGCACATCTACGAGCAGGGGCTGATCGAGGCCGAGGCTGTGCCGCAGACCGAGTGCTTCGCGGCGGCCATCCAGTTCGCCCGAACCGAGGGCATCGTCCCGGCCCCGGAGCCGACGCACGCCATCGCCAAGGCGGTGGAGGCCGCCCTGAAGGCCAAGGAGACCGGAGAGGAGACCGTGATTCTCACCGCTCTGTGCGGCCACGGCCACTTCGACCTGGCGGCGTATGACTCGTACCTGAACGGGACGTTGGTCGACGAGGAGGTCAGCGACGCGCGGTTCGCCGAGGCGCTCGCGACGCTGCCCAAGGTCGACGCCTGACACCCATCAGGACGAAGCGGGGGGTGGGAGCTGTGGCTTCCACCCCCCGCTCTTCTACGTCGGTAGGGTGACGGGGTGAGTTCCCCGCAGCCACGGGCCGCTCTGGCCAAGGGCCTGATCTTCGTCGGGGCCGCGACGATGATCGGCAACGGCGCGGCCTACCTGCTCAGCATGGTCTCGGCCCGCATCCTCACCCCCGCGGACTTCGGCGCCCTCGGCGCGCTGCTGAGCCTGCTCGTCATCATCAGCACTGTCGGCATTGCGACCCAGGCGTTCGCGGCCCGCAGGGTTGCTGAGGCGGGGGCTGGCCGCGCTGCCGTGGAGGGAGAGTCGATCCGCATGGCCACCCTCGCCGGCGCCGCCGTGATGGTGGCGGCCCTCCTGCTCGCGTGGCCGGCCGGTGTCGTCTTCGATATCCCCTTCATCGCGGTCGCCACGGGCATCGGGTCGATCGGCTTCGTCATCATCGGCTCGGCGGCCATGGGCATCGCGCAGGGGCGCGAGGAGCACGTCCGCCTGAGCTGGTCCTTCATCGCCAACGGGGTCGGTCGAGCGCTGGGAGGCGTCGTCGGCGTCGTGGTTCTGCAGAGCGTCACCGGCGTGGGCATCGGCGTGCTGGTCGGCTGTGCGCTCGGCGCCTTCATCGCCTACCGGCTCAGCTGCCCGGGCGCGTGGGCCGCGGCGGTGTCGAAGGGCGTCACGACCGAACTGCTGCAGGTCGTCTACGCGCTGATGGTGCTGTTCACCCTCACCAACGTCGACGTCCTCCTCGCACGCCTCTTCCTGACCGAGGACCAGTCCGGTGAGTACTCCGTCGGCGTCCTGCTCGCCAAGATCGCCTTCTTCCTGCCCAACGCCATCATCATCGTGCTGTTCCCCAAGATGACCGGTGGACGCAGCAACCGCACGGTGTACCTGGCCACCGGGCTCACGGCCATCGTCGGTCTGGTGATCACCGGCTTCAGCTTCCTGTTCGGTGACCTCGTCATCCGCATCCTCGGAGGTGCGCAGTACACCGAACTGGGCTCCGAGGCATGGCTCTTCGCACTCGAGGGCTCGGCCTTCGCACTGGTGCAGGTGCTGCTCTACGCCCGGCTCGCGACACGTGACCAGCGGGCGGTGCTGGCCGTCTGGGCCGCGCTCGGCGTGCTCATCGCGGTCGTCGCGCTGTGGCGGCATGACTCGGTCGCCGAGATCGTCACGTCCGTCGTCTTCGTCTCGCTCGGGCTCACGGTCGTCGGCCTCATCATGGATCGCCGCCACTCCCCGAACGTCCCCATCCCGGTGGAGTCGGCGGAGTAGCGCCGATCTGCCACTCGCGCGCTGATCGGCCACGCGCGCAAGCGTGTCGAGGGTCCGCTCGGAGGATCCGGGTGCAGGAAATGGCAGCATGGCCGGGTAGCCGTTTGCCAGCACAGGGAGAGAGATGTCGGACGAGCCGCACGGCGACGGGGGAACGCAGGATCCGACGTCCGACCCGATGCCCTCCCGGCGCGCTGACGACAGCACCCTCGAACTGCAGGCGATCACCGAAGAACCAGCCTCACCGGACGCCGGCGCGGAGCAGCTCTCCCTCGGCGCCGACGAGGTCGCCGCCGAGGGCCCGGGTATCGACACCGAGATGCTCGCCGCCTTCCTCGGCGAGCCGGTCGCGAAGGATCCCGTGCAGGAGGAGACAGATGTCATCACCGGCGCTCCGGTGGCCGAGGAGCCGACGGCCGAGACCGATGTCCTGACCGGGGCTCCCGTCGACGATGTGCTGGTCGTCGCGAGTGACGGAGAGCCCACTGAGGAGCCGGTTCCCGCGGCTGAGGAGGACGCCGCCGACGAGGCCGTCACCGAGGAGGTTGCAGCCGAGGAGGCCATCGACGTCGTCGAGGTCTCCGAGGAGAACACGGACACAGCCGATGCCGTCGGCACCACTGCCGGCCCGGTCTCGCACGCGGCTCCACACCGCTCTGTCTGGCCCACCATCCTCACGATCGCCGGTGTCCTCATCGCCCTGGTCGCCGTCGGGGCCGGTGGGGTCTACGTCGGCCGCATGACGGCAAGCACTCCGAACGTCGTCGTTCCGACCGACTCTGCCTCGGCGGTGGAGGGAGACGTCAACGTCGCGTCCCCGTACATGCCCGTGGGTCCTCTGCCGGTGCCCGCGCCGGGCACGTTCGTCGTCACGACGGCCAGGGTGCCCACGACGACCTGGCCGGTTGTGCTGAACGACGTCGGTCAGCTCGCCGACGACGCCGGCACCGCCCCCGGCTATCGCCTCGTCAACGCCGGCATCAGCGGTGCGCAGGTCGCCAGCATCCTCGCCAGCACGTTCGGCGCCACGGGATCCGTGACCACCACCGACACCGGCTGGTCCGTCGGGCAGACCGGAGAGCCGATGGTCACGGTGACCTCGGACCCCCTCTTCTCGTGGACCTATGAGGATCCCGCCTCGCTGGCGCTTGCGCCGGCGGGCGATCCGCTGGACCCGGCCGAGGCCATCAGCGCGACGACGGACGCCTTGGCCGGTATCGGTGTCGACATTGCGACAGTCGAGTACCAGGTGGACTTCGCCGACGGCCGCACCGGTGTGAGTGCGTGGCAGCTCGTGGGGGACCAGCGCACGCAGCTCGGTTGGCGGCTGGTCTTCGACACCGACGGCGCGATCCTCGCGGCGAGCGGGTTCTCCTCGGGCCTGCAGGGGGTTCCCGACTACCCGATCGTCGGGGCAGCGACCGCCGTTCAGCGTTCGCAGCAGTCACCGTGGACGGCGCTGCCGGCCAGCCCGGTGGCCTCGGCCCCGGGTGCTCCGGCCGAGGAGGTCGTGCCGCAGCCGGATCCGACCGGCCGCCCCACGTTCGACCTGCCGATGTCGACGGTCGACGTGACCAGCGCCGAACTCGGACTAGCCCAGTACTGGCAGCCGGACGGCAGCATCCTGCTTCTTCCGTCCTACATCCTCACGGGGGCCGATGGCAGCACCTGGTCGCTGCTTGCTCTCGCCGACTCGGCGGTGTCGTTCACCGACATGCCCTTCCCCGGTGTTGCTGACGAGAACGGATTCGTGGCGGGCGCGTTTCCCGAGGATGACCCGGAGCCGGCGGTGCCGGACGCCGGCGATGGAGTGACCGATCCGGCGGGTGCGGAGGATGCCGGAGTAGTCGACGAGAACGGCGACATCCTGTTCGACCCTTCGGCCGACCCGGCGGCCACGGAATAGGGCTCACCCCACTACGGTGGACGCCTCAGGCGAGGTGGCAGAGCGGCCGATTGCAGGCGCCTTGAAAGCGCCCGAGGGGAAACCCTCCGGGGGTTCAAATCCCTCCCTCGCCGCGTGTGGAGATGGGCGATTCAGGTCGTGGTCGACCTCGTCGTTGTCATCGCCCTGTCCGTGTTCGTCGGCGCCTGGGCGCCGCGCTGGCCGGACCGCTGGCTCTCGTCCGATCCGTTCCTCCTGCATCGGTGGCCCTGGGAGTCACCGGCCTTCTACCGCCGACTGGGGGTCACCTCCTGGGCTCGGCACCTCCCGGAACTGGGCACGATCTTCGGCGGCGAGAGCAAGGCCGCCCTGCCGGGCACCGATAGGGGCTCCCTGGAGCACTACCTCATCGAGGCACGGCGGGCCGAGTGGGTGCACTGGGGATCGATCGTGGGATCCCTGTGCCTGTTCCTGTTCAATCCGTGGTGGCTCGCCCTCGCTTTCGTCACCGTCGTGACCGCGGGCAACCTGCCCTTCCTGCTCATCGTGCGGAACAATCGGCTCCGTATCCAGCAGATCTTCGACAGGGAGAGCAGACGCGCATGAGTGAGCAGGCATATGGGGTCAACTCGATGGTGGGCCGGCTTGAGAGCGTTGCGGTGCGACCGCCCTCGCCACGAGGTGACTATGCCGTCGCCCACTGGGCCGAGCCTCTGGACCTGGACCTGCTCGCCCGTCAGCACTCTGACTTCGTCGCCCTGCTCGAGCGCCTCGGCTGCGGCGTCGAGGTGCTGCCGCCCGAGGACGACATGCCCGACGCGATCTTCACCTACGACCCGGCGTTCGTGGTGCCCCACGGTGTTATCGAGTTGCGGGGTGCCAAGCAGGTCCGTGCGGGTGAGCCGCCGCTGCTGACCGTCCAGTTGGAGGATCTCGGGGTTCCCGTCGCCGGGCGCCTCACCGCCCCGGCGACCGCCGACGGCGGCGACATGTTCTGGCTCGACCGCACGACTCTGGCGATCGGCCGTGGCTATCGGACCAACCAGGCGGCGATCGACCAGATCCGCGAGATCCTCGCCGGGATCAGTGTCGTGGTCGAGCAGTTCGACCTCCCGCATGACTTGGGCCCGGAGTACTGCCTGCATCTGATGTCCGTCGTGTCACCGGTGCGTGACGACCTCGCCGTCGTCTATGAACGCCTTGCCCCGGTGGCGCTTCTACAGGCCCTACAGGCTCGCGGGATCGAGATGATCAGCGTGCCAGAGGAGGACTACGCGTCGCTGGGCTGCAACATCCTCGCCGTGGCCCCTGGCGTCGTAGTCATGGCCGAGGGCAACGACGCGACGGCCAAGGCCCTGCGTGACCACGGCGTCGAGGTGCACACGTACGCAGCGAGCGAGATCAACAAGGGTGAGGGCGGGCCGACCTGCCTGACCCGTCCGATCAGGCGCGCGTAGGAGTGCTCTCGCGCACCCGGGTGTGACTCGCTGTCAGCGCGGGATGTACTTCGCCGGGTCGACGGGATTGCCGTCCATCTCGGCACTAACGTGCAGATGTGACCCGGTCACATTGCCGGAGGAGCCCACGGCACCGAGAACGGCGCCCAGAACAGCGACCTCACCGTCCTTGGCCTTGATGCTCGACAGATGCGCGTACGTGAGCTTCAACCCCGAGTCGCACTTCACGAGGACGTGGTTGCCGCGCCAGTTCCCGCGGTTGCCCGCGAACTGCACCGTTCCCGAGCAGGCATGCATGACCAGTTCGCCGGTCTCGGCGTCGTAGTCGATGCCGTCATGGCGGCCCTGGTACCACCAGGGGCCTCGCTCGCCGTAGACCGCGGTGATCGGCCGGCTGCCCATCGGGTGGCCGAAGGCGGGACCGGGCATCTGCCCGGCGCCGCGTTGGCTGCGTGACGGACTCTGCCCGCGGTCACTGCCCGGTTCGGCGTGAGCCATGGGCGCCGAGACCGCGACGATCGCCGCCACGACCGCACAGGCGGCCATGGCCCGCAGGGGGCGCGCTCGAAAGACAGGCGTCACTACAGCGTGGACGTGTCCAGGACGAAGCGGTATTTCACGTCGCTCGCGACGACGCGGTCCCACGCCTCGTTCACCTTGTCGAAGCCGATGAGCTCGATGTCGGCGCCGAGACCGTGCTCGCCGCAGAAGTCGAGCATCTCCTGAGTCTGGGGCACGCCGCCGTTGTTCGTGCCGGCGATGCGACGGCGCTTGGCGACCATGTTGAAGGCGCTGAAGGTGAGGTCGTTCTCCGGCAGGCCGACGAGGACCATGGTGCCGTCGAAGTCCAGCAGTCGAAGGTAGGGGTCCAGACGAGTCAGGGCCGACGCGGTGTTGACGATCAGATCGAGCGAGGAGTCCGCTGCCTTCATGGCCTCCTTGTCGCTGGAGAGCAGGAAGTTCTTGGCGCCCAGACGGTAGCCGTCCGCCTCCTTGTGCGGGGAGTGGCTGATGAGGGTCACCTCGGCACCCATGGCGGCGGCGATCTTCACACCCATGTGGCCCAAGCCGCCGAGGCCGACGATGCCGACGCGCACGCCCGGGCCTGCCTTCCACTCCGCAAGCGGCTGGTAGAGCGTGATGCCCGCGCACAGCAGTGGAGCGGCGACATCCAGGCCGAGGCTGTCTGGGATGGTGAACACGAACTCCTCGTCGGTCACGATGTGCTTGGCATAGCCACCGTAGGTGGGGGTCACGCCGTCCATCTCGTAGCCGTTGTAGGTCGGGGCGATCTGGACGCCGCAGTAGGACTGCTCACCCTTCTGGCAGGTAGGGCACTTCCCGCAGGAGCCGACGTTGCAGCCGACGCCGACTCGGTCGCCGACCTTCAGACGCGAGACGTTCGAGCCGACAGCGCTGACCACACCGGCGATCTCGTGACCGGGGACCATCGGGAAGATCGAGGTGAACCACTCCTCGCGCGCCTGATGGATGTCCGAATGGCAGATGCCCGCGTAAGCGATGTCGATGCTGACGTCGTCCGGGCCGAGGTCGCGCCGCGGCACGTCGAAGGGCTCCAGAGGCGCCTTCGCTGAGGGGGCGGCGTAGCCGGGGACAGTCGTCATCTGCATCTCTCCTTGTGAGTCGGACCGGAGCATCCTCTCAGCCGGAGGGGCTGAGCACCACGGGAGTCTCAGATCTCGAAGATCTCCTCGAGGACGCCCCTCATGATCGGGCCGCTGAGGTCGTGCCCTGTCCACAGGCGGGCGTTGATCAGGGCCTGATTGACGAGCATGCCTAGTCCGTCGAGCGTGGTGCAGCCCTGGGCGGCTGCCGCCCTGAGGAAGTTCGTCTCGGGGGGATTGACGACGACGTCGGCGACGACCATGTCGGGGGTCAGGCTGGTGACGTCGACGTCCGGGGTGTCGTGCTCGTTCGGGTGGAAGCCGATCGACGTCGCATTGATGAGCACGCCGGTGCCGTGGGGGATGTGCACGGCGGGGGTCCAGGGCAGATAGCGGCCTGCGGCAGGCGTGCGGGTGTCAATGAGGTCGGCGACGGCCTGGCCGCGCTCGGGCGTGCGGTTGATGATCGTGACGCTGAGGGCCCC
>JAURME010000125.1 GCA_030830865.1 Candidatus Nanopelagicales bacterium | reverse complement strand
GCGATCCTCGAGGAGGCGTTCGGCGAGATCGACTCCTACTACGAGGGCTAACCCGGCGGCGGACTTGTCGCCCCGATCGGGGCAGGTGGACGCTCACTAGGCTTGTGGCGTGAAGGTTCTCGTCATCGGATCGGGCGCGCGGGAGCATGCCATCATCGCCAGCCTCCTCGGGGACGATTCCGTGTCCGAGGTGGTCTGTGCCCCCGGCAACGCCGGCATCGCCCAGCAGGTCACCGTACGTACGGTCGACGTCACCGACCCCGAGGCCGTGGCGTCCCTGGCGGCGGAGGTGTATGCGGATCTCGTCGTCATCGGCCCTGAGGTGCCGCTCGTGGCGGGTGCGGCCGATGCGGTCCGATCTCGGGGCATTGCGTGCTTCGGCCCCTCCGGTGCCGCGGCTCAGCTCGAGGGCAGCAAGGCCTTCGCGAAGCAGGTGATGGCGGAGGCCGAGGTCCCCACGGCCATGGCCCATGTGTGCACGACAACGGACGAGGTGGCGACAGCCCTCGACCAGTTCGGCGCCCCCTACGTGGTCAAGGACGACGGCCTCGCCGCAGGCAAGGGCGTCGTCGTGACGTCAGATCGGCACGAGGCCCTCGAGCACGCCTTCGCGTGCCTGTCGCGCCCCGATGCCAAGGTCGTCGTCGAGGAGTACCTCGACGGACCGGAGGTGTCGCTCTTCGCGATCACCGACGGCACGACCGTGGTCCCGCTGCAGCCGGCCCAGGATTTCAAGCGCGCGGGTGACGGGGACTCCGGCCCGAACACCGGAGGCATGGGTGCCTATGCGCCGCTGCCGTGGTCGCCGAGGGACCTCGTCGCCGATGTCACCGAGCGGGTGCTCCAGCCGATGGTCGATGCCATGCGGCGGCGCGGAACACCCTTCGCCGGACTGCTGTATGCGGGCCTGGCGCTGACCTCGCGCGGCGTCCGCGTCGTGGAGTTCAACGCCCGGTTCGGTGACCCGGAGACGCAGGTCGTGCTCGCCAACCTGAGGACCCCTCTGGGGCAGCTGCTCCTGGCGGCCGCGACCGAGAAGCTCGACACTTTCCCGCGGCTGGTGTGGGATCCGGGCTTCGCGGTGACCGTCGTCGTCGCGGCCGAGGGCTACCCCGCCTCGCCGCGCACAGGTGACGTCATCAGCGGTCTTGAAGCGGCGGCCGAGCAGGCCGGTGTCGATGTCTTCCACGCTGGCACATCCGTCATGGATGACGGCAACATCGCGTCAGCCGGTGGCCGGGTGCTGTCGGTGACGGCCCATGGAGAGTCCCTTGCCCAGGCACGTGAGCGGGCCTACGCCGCGGTCGATCTCATCCGTCTCGAGGGCTCGCACCACCGCCGTGACATCGCCGAGCGTGCCGCGAACGAAGCGATGGGAGAATGAGACGGTGAGTTCCTCGATCCCCAACGTGCTCGCGGGGCGCTATGCGTCAGCCGCCATGACCGGCGTGTGGTCCCCCGAGGCGAAGATCGTCCTCGAGCGTCAGCTGTGGCTGGCTGTGGCGGCCGCCCAGATCGACCTCGGGCTCGACATCCCGGCCGCTGCCCTCGATGACTACCGCCGGGTGATCGACCAGGTCGACCTCGCGTCGATCGCCGCGCGGGAGCGCATCACCAAGCACGACGTCAAGGCACGGATCGAGGAGTTCAACGCCCTTGCCGGCCACGAGTACATCCATGTGGGCATGACCTCCCGCGACCTCACCGAGAACGTCGAGCAGCTTCAGGTCCGCGACTCGATGCGCATCGTCCGCGACCGCTGTGTCGCCGCGCTCGACCGGCTGTCGGGTCTGGCGGTCGCCTACTCCGACACCGCCCTGACGGGCCGCTCTCACAACGTCGCCGCGCAGACCACCACGCTGGGCAAGCGCTTCGCGTCAGCCGCGGACGAGCTGCTCGTCGCGTTCGTGCGGCTGGAGGAGCTGATGGAGCGCTACCCGCTGCGCGGGATCAAGGGTCCGGTCGGCACGGCTCAGGACATGCTCGATCTCATGGGCAGCGAGGAGCGGCTGGCTGAGCTCGAGTCTGCGGTCGCTGCCCATCTCGGCTTCACCAACGTGCTCGACAGCGTCGGCCAAGTCTACCCGCGCTCTCTGGACCTCGATGTCGTCTCCGCCCTCTCGCAGGTGGCCGCCGGTCCGTCCAGCCTCGCGACGACGATCCGGCTGATGGCGGGCCACGATCTCGTCACCGAGGGCTTTCGCCCCGGGCAGGTCGGCTCGTCGGCCATGCCGCACAAGATGAACTCGCGGTCGTGCGAGCGCGTCAACGGGTTCGCAGTGCTGTTGCGCGGCTACCTGACGATGGTCGCCGACCTCGCCGGTTCGCAATGGAACGAGGGCGACGTCTACTGCTCCGTCGTGCGTCGCGTGGCACTCCCCGATGCCTTCTTCGCGATCGACGGTCTGTTCGAGACCTTCCTGACGGTCCTTGACGACTTCGGCGCGTTCCCGGCCGTCATCGACCGCGAGCTCGAGCGCTACCTGCCGTTCCTCTCGACCACCAAGGTGCTCATGGCCTCAGTGCGCAAGGGTGTGGGCCGCGAGACCGCGCACGAGGCGATCAAGGAGCATGCCGTCGCCGTCGCCCTCGCCATGCGCGAGGACGGACTGACCGACAACGACCTCCTCGCCCGGCTCGCGGCCGACGAGCGGCTGCAGTTGTCGCGCGCAGAACTCGACGCGTTGATCGCGGAGCCGCTGTCCTTCACCGGTGCGGCCGCCGGTCAGGTGCGGGCGATCGCGGATCGCGTGCAGACCGTCACCGAGCGCTACCCCGACGCCGCCGCCTACTCGCCGGGGGACATCCTGTGACGATCGTTTCCGCGACCGACTATGGTCTGCCGCCGGAGTACGAGCACGTCTACTCCGGAAAGGTGCGCGACCTCTACCGCACGCCTGACGGCAAGCTTCTGTTCGTCGCCAGTGACCGCATCTCGGCGTACGACTGGGTGCTGCCGACGACCATCCCGGACAAGGGCCGCATCCTGACGTCGCTGTCCAAGTGGTGGTTCGACCAGCTGCAGGGTGTCGTGCCGAACCACGTGGCCTCGGGAAAGATCCCCAAGGCCGTGGCCGGTCGGGCAATGGTGTGCGAGCAGCTGGACATGCTGCCCGTCGAGTGCGTCGTGCGCGGCTATCTCGCCGGTTCCGGCTGGGCCGACTACCAGGCCACGCGGCGCATCTGCGGCAACGGGCTCCCGCCGGGACTGAAGGACGGATCGGAGCTGCCCAAGCCGATCTTCACCCCCGCGACCAAGGCTGCGATCGGTGATCACGACGAGAACATCACGTACGACGAGGTCATCATCATGCTGGGACAGGAGGAGGCGCAGGAGCTCAAGCGGATGTCCTTGGACATCTACACCCGCGCTTTGGAGATCGCTCGCGAGCGTGGGCTGCTTCTTGCGGACACGAAGTTCGAATTCGGATTCGCGAAATCGGGCAAGAATGCCGGGCGCATCGTGCTGGCCGACGAGGTCCTCACCCCGGATTCATCGCGCTACTGGGAGGCCTCGACCTGGGCACCGGGTGGTGCGCAGCCGTCCTTCGACAAGCAGTTCGTCCGCGACTGGCTGACCTCGCCGGAGTCTGGCTGGAGCAAGGACTCCGGCGATCCGCCTCCGCCGCTGCCCGACGAGATCGTGGAGCGCACCCGCGAGAAGTACGTCGAGGCCTACGAGCGGCTGACCGGGGAGACGTTCGCATGACCACGTGGCTGGTCACCGGGGGAGCCGGCTACATCGGATCGCACGTGGTGCAGGAGTTCCTCGCGAGCGGCCGAGACGTCGTGATCTACGACGATTTCTCGTCGGGGCTGATGCGCCGGGTGCCGGAGGGCGTGACGGTCGTCGAGGGTGATGTCAACGATGCCGCCACGCTCGCCCACACCTTCCGCTCGTTGCCGATCGACGGAGTCGTCCACCTCGCCGCGAAGAAGGCCGCGGGGGAGTCCGTCGACGTTCCCCTCTACTACTACCGCGAGAACGTCGACGGCCTGCTCCACCTGCTCGAGGCGATGGAGGGCACGGGCGTCAAGCGCCTCGTGTACTCCTCCTCCGCGGCGGTCTACGGCACACCGCAGTCGAACCCGGTGAGCGAGGACGCACCACTGCTGCCTGAGTCCCCCTACGGCGAGACCAAGGTGATCGGCGAGTGGATGGCCCGGGACTGCGGTGTCGCCTGGGGGCTGTCGTGGTCGATGCTCCGCTACTTCAACGTCGCCGGTGCCGGCTCCGACGTGCTCGGTGACAGCAGCGTCAACAATCTCGTGCCGATGGTGTTCCGGGCGTTGGAGGAGGGGAAGCGACCCCAGATCTTCGGTGATGACTACCCGACGCCGGACGGCACGTGCATCCGCGACTACATCCACGTCTCCGACCTCGCGCGCGCCCACGTCGAGGCCGCTGCCCGCACCGAGACCGGAATCCGCACCGACACCTTCAACGTCGGGACCGGTCACGGGTACTCCGTCCGTGAGGTCATGGACATGGTGAGCGAGGTGATTGGCCGCGACGTCGATGCCGAGGTCGTCGCCCGACGTGCGGGTGACCCGCCCGCGACGTGGGCATCGACTGATCGGATCGAGTCCGAGCTCGGCTGGCAGGCCACACGTGATCTGCAGGAGATGGTCGCCAGTGCCTGGAGTGCCTGGAACGCCAACGCCTGACGGATCTGGTCGTGTATCGAAACTGATCCGAGCTTGGCCCCGGGCATCGCCTAGACTGCGCACATGACGCGTTGGGGAAACTGGCGTCGGATCACCTCTGGCATTGGTGCGGCGATCCTTCTGGCGGCTCCGCTGCCGATGCTCGTGGCCCCACCCGCGAGCGCTGCGACGGTCAACGTCAGCGTCCCCTGTGCCGACGGTTCCAGCGCCGTGTCAGCGGCGGTGGGCGACACTATCCAGGTCGTTGGCGGGATCAACGTCGATCTCGGCGGGTGCGGGGTGCAGTCCTCGACTGGCTCGGGCTCTGTCTCGAAGACTAGTGAGTACGTCTTCTCTGTGCACAGTTCGGGTGAAGGCACGATCACCTTGGTCACGGACACGACACCGGCTCACACCTACGTGATCCACGTCAACTATGCGGAGGCGGACCACCCGCCTTATCCGGCGAACGTCGGCCCACTCGCTCAGGGCCCCGCGTGCCCGTGGGGCGGCCACCTGAACCCCGCGGGCGATCTCTGCATCGGCATCGATTTGCCCGCCACCCCCTCGGCTAGCCCCTCGGCCACCCCTACCCGGACGGTGGAGGCCTTCCCTCCGGTCTCGGTAACCCCGGTCTTCCCTTCGGTCACGTCGCCTCGGAAGTGGCAGAAGCTGGCGGCGGGCGACATCAAGCTGGTCGCTGCAGGAGGAGGCGCGAAGGTCGAGCTGATCGACAAGGACGGCAATCCCCTTCAGTTGCTGTCGATGACGGGTGACACAGGCGGCGTGTCTGTCGACGACTACGGCATGAACTACTCGACCCGCCCGTCCAATTGGCAGCGACTCGGCTACGGCGAGTTGTGTTGGTCTTACTCGGACATGGGTGGTGCACCGGCGGTGGTGCTCCCGACTCCCTCTCCGCCGTTCCGGACAGTCGAGGCTGAATGGACGCTCAGCGCCGCCATAGTGGGTACCACGAGCGGCAACGTGACCTACCGCACCGTCCAGCCCGGAGATGTTGTCGATGCGGGCGGCAGGCCGATCCAGAACGTGACGATCTGCGCGACGTCGGTCGATGGCCCCACCACGCGCTCTGCAGTGGTGGCGAAGGACAAGGGCAGTAACACCCCGGGCAACTCGCGTGTCTGGTGCCACGTGCCAAAGCCGCAATGTCCCAACGGTGCCGGGCAGCTAACCGGCGGCGGGAATGGCCACCCACACACGTGCGACTACCTGGCTGTCAACGGACAGTGCACCCGTGGGCTTCCGGCAGTGACACGTCCCCCGGGTACCAGCGGCGGAACGTCGACGGGCACTCGGCCGACGGTCGCTCCGAGCCCCACTCTGCCGCCCGATCCGATGGTGTCCTTCTGCCGAGCCACTGTGGATGAGAACACTCCGTACGTTCTGGATCGCGGGCGCCTCAACGACGTCCTTGCCGCTAACAGGCTCAATCCGTGGCCCTTCCCCCAGCGTGGCTGGGGTGACGTCATTCCGGCTGTCGCTGAAGCGAACTTCGCCGGCACCAACTGGACGGCCTGGGGCCAGACCCTCTACTCAAACGACTGTCGCGTGCCCGTATACAGGGGCAGCGCGAAGATGGTGGGTACTGCTGAAGCCTGTGTGAACTACCAGACCGTGCAGTACAAGTACGGCGCCGCCGGTACCGCGACGAGCAACATTTCGCAGGCCGATGCGGACGCCAAGGCGAAGAAAGCGGCCGAGGTCAATCTGGCTCAGGCCAAGATCGACAACGTCCCTGCGGGAGGCACGGCCGGTGCGTGCCGCGTGTACACGTCAACTCAGACTTTTCAGGCTTCCGCGACCTATTGCCGAGGGGGAGTCACGGGCAGTGTGGACAAGACGGGAAGCGGGACGGCATCGAGCACGATCGATCAGGCAGACGCCGACAAGAAGGCCAATGATCAGGCCATATCGAACTGGCTGGATCTGGTAGCCGCGGATATCAAGTCGCTGGGCGCCACTCCAGGCAAGTGCGCCGTGTTCTCATCGCACGCCAAGACCGGGACGGGATCGACGACGTACTGCATCGGCAACGGCGCCACGGCTGAGGTGCCGTTCTCGGCAAGCGTCCCTGCTGGCACGTTCACCAGCACCATCAGTCAGGCGGATGCTGACGCGAAGGCACAGGCGGAATTCGACCGACTGGTGAAGGCGGACATCGCCGCGAAGGCTCCTGCTGGGCCGCAGCCCACGGACTGCTCGACGTTCACCGCCACCCGCGTGTCCGGCGGCACAGTGCCCGTGTGCCGTGCCGGAGCCAATGAATCCGTCACCTTCAGTTCGGGAACCGTCACGACCACCGGTGCGACCCAAGCGGAGGCCGACGCCAAGGCTGAGACGAATGCGCGGGTCGCCGCAGAGACTGATCGGACTGCGAAGGTCGGCACCGCCACGGTGGGTCAGTGCCAGGCCTTCAATGCTTCGGTAAAGGTGGGCGGATCTGTCGCCTACTGTGTCAACGGCCAAGAGGGGTCGTTCTCCTACGAGGCGACCGGGACCGCTCAAAGTTCGGTCTCGCAGACGGCGGCTGACGACGAGGCGCAAAAGAGGGCAGCGGCCAATGCCGAGAGCGCCAAGAAGGCCTCCATGCCTGCTGGCGCGACCGAGGGTGGATGTCCGATTCCCCCGACAGTGGTCCTTGCGCCCAACCCGACAGCGACCATCAGCGGGACAGGGAGGCCCGACATCATCATCTCGCCCCCGGTTCAGCTGGGAGGTTGCGGAACTCAGTTGATCTATCCGTGGCCTCCTACGCAGCCGGTTCCCCTGTGGAACAACTGCACGCCGTCGCCGTCGCCGTATCCGACCCCGACTCCGACGGATACGTTGTACGCGACCCCGTCGCCGTACCCGACGCCGACGCCCATGAGCACGACGTCCACGCCGTACCCGACGCCGACGCCGACGGACACCTCGTACGCGACCCCGTCGCCGTACCCGACGCCGATACCGACTTCCACCCTCGCGCCGATTCTGGTCGCGCCTCTGCTGAAGCCGAGCGTGGGCAACCCCGTCATCAATGTCGGCCCACTCCCCAACCCCGGTGGATCGACTGGCGGCGGGAGTACCGGTGGTTCCACGGGTGGCTCAACCGCGCCTACCGCGACGCCATCGGCACCCGCGGGAGGCGGCCAGTCGACACCGGCGCCTACCGCGACGCCGACGCCCTCGACGTCGCCCTCTGCTCCTGGGACTGACGGGACGGTGACGCTGGTGGTCAGCAACGGTCCGTCCGTCGTGTCCAAGACCGTGACCATCGTCGAGCTTCAGAAGGTCGCCGCCGGTGCGACGTCAACGGGCAACTCGACGAATGAGCCGGGCGCAGGCTCGGGATCATCGGACGGTGGTCTGGCCGACACCGGATCCCACACGGGTGCCTGGCTCTCGGGTGCCCTCGTGCTCCTCGGTCTGGCCATGCTCAGCCTGCCCCGCGTGGTTCGCCGCAGGTCCTGATCCTGGTTCGTGCGGCCACGGTCCTGTGATCGAGGTCTGCTTCACTCACCGTCGAGCACGGGACGCAACCGGAAGACCGGGATCGTCCGGCCGGCATTGCGCTCATACATGGCATAGGCGCCCCACTGGCTGACCAGAAGTGAGTACAACCGGGAGCGATCCGGTTCGGCCACCTCCACGAACTCCACGGACGTGGGATCCGATCCGGTGTCGACCGCGCCGCGGGGGTCTGCGCGCACGTTGTGCACCCAGTCGGGTACACGTTCCTGGCCTGCGTTCGAGCCCGCGACGACCCAGGCGTCGCCGTCACGGACCGCCAGAAGCGGTGTCCGACGGGTCTGCCCGCTGCGGCGTCCGGTCGTCGTGATCCACACCACGGGGGCACCGCCGGGGAAGTGCCGCATGAGGCGGCCGCCACTCATCCGGTCGAGAAGCTGGTGCGCACGGGTAGTGGCTCGCAGGGTCGTTCCCCAGAGGAGGTCGTACGCCCGGCTGCCCACGAGACCGACGGTAGTGGCTCGATAGGCTGGGCTCATCCGACTTCCCCCGGTCCTGTCCGTCCACGTACCTGGAGTGCCCGTGGCCCGCGTCGTCGTTGACGTCTTTCTCAAGCCGGAGATCCTCGACCCGCAGGGTCGCGCCGTTCAGGGGGCTCTCGGCCGCCTCGGCATGGAGGGGGTCCGCGATGTCCGTCAGGGCAAGCAGTTCGTCATTGATCTCGAGGGCGACCTCGCCGGAGATCGTGCGAAACTCATGGAGAAGCTTGCGGGCGAGTTGCTGAGCAACCCGGTCATCGAGGACTTCACCATGCGGGTCGAGGCATGAGAGTCGGGGTCGTCACCTTCCCCGGCACACTCGACGATCAGGACGCCGCCCGTGCCGTGTCCATCGCCGGCGGCGAGCCGGTCGCACTGTGGCACGGCGACGATGACCTCAAGGGCGTCGATGCTGTGGTTCTGCCGGGTGGTTTCTCCTATGGCGACTACCTGCGCTGCGGGGCCATCTCCCGCTTCGCGCCGGTCATGACATCGCTCGTCCCCGCTGCCGAGGGCGGTCTGCCCGTCCTCGGCATCTGCAACGGATTCCAGATCCTGTGTGAGTCGCACCTGCTGCCCGGTGCACTCACCCGGAACGACTCCCTGCATTTCATCTGCCGCGACCAGCGGCTGCGTATCGAGCGCACCGACACGATGTGGACGAGCGACTTCACCGATGGCCAGGAGATCGTCATCCCGCTGAAGAACGGCGAGGGCTGCTACGTCGCCGACGACGCGGTGCTCGACGAGCTGGAGGGTGAGGGCCGCATCATCGCCCGATACCTCGAGGTCAACCCGAACGGCAGCCGTCGAGACATCGCCGGTATCAGCAACGCCCGCGGCAACGTCGTCGGCCTGATGCCGCATCCCGAGCATGCGGTCGAGGCGCTCACCGGACCGTCGGTCGACGGCCTGGGCTTCTTCACGTCCGTCCTTACGTCCGTGGTGAACGCATGAGCATCGACACCGTCCAGCACGCCATCGACGATCCGGATCATGCGCAGCCGTACGCCGAGTTGGGTCTGAAGCCCGATGAGTACGAGCGCATCCGCGAGATCCTCGGCCGTCGTCCCACCAGTTCTGAGCTGGCGATGTACTCGGTCATGTGGAGCGAGCACTGCTCCTACAAGTCGAGCAAGGTGCACCTGCGTCAGTTTGGCGAGAAGGCCCCAAAGACCGACGCCCTGCTCGTCGGCATCGGCGAGAACGCCGGCGTCGTCGACATCGGCGACGGCTGGGCCGTGACCTTCAAGGTCGAGAGCCACAACCACCCGTCCTACGTCGAGCCCTACCAGGGCGCGGCCACGGGCGTCGGCGGCATCGTCCGCGACATCATCTCGATGGGCGCGCGTCCGCTCGCGGTCATGGATCCGCTGCGCTTCGGTCCCCTCGACGCCCCCGACACCAAGCGTGTGCTGCCCGGTGTCATCTCCGGAGTCGGCGGCTACGGCAACTGCCTCGGCCTGCCGAACATCGGCGGTGAGGTCGTGTTCGACGAGACCTACCTCGGCAACCCGCTCGTCAACGCCCTGTGCGTCGGCGCGATGAAGCACGAGGACATCCACCTCGCCAGCGCCAAGGGCGTCGGCAACCTCGTCGTGCTGTACGGCGCGCGCACGGGTGGCGACGGCATCGGCGGCGTCTCCGTGCTCGCGTCCGAGACCTTCGACGCCGACGGCCCGGCCAAGCGCCCGAGCGTGCAGGTCGGCGATCCGTTCATGGAGAAGCTGCTCATCGAGTCCACCCTCGAGGTTCTGCACGCGGGCCTCGTCGAGGGCATCCAGGACCTCGGCGGCGCCGGAATCTCCTGCGCGACGAGCGAGCTCGCTTCGAACGGTGAGGGCGGCATGCAGGTATGGCTCGACCGTGTCCTGCTGCGCGACGAGACGCTCTCGCCGGAGGAGATCCTCATGAGCGAGTCGCAGGAGCGCATGTGCGCGGTCGTGGCACCGGAGAACCTCAACGCGTTCATGGCCCTGTGCCGCAAGTGGGATGTCGAGGCCGTCGTGATCGGCGAGGTCACCGACTCCGGTCGGCTCACCGTCGACTGGCACGGCGAGCGCATCGTCGATGTGCCGCCGCGCACCGTGGCGCACGAGGGTCCGGTCTACGAGCGCCCCTTCCACCGCCCGACATGGCAGGACGCCCTTCAGGCGGATGTGCCCGACTCGCTGCCGCGTCCGACTGACGCCGAGCAGTTGCGCGCGACGCTGCTGAACATGGTCGGTGCGCCGAACCTCGCGTCGAAGTCGTGGGTCACCTCGCAGTACGACCGCTACGTGCTCGGCAACACCGTGCTCGCGCAGCCGGAGGACTCCGGCATGATCCGCGTCGACGAGGAGACCGGGCGTGGTGTTGCGATCTCCACGGACTGCAACGGCAGGTTCGCGAAGCTGGATCCCTATGCGGGCGCGAAGCTCGCGCTCGCGGAGAGCTACCGCAACGTCGTCGCGGGGGGTGCTGTCCCGCTGGCGGTGACCAACTGTCTGAACTTCGGCTCGCCGGAGGACCCGGAGGTCATGTGGCAGTTCGCGGAGGCCACGCGCGGGCTGGCGGACGGCTGCCTTGAACTCGGCATCCCGGTCACCGGTGGCAACGTCTCGTTCTACAACCAGACCGGCGAGACGGCCATCCTGCCGACGCCCGTCGTCGGCGTGCTCGGCGTCATCGACGACGTCGACCGGCGCACCCCGATGGCGTGGGGCCCCGATGGTGAGCTGATCTACCTGCTGGGTGACACCCGTGACGAGTTCGCGGGCAGCGAGTGGGCGCACCATGTGCACGGTCACCTCGGCGGTATGCCGCCACAGGTCGACCTCGCGCGCGAGCGACTGCTCGGCGAGGTCCTCGTCGCGGGCTCCCGTGACGGCATTCTCACGGCCGCGCATGACGTGTCCGACGGCGGAGTGGCCCAGACCCTGGTGGAGATGGCACTTCGTTCCGGAGTAGGAGCGCGATGCTGGATTCCGGACGGCATCGACCCGTTTGTGTTCCTGTTCAGCGAGTCGGCCGGGCGCGCGGTCGTCGTCGTGCCGCGCGGTGAGGAACTGCGCTTCACCGAGATGTGTGCGGCGCGGCAACTGCCGGCTCACCGAATCGGCGTCGTCGACTCAGGTCTCGGGCCGGACAGCGGATACGACGAGGGCACCCAGGTGCTCGAGTTCACCGGTCAATTCGCGGTGACGCTCGACGAGCTCCG
This sequence comes from Candidatus Nanopelagicales bacterium, assembly GCA_030830865.1. Taxonomy (GTDB): domain Bacteria; phylum Actinomycetota; class Actinomycetes; order S36-B12; family S36-B12; genus UBA10649. The sequence goes on along the minus strand of JAURME010000125.1, from coordinate 16,909 downwards.
GCACGCGCACGAGTCAACCCTGCCCGCGGTACTGAACTCCTGAGACCATGCCGGTCGATCCGGAGATCCGCGCGAAGGTCAAGGCATCGCTGGCCCGGCTGCAGGAGGTGGCACCGGGCAGGTCGGTCGAGGTCCGCATTCCGCCCTATGCCGCGGTGCAGGCGGTCCCCGGTCTGACACATCGGCGCGGCACGCCGTCTGCCGTCGTCGAGACGGACGCCGAGACCTGGCTTGAGCTCGCCGACGGCTCACTGTCGTGGGAGGACGCGATCCGCGCCGGACGTGTGCACGCCAGCGGTGAGCGCAGCGACCTGAGCCCCTACCTCCCGCTCGACTAGGACGCGACGGGGGTCTTGGCCGGCTTCGTCGTGGCCACCGGCTTCGGGCGGCGGAGCACGATCCGCAGGTAGAGGAACATCGTCGGCACCACGTAGGCGAGCCAGAAGAACACTTCCACCCAGTTCATCACCGGCCGGAAGTTCACGGCGCCGCGAAGAACGGTTCCTGCGAAGCTGTCCGGTGCCAACGTCGCGCTGACGTCGAAGGCGGTGGCGTCCTCGCCGGGGAGCCAGCCGAGCTCTTGGAACTCGTGAACGGCGTAGGTGAGGATGCCGGCCGCCACGATGACCAGGGCGGCCCCGGTCCACGTGAACAGCCGACTCATGTTCAGGCGCACCATGCCCCGATAGACGACGAAACCGATGATCACCGCGGTGACCAGACCCAGCAGGGCGCCGGAGACAGCCGTGCCGGCCCCTCCTACGGCCGTGATGCCGGTCCACAGGAACAGGGCCGTCTCGAGTCCCTCACGAACGACGGCCAGGAAGGCGACGATCGCGAGAGCCCAGGTGCCGGTCTCCAGGGAGCGGTCCACCTCCCCGTGCAGGTGGGCCTTCAACTGCCGGGCGTGCTTGGCCATCCAGAAGATCATCCACGTGATGAGGGCGACGGCGAGCAGGCTCATGATGCCGGCGAAGGCCTCAGCCGCTCGCTCGGACATGCTCTCGCTGGCGAACTGCAGCAGCATCGCTGCGATGACCGAGACCGCAGCGGCCACGCCGACGCCGGCCCACAGGCGGGGCAGGGCCTCGCGGCGGTCCAGCTTGACCAGGTAGGCGACGAGAATGGCGACGATGAGCGCCGCTTCGAGGCCTTCACGCAGGCCGATCAGGTAGTTCGCGAGCACGGGGGACCTTTCGAGGAAGGGAAGTAAGCCTTACCTAAGTTAGGGTACCCATACTCACTTTGGCAAATCACGGCGCGGTGGGCCACTCGCCCGCCGATGGGCCGCCGGCGGACATGTCGCCCTAACCCACGGAAACCGTCGCGGAACGACGAATCCATAACGATGTGCGCGGTGATACTGCTGGCAGGAGACTCAAACCGTCTTCACCCGATAGTGTCCACGAATCCCGGGGGCGATGAGAGAGGCAAGGATGGAGTCGGTCACGATCCGCGTCCGCGGGCTGTCGCGGCACTTCGGCGACGTGGTCGCGGTCGACCATGTGGACCTCGATGTGATGCCGGGGGAGTTCCTGACCCTGCTGGGTCCGTCGGGCTCGGGCAAGACCACCGTCCTGCGCATGATCGCCGGCTTCGAGAAGCCTGACTCCGGCACCATCGAGCTCGACGGCGTCGACGTGACCCAGGTGCCCCCCTTCGCCCGCGACGTCAACACCGTGTTCCAGGACTACGCCCTCTTCCCCCACATGAGCGTTCTGACAAACGTCGAATACGGCCTCAAGGTCAAGAAGGTCACCAAGGCCGAGCGGATCGAACGAGCCCGTGCGGCACTCGCCTCCGTCCGCCTCGAGGGCTACGAGGATCGCGCACCATCCCAGCTCTCCGGTGGTCAGCGCCAGCGGGTCGCCCTGGCACGGGCCCTCGTCAATCGCCCGAAGGTCCTCCTCCTTGACGAGCCGCTCGGTGCCCTCGACCTCAAACTCCGGGAGGAGATGCAGGTCGAGCTCAAGCAGATCCAGCGCGAGGTGGGCATCACCTTCGTCTTTGTCACGCACGACCAGGACGAGGCCCTGACGATGTCCGACCGGATCGCCGTCTTCAATGAGGGACGCATCGCGCAGCTCGGCACTCCCGCGGAGATCTACGAGCACCCCGCCACTACCTTCGTCGCCGGCTTCGTCGGCACCTCCAACCTGCTCGACTCGGCGACCGCGCAGGAGGTCCTGGGCCGGCCGGGCACCTGGTCGGTGCGGCCGGAGAAGATTCGCGTCTGGGTCGACGGCCAGACGGCACCGGAGGGCCACCACCGCCTCAATGGAACGGTGCGCGAGGTCATCTACGCCGGCATGTCCACCCGCTTCGTCGTCGATCTGCCGTCGGGCAGCTCGCTGATGGCCGTCCAGCAGAACACCGAGACCACGGGCGAACTCGGGCACCTGCGCGGGCAGTCCGTGTGCCTGTCGTGGGACCCGGCCTATGAATACGAGGTCTCGACCGACCACTGATCGTCGTGGTGTGGGCGCCCGTCCACGCCACTCCCAACAGATAAGGAGGAAGCGGATGCAGCGTTCGCGTCTGCTCACGCTCGCGGTGGCCACCTCGGCTGCCGCAATGGTCCTCGCCGCCTGCGGCGGGGGATCCGACGGCGGCGACGCCGGCGCCGCCCCGGGTGGCGAGGTCTTCGCCGGCCCCGTCGGTGATGGAGAGGGTGCGCTCAGTGTCCTCGCCTGGCCCGGCTACGCCGAGGATGGCTCGACCGATCCGGCAGCCGACTGGGTCACCCCCTTCGAGGAGGCCACGGGCTGTCAGGTCGACGTCAAGGTGTTCGGCACCTCCGACGAGGCCGTCAAGCTCATGCAGGGCGGCGGCTACGACGTTGTCTCGGCATCCGGCGATGCCTCGCTGCGCCTGATCTACGGCGAGAACGTCCAGCCGATCAATATGGACCTCGTCCCGAACTACGCCGATATCTTCCCGGACCTGAAGGACCGGACCCACAACACCGTCAACGGCGTGAATTACGGCGTGCCGCACGGCCGCGGCGCGAACCTGCTCGTCTGGAACAAGGACATCGCCGGCGAGGATGTCGACTCCTGGTCGATCATGTTCGAAGGCGACTCCCCGACCGCCGGTGGTGTCGGTCCCTACGACTCCCCGATCTACATCGCTGACGCTGCCGTCTACCTGATGGCCACGCAGCCGGATCTGGGCATCACCGATCCGTACGCGCTCGATCAGGAGCAGTTCGATGCCGCCATCGAGGTGCTGAAGAAGCAGAAGGGCCTGGTCAGCGAGTACTGGAGTGACTACAACAAGCAGATCGAGGCCATTACCGCCGGCACGATGACCGGCGCGACCTCGTGGCAGGTTCTCGTCAACTACTACCCCGAGAACATCGGCTCCACCAAGGCCAAGGAAGGTGCGACCGGCTGGTCCGACACGTGGATGATCGCCAAGGACACCCCGAACCTGAACTGCGCCTACAAGTGGCTGGACTGGATGGCCTCCCCGGAGACCAACGCCACCGCTGCCGAGTGGTTCGGCGAGGCCCCGGCCAACAGCAAGGCCTGTGAGCTCACCGCCGATCCGGAGCACTGCGCGAACTACCACGCGAACGATCCGGCCTACTGGGAGGACGTCTACTACTGGAACACCCCGACGGAGGCCTGCCTCGACGGTCGTACGGACGTCAAGTGCGTTCCCTACGCCGAGTGGTCGAAGGCCTGGTCGGAGCTCCGCTCCTAGCAGGTACTGACAGGTAGCAGCGAGGGAACCCATGACGACAGCAGCAGCCACGGCCCCCACGGGGGGCTTCGGCTACCGGCATCCGCGAGCCAAGCTCGTCGGATTGCTCGGCGCGCCGATGGCGTGGCTGGTCGTCGTCTACCTGGGTTCCCTCGCTGCCCTGTTCCTGACGGCCTTCTGGACCGTCGACGGCTTCACCGGTGCGGTCGTCCGCACCTTCACGCTCAACAACTTCATCGACGTCTTCACCACGCCGGCCTACCTGCAGGTCATGGTGCGCACGATAGGCATCGCGATCTCGGTCACCCTCTTGTGCCTCATTCTCGCTGTGCCGGTCGCCTACTTCATGGCACGCGTCGCGCCGCACCGGTGGCAGCCGCTGCTGATCGCCATGATCCTCACGCCTCTGTGGGCGAGCTACCTCGTCAAGGTCTACGCCTGGCGAGCGATGCTCAATCCGGAGTCGGGCGTCATCGCGTGGTTCCTCCAGCCGCTGGGACTCGGCGGGCCCGGATTCGGAGCCGTCGGCATCATCATCACGCTGACCTATCTGTGGCTGCCCTACATGGTGCTGCCGGTCTACGCGGGCTTCAGTCGGCTGCCCAATTCCATGCTCGACGCGTCAGCGGATCTGGGAGCGAGGTCCTGGCGCACATTCCGCTCTGTCATCGTCCCCATGATCTTCCCGTCCATCGTCGCCGGCTCGATCTTCACCTTCTCCCTCAGCCTCGGTGACTACATCACCGCGCAGATCGTCGGCGGCAAGACCCAGATGCTCGGCAACGTCGTGCAGCAGAACTACGTGACGAACCTGCCGTTCGCGGCCGCGTTCGCCACGATCCCGGTGATCATCGTCCTCATCTACCTCGCGGCCGTCCGTCGGTCCGGCGCGCTCGAGAACCTGTGATGGGGACGCCATGACCACCAGCCGCGGGACCAAGATCGCACTGAGCATCTTCGCCGCGATCACGTTCGCCTTCGTCTACATCCCCTTGATGATCGTGATCATTAACTCGTTCAACTCCGGGCGGACGCTGGGCTGGCCGCCGGAGGGCTTCTCGACGCAGTGGTGGGCCAAGGCCATCGACAACGAGGGTGTGCGCAACGCACTCGTGACGAGCGTCATCCTCGCCCTGGTGGCGACCGCCATCGCTCTCGTCCTCGGCACCCTCGCATCACTCGCGCTGTCGCGGTTCCGCTTCTTCGGCCAGGACGCGGTCTCGCTGCTGATCATCCTGCCCATCGCCCTGCCCGGCATCGTGACGGGCATCGCGCTGAACAACGTGTTCACGTCGTACCTCGGCGGCCTGACCTTCACCACGCTGATCGTCGGCCACACCACCTTCTGCATCGTGGTGGTCTACAACAACGCCCTGGCCCGTCTGCGGCGCATGGGCATGAACCTCGAGGACGCGTCCTCCGACCTCGGGGCCGGTCCGTTCACGACGTTCAGGCTGGTGACCTTCCCGCTCATGCGCTCGGCCCTGATCGCCGGCGCCGTGCTGGCGTTCGGCCTGTCCTTCGACGAGATCATCGTCACGACCTTCACGGCCGGCCCGGGCATCACGACCCTGCCGATCTGGATCTACCAGAACCTCTTCCGCCCGAACCAGGCCCCGATCGTCAATGTCGTCGCGGCCGCCCTCGTGCTCATCAGCATCATCCCCGTGTACATCGCGCAGAAGCTCTCGAGCGACGACGAGCGCGGCGCCGGGGTGATGTAGTCGACGCTGATCGGACATGTCGTCCCACGCCCCGTCGCTCGGGTATGGGGTCGGTGGTGTCGGCGACCGTGTCTCGGTGTCTTCGGCGCGTCGGCTGACACACCCCTCCGCGAGTGGTCACCCCCTGATGATCTCGATCCCACGGGACGTGACCGCGAACGCCCGATCACCGTCGGCGGCGAACGCCTCGATGCTCGTCACGCGCCCGACCTCCTGCCACGTCGAGCCGTCATCGGTTCGGTGCACGGTCCCGTCCATGTCGACCCGCCACAGGGCACTGCCGTCTGCGGCAGCCGATACCAGGACTGCCGGGATGTCCATCGCCACGACGTCGGCATCCCCCGGCCGCCACGTCAAAAGCCCCTGATCCGGAGTCGCCAGCCACACGGTGTCGCTGAACCACGCGAGGCCGGTGGGAGTCAGGCTCGGACCGGCGGTCCACGTCACGCCCCCGTCCGTGGACCACTGGAGGGGACCGCGGGTGTCCCAGCCGACGATCTCGTCGCCTTGCACCGTGAGTCCGTGGAAGTCCACCTCTCCCAGCAGGCTGCGTGACTCCCAGGTGGCTCCACCGTCCTGACTGGCCAGCAGGCCCAGAGGATTCGGCAGGTCCGACCCCGTGCCGGGATGCCCGCTGGCGACGAGTGTGCCCGACATCTGCCCGGTGAATCCCATGAAGTCGTCCTGCGCGGAACCGACGCGGTCGGACTCCCCGGTCGCAAGGGAGATCCGGTGGACCCCGTCATGCGTCCCGACGACGATGGTCTCTCCGTCGACGATGGCTCCGTGGACGTGGTCGAGGGCTGGAGTCACGGGCACCACCGTGGACGCCCCGGCACCCGTGGCCTCCGTGCCAAGCAGGGCTTGCAGCTGCAGGATCTCCTTCTCCTGAGTCACGATGATCTCGCGGGCGAGGGAGGCAACCTCAGGATCCGAACCGGTCGCGAGGACGTCCCGCGCCATCTGCACCGCACCCTCGTGGTGTTCGATCATGGAACGCGCGAACAGGGTGTCGAACGCATCACCCTGTGCCTGTGAGAGCGCCTGGATCTGCTGGTCGCTGAGCATCCCTGCCATACCGTGTGAGCCGTGGGCGCCCAAGGCATCCTCAGAGGAGAGCCGCTCGGCGCCCCAGGCGTCGAGCCAGGATGACATCAGCGCGATCTCGGGATCTTGGGCACCCTTGATCTCACGGGCCAGTTCGATGATGAGCGGATCGGAAGCACGGGTGTCCGCGAGGTCCGCCATCGTCACGGCCTGCTCGTGATGCGGGATCATCATCTGCGCGAACATCACGTCAGCGAAGTTCGCGCTGGGCTGTGCCTCGGTCGTGATCTCCTGCTCGGAGGCCGGTGTGCTGTCGCCGCTTGAGCAGGCCACGAGGGCCACGCTTCCGGTGAGAAGGAGTGCGCCGAGCAGCGACGCGCGGCGGAGCATGGTCAGTCTTGTTGTCATGGTGGATTCCTGTCTGAGGCGTCGAGGGATGGGGCGAGCGGGGGCCGGATCGACCCTCCTCGTCACGTCCGCCGAACTGACAGCTCTGCGAGATCCGGTGGGTGAGCCAGTACGCCGACGACCCGGGACGCCTCGGTGCGTTCGTGGATGGTGTCGCTGCGACGGGCGCGCCACGCGCGGACGATCGGCGCGGCCAGCCAGGCACCCAGCAGAACGGCAAGACACAGGGCGGCGGAGGGTGCACCGGATGACCCTGCACTGCCGGCGTCGGTGGCCGGCGATGCAGTCATGTCAGCCACCTCCGCCGCCGCATGGGAGTGATCCGGGGATGCGCCCAGGGCCGAGCAGCCGGTGACGACGACATGGTGCATGAGCGCGATGCCGAGCACCATCAGGGCGCTGGCGATCAGGTGCCCCAGGCCGGGCCTCTGAGCCGATCGCATCCGCACGGGCTCATGATCACACGGGGATGGCGGGCCGGCCACCAGGTGCTGCCGCGAGGTCGCGACGAGTGGGTGCGGTCACACATCCCGCCTCCCGTAGACTCGCGGCGTGGCGCGCGGCGATGGACGGCTCTCGCATGATCTCCTCCCCGGTGAGAAGGGCCCCCAGGACGCCTGCGGTGTGTTTGGGGTCTGGGCTCCCGGCGACGAGGTCGCCAAACTCACCTACTTCGGGCTCTACGCCCTGCAGCACCGTGGGCAGGAGTCCGCAGGAATCGCGGTCAGCGACGGCACCCACATCGTCGTCTACAAGGACATGGGCCTGGTCTCGCAGGTGTTCACGGAGGCGAGCCTGGAGTCCCTCCACGGGCACGTGGCCATCGGCCACACCCGCTACTCGACCACCGGGGCGAGCGTGTGGGAGAACGCCCAGCCCACCTTCCGGTCCACGGCCACCGGTCACCTGGCCCTGGCCCACAACGGCAATCTGACGAATACGCACGACCTCCAGTCGCGGCAGGCCGAACTCGCCTCGACCTCAGGCGAGCTGCCGCTGAACGCCCGCGGTCAGGCCACGAGCGACACCGAGACCCTCTCAGCACTCATGGCCGCCCACCCCGATCTCTCGACGGAGGAGGCGGCGCTCGTCGAGCTGCCGTTCGTGCGCGGTGCGTTCTCCCTGGTCTTCATGGACGACGACGCCCTGTATGGCGCCCGTGACCCGCAGGGCATCCGACCCCTCGTGCTGGGCCGGCTCGAGCGCGGCTGGGTCATCGCGAGCGAGACGGCGGCGCTGGACATCGTCGGCGCCTCCTTCGTTCGCGAGGTCGAGCCGGGCGAACTGATCGTCATCGACGAGAACGGCCTGCGCTCGCACCGGTTCGCGGAGGCCGAGCCGAAGGGATGCCTGTTCGAGTACGTCTACCTTGCGCGCCCCGACACGAGCATCGCCGGACGCGCCGTGCAGGCCGTGCGCGTCGAGATCGGTCGCCGCCTGGCCCGCGAGCATGCGGTCGCCGCCGACCTTGTCATCCCCGTCCCGGAGTCCGGCCGCTACGCCGCGATCGGGTACGCGCAGGAGTCCGGCATCCCGTTCGCCGAGGGCCTCGTCAAGAACTCCTACGTCGGCCGCACGTTCATCCAGCCGTCGCAGTCCATCCGCCAGCTGGGCATCCGGTTGAAGCTGAACCCGCTGCGTGACGTGATCGAGGGCCAGCGACTCGTCGTCGTCGACGACTCCATCGTCCGCGGCAACACGCAGCGTGCCCTCATCCGCATGCTGCGCGAGGCCGGTGCCCGCGAGGTGCACGTGCGCATCTCCAGCCCACCGGTCAAGTGGCCGTGCTTCTACGGCATCGACTTCGCCAGCCGTGCGGAGCTCATCGCCAACGGCCTCACGGTTGACGAGATCTGCACCTCGCTCGGGGCGGACTCCCTCGCCTATGTCGATCTGGACGAGCTCGTCGATGCGACCGGGCTGCCCAAGGACGATCTGTGCCGCGCCTGCTTCGACGGCGTCTACCCGGTGGCCCTGCCCGAGCCCGAACTGCTCGGCAAGCATGTGCTCGAGGGCATCGAACGGCGGGTCAGTGAGGGAACCTCGGACGCTGACGGCGTCGCCACGCTGCTCGGCGGAGGAGCCGCTGACGCCCTGGACCGCCCGTGACCGGCGCGTCCTACGCAGCGGCCGGCGTCGACGTCGAGGCCGGCGAGCGCGCGGTCGACCTGATGCGCGCGTCCATCGCACGGGCGAAGCGCCCGGAGGTCGTCGGTGACTTTGGCGGCTTCGCCGGACTTTTCGACATCTCCGCCGCGCGCGGCATGACGCGCCCCCTCCTGGCCACCTCGACCGACGGAGTCGGCACGAAGATCGCCGTCGCACGCGCCATGGACGTCCACGACACCATCGGCATCGACCTCGTCGCGATGGTCATCGACGACATCGTCGTGTGTGGCGCCGAGCCGCTGTTCATGACCGACTACATCGCCGTCGGCTCGGTGGTTCCCGAGCGCATCGCGGCGATCGTGTCCGGCATCGCGGAGGGCTGCCATCAGGCCGGGTGCGCACTCGTGGGCGGCGAGACCGCGGAGCATCCGGGTCTCATGGCTCCGGACGAGTACGACGTCGCAGGTGCCGGCACCGGAATCGTCGACGCCGATCGGCTTCTGGGCCCGGACCGGGTTCGTGCCGGTGACGTCGTCATCGCGATGGGCTCCTCAGGCCTGCACTCCAACGGCTACTCGCTGGCCCGCTTGGTGCTGCTGGGCGAAGGAGGGCCTGGGCTGGAGGCCCACCTGCCGGAGTTCGGCCGCGCCGTCGGCGAGGAGCTGCTCGTCCCGACGCGCATCTACGCGCAGGACTGCCTGGCACTCGCGGCCACGGTCGACGTGCACTCGATCAGCCACGTCACGGGAGGCGGTCTGGCGGCGAACCTGGCTCGCGTCCTGCCGACGGATATGGCGGTCGACCTCGATCGCACGACGTGGACCCCGGCGCCGGTATTCAGTGTCATCGGCGAACTCGGTCGCGTCGACCGCGGCGATCTCGAGCGGACCTTCAACATGGGCATCGGCATGATCGCGGTCGTCGCTGCTTCAGACGCCGATGCTGCGCTTGCACTTCTGGCGGCCCGCGAGGTGCCGGCCTGGGTCTGCGGAACGGTGCGCGAACGCCGTGACGGTGAGACCGGCGATGCCGAGGCCAAGGGCGGTGCCGGAGGCGCTGTGACGTTGGTGGGGGAACACCTCCGGTAGCGCAGTACCTCAGGAGGTCAGCGTGAAGTTCACCTGTGTCGCACCATCGGCACCCCGCAGGTTCAGCGAGTTCCCCGAGACGGTGTAGGTGGTCGAGTTCTCCAGAGCGGCGAAGAAGTGCTGCTCGGTGGCCATGATGGGCTCCTCGCAGGCCATGCGCGTGGCTGCGATCGGTCCGATCTGGATCCGGTCGTCGTCGGACGTCGAGTAGGGGGCCGTGAAGGCGTTGCACCCGCCCGAGCCGCTCACTGTTCCGTCATCGGCGAAGGTGATCGTCACTCCCGCCGTGGTGTCGTCGGCGACCACGCCTCCGGCGCCGTTGTTGATCCCCGTGGCCTGCCACGTCGTCCCCGCGAGATCGGTGATCCCTGCGTCGTACGTCAGCAGGAGATCACCGCTCTCGGACAGCAGCGTCAGACCGGTCGTGGCCTCGAAGGATGCCACGCTGGAGAGGGCTCCGAGAACCGCGTCCTCCTGCACCGCGAGATCTCCCATGCAGGCCATCATGGTCAGCCCGTCGGTGGTGATCGACAGATTCGAACCGTCCTGGTCGTAGGTGCCCATGAGGGAGTTGCAGCCCGTGGAACCTACGAGGGAACCATCGTCGCCGAAGATCAGGGGCGCACCGTCCGTGTCAGGGACGGCCGGTGTGGAGACGCCGTCCGCTGAGACATAGGTGGCAAGGGACCAGGACGTGCCTGCCAGTGAGGGTGCCTCTGCTGCGCCACCACCTGAACATCCCATGGCGAACACCGCGACGAGTGGGACTGCCGCCAGCGTGTGGCCGAGTCGGTGTGGGCCCTTCACGATCCCTCCGATCCCGGAACGCGCGTGACGTGGGCCTGTCAGGCCTTGTCCTCGTCCTCGTCGTCGTAGTACTTCGCGTACGGATCGTCCGCATAGGGGTCCTCGACGACCTCGTAGGTGTCGTCGAGGTGATCGCTGGACGAGGAGCCGGTGCTCCCCAGCTCTGCCTGCAGGCGATCAAGGTCGGTCTGAGGACCGCCGTACTTCAAAGCACGGGCGACCTTCGTCTGCTTGGCCTTCGCACGGCCGCGCCCCATGGCTCGACCCCCTCATTCCCAGGCTGCCTGCCCGGACTCTTGTGGACGGTTGTGTCGGCCCGCCTGGCGGGGACCGTGACTTAAGAATTCTAGACTACCCGTTCGGCTGCGGCTCGGGCGATGCGCTCCTCGGCCTCGTGCTCCGCGGCCGCGACCGGGGTCACGTTGTCGGTGCGAGCCCGGTCCAGGACCCGCAGCGTCGTCTCCCGGACGCGCTCGGTCTTCTCCCTGGCCCGGCCCATGTCGCCGCCGACGAGCTCTTCGGCGACCTGGATGACTCCTCCGCAGTTGACGAGGAAGTCCGGGGCGTAGGTGATGCCCCGCTGGGCGAGCAGATCGCCCACCTGCGGTGTGGCCAGCTGGTTGTTGGCGCCCCCACAGACGATCGAGGCGGAGATCCCCCTGGCCACGTCGTCGGTGAGCAGCCCACCGAGGGCGTTGGGGGAGAGGATGTCCGTCGGACCGGCGAGCAGGTCATCGAGGGAGTTGACGAACCTGATGCCCGGCGCCCACTCCAGCGCCTGCTCGCGGGCGGCTGTCGAGGGGTCGAAGGCCACGACGGCGGCCCCGGCCTCGATGAGGTGTCCAGCGAGCCGGCCGCCGACCTTCCCGACCCCGACGACGCCCACGGTGAGGCCGTCGAGCGAGTCGGAGCCGTGCACGGCCTCGACGCAGGCCTGCAGTCCCCGGAACACGCCGAGGGCGGTGAGGATGCCCGAGTCCCCGACCCCGCCCTTCTCCGGTGAGCGGCCGGTGGTCCACGGCGACGTCTCCGCGATGACGTCCAAGTCCGCGACCGTCATCCCGACGTCGCCGGCAGTCACGTAGGCACCGTCGAGGGAGGCCACGAGGCGCCCGAAGGCGCGGAGCACGTCAGGGTCCTTGGCGGACGGGTCCCCGAGGATGACGCCCTTCCCGCCACCGTGGTCGAGCCCGGCGAGCGAGTTCTTGTAGGTCATCGCGCGGGAGAGGCGCAGGGCATCGGCGTAGGCGGCCGCTCCCGGGTCCGCGGACTGCGGATACGTGGTCATGCGTGTTCCGCCGAGGGCCGGGCCGAGAACGGTGGAGTGGACGGCGATCACCATCGAGGTGCCGGAGGCGGGATCCCGTGCCACCAGCACGCGCTCGTGCCCCTCGAAACCGGCCCAGGGGTTGCCGGAAGGCGTCTTCTCCACGAGGCAACCCTAGGTGACGAGTGGGGCGGAAAGTCCGGTTCGGTTGTCGTCCGGCCCATGCAGTGGGACGCTAGGGCGACGTCGGCAGCTTCCGCCGCCCCTGTGCGACGGGCTGCCCGTGGAGGAGACATGACGAGTTCGACGCCCGAACCGGAGCAGCTGCTCACCCCTGCGGAGGTGGCCGCTCTGTTCCGCGTCGACCCCAAGACCGTCACCCGCTGGGCCAAGGCCGGCAAGCTGACGAGCATTCGAACCCTCGGGGGACATCGGAGGTATCCGGCGCGCGAGGTGTTCGCCCTGCTCGAGGCGAACTCCCCGACGCGCCGCCCTGAGATCGATTCGCTCGGCTGACGGATGGCTGAGCCCTTCTACCGCTCCATCATCTGGAGCGCCAAGAGCCTGTTCGCGGGCCTGGGCCTGCGGTTCGACATCGTCGGTGAGGAGAACATCCCCCTGAGTGGCGGAGCCGTCCTCGCGATCAATCACACGAGCTACCTCGACTTCGCCCTCGCCGGCATTCCCGCCGACCGACGCGGCCGACGCGTCGTCCGATTCATGGCCAAGGAGAGCATCTTCCGGCATCCGGTGGCCGGTCCGATGATGCGGGGCATGAAGCACATCCCCGTTGATCGGGATGCGGGATCGGCGGCCTTCCGTGATGCCGTGGCGGCCCTGAAGGGCGGCGAGCTCGTCGGTGTCTTCCCCGAGGCGACCATGAGCCGCTCCCTGGAGGTCAAGGAGATCAAGAACGGCGCGGTTCGGATGGCGCGCGCGGCGAACGTTCCGCTGATCCCCATGATCGTCTTCGGCGGTCATCGCCTTCTCTCCTATGGTCATCGTGACCTGTCCCGTGGCCGCACGATCGCCATCACGGTCGGTGCGCCGCTGCCCACCCCGCGCGGGTCTGATCCGGACGCAGTCACGGAGGAACTCCGTGGGCGGATGTCGGCCTTGCTTGACGAGACGATCGAGCGCTACCCGGATCGTCCGGCTGGGGCATCCTGGATACCGGCGCGCTGGGGCGGGTCCGCTCCGACGCTGGAGGAGGCCGCTGAGATCGAGCGGGCGGCCCGCGATCGCCCCTCAGGCGACTGAGCCACCCTTCTGCCGACGCGACCACTCCTCGAAAGCTTCCACCGCAGTGGGATGCGTCGGGAAGACGTGGCTGCGACCGATGCGCTCGCCGACCGCGTGACGCTCGAGCGCCGACCACACCTCGCTCTTGACGTGGTCCAGTCCCATCACCACGCCGCGGGAAGAGCAGAACTGGCGAACCTCCTCCAGGGCGTCGAGCCCGGTGATGTCCACTTCGGTGTTGCCCTCCATGTTCAGGATGAACCACCGCGGTGGCGGATCGGTCGACTCGATCGCTGCCCGGCACCGTCGCGCGAAGTCCTCGGCGTTGGCGAAGAACAGTGGCGAGTCGTAACGGTAGATCAGCAGGCCCGGTACCTGCGTGGCGGTCGGGTAGTCGTCGATGTCATGCCACCCGGCCACCTCATCGGCGCGGCCGAGGACCGCGGCGTGCGGGCGGCCCACGCGGGTGAGCAGCTCGACCACGGAGATCGCCACGGCAGCGAGGACGCCGTAGAGGATGTCGAACAGGAGCACGCCGGCCGTCGCCGCAATGGCGATGAGGAACTCACGGCGGCGGAACCGCCACAGCCGGCGGAACTCCTCGGTGTCGACAAGCCTGATCGCCGCGTACACGACCACCCCGCCGAGGGCCGCCGTCGGGAAGGCCGAGATCACGGACGAGAACGCGAGGATCGACAGGACGACGAGCCCGGCAGTCATGATCGAGTACAGCTGGGTGCGAGCCCCGCTGGCCTCGGCGATGACGGTCCGGCTGGCGCTCGAGCTCACCGGGAAGCCTCCGACCAGGGACGAGCCGACGTTGGCCGCGCCCAACCCGAAGAACTCCTGGTTGTTGTGGACGCGTTCTCCGCGCCGACTGGCGAATGCACGGGCGGTGAGGATGTTGTCGGTGTATCCGACGATGAATATCCCCAGCGCGGGGAGGAGCAGCAGGCTGAGGTCCTCCGTGGCCAGCGACGGAAGCCCAAGCCGGAAACCGTCGGTGCTGATCTCTCCCACGGTGTGCACCCCGACCGACTCGAGGTCGAAGATGCTGACCACGAGGGTGGCGGCCAACATGACGAGCAGGGGGACGGGAATGCGCGGGAGGCGCGGTGTCAGGACCAGCAGCAGCACGGCGACGGACACGCCGATCGCCAGGGTGGGCCAGTGCGGGCCGCTCTCGATGAGTGTGGTGCCGAAGACGCGGACATCCTCGACGATGGTGTCGCCGGCGACATCGACACCCGTCACCTTGCCGATCTGGCTGACGATCATGATCACGGCGACGCCGGCCATGTAGCCGACGAGCACGGGCTTGGAGAGCAGTTCCCCGATGAAGCCGACGCGCAGCACGCCGGCGAGGAGCGCGTAGGCCCCGACGAGCAGGGCCGTGGTCGCGGCAAGGGCGATGTAGCGGCTCGGATCCCCGAGGGCGAGAGGTGCCAGCACGGCGGCGGTCATGAGCGCGGTCGTCGACTCCGGTCCCACGGAGAGCAGGCGTGAGGACCCGATGAGGGCATAGAGGACCAAAGTGGCGACGATGACGATGAGCCCCGTCTGCGGGGGCAGCCCGGCAAGGCTCGAGTACGCCATGACCTGCGGGATGAGGTACGCGGTCACCGTGACCGCTGCCATGAGATCGCCGGGAAGATTCCGGCGGTCGTAGTGCAGCAGTCGGCTCACTCCGACGTGACTGCTCACCTTCCTACGGTAGGGCGGGTCGGGGCGCCAACGCTCCCTCAGCCGCTAGTTCCCGCCCTTCTCAGCGGAGCGCGCCTGAGCCGCGGCGATGAGCTCCGCCGCATGGTCCGGCACGTAGGTGCTGAGCTCGCGGGGCGGCCGCTCGTAGCCGGTGGGCTGTGGGCGTTTCGGCAGCGCCAGGGGAGGTCGCGCGGCCGCGAAGTAGGGGATGGTCGACAGGAGGTGATGGATCATGTTGATCCGCGCGGTGCGCTTGTCGTCCGCCTCGACGACGTACCACGGGGCCTCGGGGATGTCGGTGTGGACGAGCATCTCGTCCTTGGCCCTCGAGTAGTCCTCCCAGCGGGTGATCGACTCCAGATCCATCGGGGAGAGCTTCCAGCGACGCATGGGATCGTCGAGGCGTGACTTGAAGCGCCGCTCCTGCTCGGCATCGCTGACACTGAACCAGTACTTGCGCAGCAGGATGCCGTCCTCCACGAGGAGCCGCTCGAAGATCGGGGTCTGGTGGAGGAAGCGTCGGTACTCGTCCGGTGTGCAGAAGCCCATCACGCGCTCGACGCCCGCGCGGTTGTACCAGGAGCGGTCGAAGAGCCGGATCTCCCCAGCGGCCGGGAGGTGTGGGACGTACCGCTGGAAGTACCACTCGGTGCGCTCTCGCTCGGTCGGAGTGGGAAGGGCGACGATGCGGGCGACGCGCGGATTCAGGTACTGCGTCACGCGCTTGATCGTCGACCCCTTGCCGGCGGCATCGCGACCCTCGAAGATCACGACGAGCCGGGCCCCGGTGCTGCGGACCCACTCCTGCAGTTCCACGAGCTCGGCCTGCAGCGAGAACAGCTCCTTCTCATACAGCTGCTTGGGCATCCTCTTCGCCGAGACGTCGGTCGATCGCCGGTGCGGGGTCTCGTCCTTCTTGGTCACCCCCCGAGTCTGTCAGCCAGGGGCAGTCGGATGCAGGGCAAGTGGTCATGACCGCTACCGTCGCGGACATGACGGGGTGGCGGACGCACGTGGTCCTGGCGGTGAGTATTGCCGTGCTTATCGCCGGGTGCGCCGGTGGTGGCGAGGCTGATGGTCCCGTCGTCACGCCCATCCCCGACCTGCCGGAGCGTCAGCCCCGCGGGGAGACACTCGATGCCCTCGTCGTCGATCGGGTCGTCGACGGCGACACCGTGAAGGTGACGCTCGACGGGCAGCAGGTGTCCGTACGACTCATCGGCATCAACACCCCGGAGACCGTGAAACCGGATTCCCCGGTCGAGTGCTTCGGTCCGGAGGCCTCGGACTTCGCGAAGGAGCTCCTCGACGGGCAGCCGATCGTGCTGGAGTTCGACGATTCTCAGGGCTACTACGACCGATATGACCGAGTGCTTGCCTATGTATGGCGGGTGCAGCCGGACGGCTCGTTGCGCCTGTTCAACGAGGAGGCGGTCGCGGGCGGGTTCGCCTACGAGCGTCAGTACACCGACGATCCGTACGCGTGGCGGACGGAGTTCGCCGCTGCGCAGGACCGGGCACGGCAGTCCGGGTACGGGCTGTGGTCAGCCTGTGACCAACCCTGACATTGCCCGAACATGTCGGGCATGACTCCCTGACAGACGGCGCCCATGATGGATTCTGTTGATGCGTGTGCGTGAGCACCTGACCTGAAGGACAGCTGATGACCGATGAGAACACCCCCGATTCCTCCGATGCGGGTGTCCCGGACACCACTCCGACGGAGCCCATGAATGTCGTCGAGCCTGCTGCGACGGTGCCGCCGGCCGCCGGTGGGAGCAACACCCGCACGATCCTGGAGATCG
>JAURME010000124.1 GCA_030830865.1 Candidatus Nanopelagicales bacterium | reverse complement strand
GATCGCCGGCACACCCACCTGGCGGGCCAGGAGCACGTGCTCCTTGGTCTGCGGCATGGGGCCGTCGGTCGCGGCGACCACCAGGATCGCGCCGTCCATCTGGGCAGCGCCGGTGATCATGTTCTTGATGTAGTCAGCGTGACCGGGGCAGTCGACGTGCGCGTAGTGGCGCGCCTCGGTCTGGTACTCGACGTGCGCGATCGAGATCGTGATGCCGCGCTGGCGCTCCTCGGGAGCCTTGTCGATCATGTCGAACGGCGTGAACGGGTTCACGTCCGGGTAGGTGTCGTGAAGCACCTTGGTGATGGCCGCCGTCAGGGTCGTCTTGCCATGGTCGATGTGACCGATGGTGCCGATGTTGACGTGCGGCTTGGTGCGCTCGAACTTGGCCTTAGCCACGTGCCTTCTCCCTTGTTGTTAAGCCGTCCGGCGGTAACGCGGATCGGTCTTGCTGTGTGTGTTGTTCTGTTGTGTTGATCCGCGACTACTCGCCGTGAGCCTTCGCGTACTTCGAGCTCAGCGCTGCGCTCGTAGCCATGGCTACTCGCCTCGCGCTTTCGCGATGATCTCCGTCTGCACGGCCTGCGGGACCTGCGCGTAGGAGTCGAACTGCATGCTGTAACTGGCGCGCCCCTGGGTGCGGCTGCGCAGGTCGCCCACGTAGCCGAACATCTCGGACAGCGGCACCAGTGCTCTGACGACCCGCGCCCCCGAACGCTCCTCCATGGCCTGGATCTGGCCACGGCGGGAGTTGAGGTCGCCGATCACGTCGCCCATGAAGTCCTCGGGCGTGGTGACCTCGACGGCCATCATCGGCTCGAGGATCACCGGACCGGCCTTGCGGGCAGCCTCCTTGAACGCCATCGAACCGGCGATCTTGAAGGCAAGTTCAGAGGAGTCGACGTCGTGGTAGGCGCCGTCCTGCAGGGTGACCTGCACGTCGACCATCGGGTAGCCGGCGAGCACGCCGTTCTCCATGGCCTCCTGACAGCCCGCGTCGACCGACGGGATGTACTCACGCGGGATACGACCACCGGTGACCTTGTTCTCGAAGGCGTAGCCGCCCTCGACGCCGGCCGCGGGGGCGATGTCGATCTGGACCTTCGCGAACTGGCCCGAGCCACCCGTCTGCTTCTTGTGGGTGTAGTCGACCTTCTCGACGTTCTTGGTGATGGTCTCGCGGTAGGCGACCTGCGGCTTGCCGACGTTGGCCTCGACCTTGAACTCGCGCTTCATGCGGTCGACCAGCACCTCGAGGTGCAGTTCGCCCATGCCGCCGATGATCGTCTGGCCGGTCTCCTCGTCCGTGCGGACGTGGAAGGTCGGATCCTCCTCGGCGAGGCGCTGGATCGCGACGCCGAGCTTGTCCTGGTCGCCCTTGGACTTCGGCTCGATGGCGATGTGGATGACGGGTGCCGGGAAGGTCATCGACTCCAGCACGACCGGCTTGGCCGGATCGCAGAGGGTTTCTCCCGTGGTGGTGTCCTTCAGACCCATGACCGCGACGATGTCGCCGGCGCCCACCGAGTCGATCTCCTCGCGCTTGTTCGCGTGCATCCGGTAGATCTTGCCGATGCGCTCCTTGCGGTCCTTGACGCTGTTGAGGACCTGCGAGCCGACCGTGACCTTGCCCGAGTAGACGCGGATGTAGGTCAGCTTGCCCAGATGCGGGTCGGTCATGATCTTGAAGGCGAGAGCGGAGAACGGCTCAGAGTCGCTCGGAGCCCGCTCGACCACCTCCTCCTCATCACCCATCTTGTGGCCCTCGATCGCCTCGATGTCGAGCGGCGACGGCAGGTAGGCGACGACCGCGTCGAGCATGGGCTGGACGCCCTTGTTCTTGAACGCGGTGCCCGTGAGCACGGGGGTGAGCTTGTCGGCGAGCGTGGCCCGACGGATACCGGCCTGGATCTCCTCGACCGAGAGCTCCTCGCCCTCGAGGAACTTCTCCATGACGGCGTCATCGGCCTCTGCGAGGGTCTCGAGCAGCTTCTCGCGGTACTCGGCTGCCTTGGCGGCAAGATCAGCCGGGATCTCCTCGATCGTGTAGTCCTCGCCCTTCTGGGTCTCCCCGCGCCAGGTGAGGGCGCGCATGCCCACGAGGTCGACGACGCCGATGAAGTCGGCCTCGTTGCCGATGGGGAGCTGGAGGACCAGCGGGATGGCGCCGAGGCGCTCGACGATCATGTCGACGCAGCGGTAGAAGTCAGCGCCCGTGCGGTCGAGCTTGTTGACGAAGCAGATGCGGGGGACGTTGTAGCGGTCAGCCTGACGCCACACGGTCTCCGACTGGGGCTCAACGCCGGCGACACCGTCGAACACGGTGACGGCGCCGTCGAGGACGCGCAGCGAGCGCTCCACCTCGACCGTGAAGTCGACGTGCCCGGGGGTGTCGATGATGTTGATGGTGTGGTTCTTCCACTCGCAGGTGGTCGCAGCGGACGTGATCGTGATGCCGCGCTCCTGCTCCTGCTCCATCCAGTCCATCACTGCCGCACCTTCGTGAACCTCGCCCATCTTGTGGGTACGTCCGGTGTAGTAGAGGATGCGTTCGGTCGTCGTGGTCTTGCCCGCGTCGATGTGGGCCATGATCCCGATGTTCCTGGTGTTCTCGAGCGAAAAGGTGCGTGCCATCCTCGTTGCCTCTGTTCTGGTCGGTGGTCTGGGTCGACTTGGTCGTGCGTGGTTTCGAGCAAGAAAAAGGCCCTGAACGGGCCCGAGAAAGGAATTCCGATCGGTACCCGAGAAGCGCTTTTATCCTGAGCCGTCCTCCATCGTCGAACGAGTC
>JAURME010000123.1 GCA_030830865.1 Candidatus Nanopelagicales bacterium | reverse complement strand
GGCCTCGGCCAGGCGATCGACGAGTCCTTGACCTCGGTGGGCTCGACCCGTGAGCCGCGCGCCGGTGGGTCGGCGCCCCTCCTCCCGGACATCACGTCTGACGAGGCGGGTGGGTTCGGCAGTTCCGACGCCCGACTGCTGGCAGAGGTGCCGCCGCATCACGGCAACTGAACCTCAGCGCGACTGCGCTGCCGGAAGGGCTGGGACGCCACCTCTCGGGTCACCGGTCTAGGTCGTGCCAGACGATCGTGGATGGATGAGGACGGCAAGCGGGGCCTGATCGGCGGCGGTGGTCACCTCGAGGGCGGCCGACTCGGACATCGACAGGAGTACGACAGTGTCGGAGGAGTAGCCGGCAGCCGATGCCGGTTCGGTGACCAGGACACGAGCGGCGACGATGCGGGCCGTACCGGTGCCGTCGACCGCGACGAGATCCACGATGTCTCCGGTTGAGACGGCGCCACCACCCACCGCCACGGGAACGGGAACCGTGACGTCCCCCGGTCGACCGACCTGCATGGCAGGGACGTTGTCCGGGGCCGACGGCGTGGCAGCCGGGCGCAGCGCCGAGATCGCGATGAGCGTGGCGAGGGCGGCAAGGGCTGCAGCCAGAGGGCGTCGGTAGCGCGAACGGAGGCGACGGACAGCGGCGCGGGGGTCGCGGGCGGAGGGCACGCTCGCGACGCTAGGTGAGCGCACCCGGTCCGGTCGAACCGTTGTCCACAGGTCAGGAACTGGTGGAAGCCGACGAGCTCGAGGTCGAGGAGCCGGAGGACCCCGAGGAGCTGCCCGATCCGCTGGAGGACCCCGGGGGGGAACTGGTCGAGCCGCTGCTCGAGGACGACTTCGACGAGCTGTCCGACGAGGAACTGCCCGACGACGAGCTGCCCGACGACGAGCTGGAGGAGTCCGAGGAGGAGCCGGAGCGGGAGTCCGTCCGGTAGAAGCCCGAGCCCTTGAAGTGGACGCCCACGCCGGAGAACAGCTTGCGCACCGTGGCCTTGCCGCAGACGGGGCACTCGGTGAGGGTGGGATCGGTCATCTTCTGCTGCACCTCGTGCGTGGCATCGCACGTCGAACAGGCGTACTCGTAGGTCGGCACTCGTCCTCCGTCGGACCGGCGAGCTCATCTGGCACTCGCAGTTGGTGAGTGCTAATTGTGCCGCGGTCGCGCGCACACGTCCAATCCGGGTCCGGTTAACTAGGCGCTCGTGCCCCTCCTTCTCGTCATCGCCATCGGCGGTGGGATCGGTGCTCTCGGCCGGTGGGGGCTGGAGGAGGCCTTTCGCGAGTTGCAGCGGAACAGCCTGCCGTGGGGAACGCTGCTGGCCAACCTGCTCGGGGCGTTCGCCATCGGGCTCATCGCGACCTCTCCCCGGGTGGCCGCCGGCCCGGGCTGGCTGCGCCCATTCCTCATCACCGGCGTGCTCGGCGGCTTCACCACGTTCTCGGCCTTCGCGCTCGAACTCGGAGTGATGCTCGAAACCGGCCGCCTCGTCGCTGCCGCGATCTACCTCCTCATCACCCTGCTGGGTGGCCTGGCGGCAGTGCACGTTGCCCTGTGGTTCCGCGGCCGGTTCGCCGGGACGCCCGCGGGCGAGGGGAGGCAATCGTGACCCTCGTCCTTGCTGTGCTGATCGGCGGAGTCATCGGAGCACCCCTGCGCTTCCTGATCGACCGAGCCGTCACCGTGCGCACGGCCGGCGTGGGGTCCCTGCCGGAGGTTCCCTGGGGCCTGGCCACCGTCAACGTTCTCGGCTCGGCCCTCGTCGGCGTGCTCTACGCGACCACCACGGGAGAGTGGCGAGCCCTGCTCATCATCGGACTGTGCGGAGCCCTGACGACATTCTCCGGCTTCGCGTGGGAGACGCATCGCCTGTGGAGCGTTCGACGCGCCGCGTTCTGGGTCACCATCGTGCTGATCCCGGTCGCGTGCGTGGTCGCGTTCCTGCTCACCTGGCTCGTCGCGCAGGCACTGGCGGGTTGAGGGAATCCGTCCCTCGCTCACCCCAGGTCGAGGATCCCCGAGGGAGTCAACGCGACGTCGACCTGGCGGTCGGACTCGTCGACGGGCACATCGGCCAGCACCTCATCGTCGAACACCACGGCCACGAGCAGCGGGCCGCCCTCGGAGTTTCGGGGGAAGGACTTCAGAAGACGGTCGTAGTAGCCGCCGCCCTGGCCCAGCCGGTGGCCCCGCTCATCGACCGCCAGCGCCGGAACGAACATCACGTCGAGTCCCACGAGGTCGTCCGTGCGCACAGGAGTCCCCACAGGCTCGCGGATGCCGAACGGCCCGACGGTGAAGTGAGTGGACCGGCGCAGCGCCACCCAGTCGAGGCTGTCGTCCACGACTTTCGGGACCCAGATGGCGTCATGGTCGGTGTGCGCCTGCTCGATCAGCAGGTCGGTCCCGGGCTCCGTCGGCAGGGAGAGGTAGGCGGCGATGAGCAGGGGCATCCCATCGGCCAGGCCACGCAGCAGGGAACCGCCCTGCTCCGCCAGTGCGACCGCAGCCGCGTTCCGATCGACCTCGCTGCGCTCGGAGCGGCGGGCACGCAGGCGCCGACGCAGATCCGTCTTGGCCTCGGCCAGGGTGCTCACATGGCCCATCGTGCCCGAAGTCGATCCCCTAGTGTCTAGCCATGGCGAAACCGGTGACCGTGCGCAAGGCGGTGATCCCCGCAGCGGGACTGGGCACGCGCTTCCTGCCCGCGACGAAGGCGACTCCCAAGGAGATGCTGCCCGTCGTCGACAAGCCCGCCATCCAGTACGTCGTCGAGGAGGCGGTGACCGCCGGGCTCGACGACATCCTGTTCATCACCGGGCGCAGCAAGCGTCCCCTGGAGGACCACTTCGACCGCAACCTCGAGCTCGAGGAGGTGCTGGAGGAGAAGGGTGACCATGATCGGCTCGCCAGCGTCACGGCCTCCACGAACCTCGGTCGCATCCATTACGTCCGGCAGGGAGCCCCGCTCGGTCTCGGTCACGCGGTCCTCATGGCCGAGAGTCACGTCGGCGATGAGCCGTTCGCCGTGCTCCTCGGCGACGACCTCATCGATCCCCGTGATCCTGTACTCGAGGACATGGTGGCGGTGCGTCAGGCGCACGGCGGATCCGTCGTGTGCCTCATGCGCGTTCCGCGGGAGACGATCTCGCTGTACGGGTGCCCCGCCGTCGAGGTGACCGACCGTGACGACGTCGTCGTCATCACCGACCTGGTGGAGAAGCCCCCGGTGGCCGAGGCCCCGAGTGACTACGCGGTCATCGGCCGCTACCTGCTGGACCCGGCCGTGTTCTCGGTTCTGCGATCGACCGCGCCGGGGCGTGGCGGCGAGATCCAGCTGACAGATGCGCTGCGGGTGCTCGCGACCATGCCCGCGGAGCAAGGCGGCGGCGTCCACGGCTTCGTGTTCGACGGCCGTCGCTACGACACCGGCGATCGGCTGTCCTACCTGCAGGCCGTCATCACGCTGGCCACCGAACGTGAGGACATCGGCCCGGATCTGCGCGAGTGGCTCACGTCGTTCGTCAACCGAATGTGACCATCGCGTGAGCCCGCGACCGTGGCCCGCCACCCTGACGCAGGGCGACATCACCCTCCGTCCGCTGCGTCAGTCCGATGCCCGCCGCTGGCGGGAGATCCGACGACGCAACCTGGAGTGGCTTCAGCCGTGGGAGGCGACGCTTCCCCCTGCCGGTAACGTCGATGGGGAGATCGTCCCGACGTTCGGGATGATGGTGCGGCGCCTGCGTCGCGAGGGCCGCGAGGGCCGGACGCTGCCATGGGCCCTGTGTGTGGATGGAGGCCTCGCGGGGCAGGTGACGGTGGGTGGCATCGCCTGGGGCTCCCTACGGTCGGCGTACATCGGCTACTGGATCGATGAGGCCGTGGCCGGTCGCGGCATCATGCCGCGAGCCGTGGCCATGGCGATCGACCATTGCTTCGAGGCCCTGCGCCTGCATCGGATCGAGATCAACATTCGCCCGGAGAACGCGGCGTCCCTTCGAGTGGTCGAGAAGCTTGGACTCCGCTGCGAGGGCGAACGGCCCGCCTACCTGCACATCGACGGAGACTGGCGCGATCACCTCACTTTCGTCGTCCTTGCCGGCGAGTGCCCCGGGGGGATGCGAGCTCGACTGGCCGCCTGCACCACGGATCAGTAGAGGCGACACGAGAGGCGACACGCCGAACGCGTTCACCGTTCACCTACCGCAAGTTTCCCTCGTGGCGGCATAGCGTTCCCACCGTGACAGGGTTGATCTACGTGGTGATCATCGCCCTGTGGGCTGCTGTCCTGATCCCGATCTGGCTGCGGCGACACGATCACATCAGCGAGGTGCGCTCCACCGCCCGCTTCTCCTCGGCGATGAAGTCCCTCAGCGGGCGGCCGCAGGTCCAGTACGCCGCAGACGGCTACGGCATCGACCCGGCCTACTCCTCCCGCTCTCCGCAGTTCGACAGGGACCGTGAGCGCAGCGCTCCGGCCCGTGACTTCACGGAGGCCCGCATGACGCGAGGCAGTTCGGCCCGTCCCCCCGAGGGCACTCTTGACCGTGATTACGAGCGGGAGCTCGTGCGCCAGCAGGCGGCGACCCGGCGGGCCGTCGTCCTCGGTGTGCTCACCCTCCTCCTGCTCGCCGTCCTCGTCCTTGCCATCGTGGGGACGGTCCCGAAGTGGGCGCCGATCCTCGCGGCGATTCCCGTCCTCGCATTCGTGGTGGCCACGGCGATGACCGCATCATCCCGTTCGGCCGGTCGTCCGGAGACGGAGCGTCGTGAGGCGTCCCGACGTCAGCCGCTCCGCGAGGAACGGCCGATGCCCGTTGCGCAGGAGATGGACGACGACTGGGAAACGTGGAACGCCTGGGACGACGACGATGCCTGGGAGGCGGTGCCTACCACGCTGCCCACCTACGTCGATGCACCCCGTGCCTCGGCCGTGCCTCGCGGCATCGACCGCTCGCATCCGGGCGAGTGGACCGGCGAGGCGATGGTCGAGACGGCCCGCGCGATGCGAACCCGACCGGCATCGCAGCCCCTTGCCGACGCGAGCAGCATCTCCGCCTCGGATGACACGACCGAGATCCCCGTCGTCCGCGATCAGTACGAGGAGCGTCGCGCGGCCAACCAGTAGCCGTGTGCTTCGACCCCGCGGCAGGTTGCTACCCTTCCTTCACCCATCCGGGGCTGTAGCGCAGCTGGTAGCGCACCTCGTTCGCAACGAGGGGGTCAGGGGTTCGAGTCCCCTCAGCTCCACCTCCTCAAGGACCGATGCATGGCCCGTTGTCCGGGCTGCAGAGCAGTGACGACCCCG
>JAURME010000122.1 GCA_030830865.1 Candidatus Nanopelagicales bacterium | reverse complement strand
TTCCTGTCCTTCAACCCGCTCGCCCCGGGTCGTCTCGCAGCAGCGATCGCCGCCCGGATACCCGCTTAGTGAGCCGCCCGGCTGGCTACGGTGGGGTCATGACGAACGACGAACTGCGCGCCGGCGACGAGGATCGGGACCGCACCTCAGCGACCCTGCGTGAGGCATACGCCGAGGGCCGGCTGGACAACGACGAGTTCCAGAGCCGCCTCGAGCAGGCTCACCAGGCCAAGACCTACGGCGAACTCGCTGCCCTGACCCGGGATCTGCCGGCGGCGACTCCGGCACCCGTGGCGCCGGTGCCGGTTCCCGACACGGGCACCGTGGCCTCCACTCGCGACCGTGAACGTCGCAAGGGGCTGAAGGCTGCGTGGGCGTCATGGCTGGGCGTCAGCGTGATGGTGAACGTGATCTGGTTCGCCACCTGGATGGGCGACGGGGCAGCCCCGTACTACTGGCCGATCTGGGTGATGGGCCCGTGGGGCGCCGCGATGGTGATCGCCACCCTCGCCGGCGGCAGAGACGACTGAGCGCTACAGCTTCTCGAGCACGCACTCCGCGGTGCTGTTCAGCACCGAGAGCCCATTGTCCTCGAGCATGAGCTCCTGCACGACACCGTCCTGCAGCACCATCGCGTAGCGCTGGGAGCGGCGGCCGAGTCCCGCCGCACCGGGGATCTGGACCTCCAGGTCGACGGCCTCGGTGAAGGCCGCGTCACCGTCGGCGATCATCGTGATGGAGTCGTTGACGCCATGCGCCTCACCCCAGGCGTCCATGACGAACGTGTCGTTGACGGAGATGCACGCGATGCGGTCGACGCCCTTGCCGGCGATCGCGTCGGCCTGCTGGGCATAGCCCGGCAGGTGCACGCGCGAGCAGCCGGGTGTGAAGGCGCCGGGCACGGCGAACAGCACGACCTTGCCGCTGCCGAGGAGCTCATGGGTGGTCGTCGCGGTGGGTGCACCATCGACCATGACGGACACGGGGACGTCAGGAATCTGCTGACCGATCTCAATAGGCATGGGCGCACGTTAGCCGTCGTATCGCGAACACGCCCGTCGAGGGTCCTCGGACCGGCTCGATGCCCTAGCGTCGACCCGTGACGGCAGACGAGCCCCCCGCATCGGTGTTCGGTCAGCGACGGCCGACGCGAGAGGAGCGGCACGCCCGTGGGGAGCACGTGCGCCGCGAGGTGCCGCTCGCATCCCTGTCGCGGGTGCCGGCCGCGACCGACCGGGTGCAGCCGCTTGACGTCCTGCATGAGCAGGACGCCGACCGTGACCAGGCCCTCGTCCCGATCCGCTACGAGCGCATGGCAGCCGATCCGTTCGCCTTCCTGCGCGGGGCCGCAGCCGTCATGGCCGCCGACCTCCACCAACTGCCGACCAGTGGCATCCGCGTCCAGCTCTGCGGCGATGCCCACGTGGCCAACTTCGGAATGTTCGCCTCCGCGGAGCGGACCATCGTGTTCGACGTCAACGACTTCGACGAGACCCTGCCCGGCCCCTTCGACTGGGACGTGCGACGCCTCGTGGCCAGCGCAGCGGTCGCAGCCCAGGTCAACGGCCACGGCGACAAGACCGCACGGAAGGCGGCCCGGGAGGCGGGCAGGCGATACCGCGAGACCATGGCCGCCCTGAGCCAGATGTCCACGCTGGCCGCGTGGTTCGTGAAGCTCGACCTCGACTCGCTGGCCACAGCGCTCGAGGGGACGCACCTGGAGGGGGAGATCTCGCGCCAGGGCCGCAAGGCGGAGCAGCGGACGGGAGACGCGGCGGCCGCGAAACTCACCGAGGTCGTCGACGGCCAGCGACGGTTCCGGTCAGACCCGCCGCTGCTGGTCCCCCTCGCGGACGCGGACCCGAAGGGCACGCTCCAGCGGCTGGCTCCGGTCTACGAGCAGTACCTGGAGACGCTCGAACCCGATCGGGCCGCCCTGTTCGGGCACTACTCCTTCGTCGATCTGGCCCAGAAGGTCGTCGGGGTCGGCAGTGTCGGCACGCGATCGGCAGTGCTGCTCCTGGAGTCCGGCGACGGTGACCCCCTGCTGCTGCAGGTGAAGCAGGCCATGGCCTCCGTCCTCGAGCCCTATCTGGGCCAGAGCCAGTTCGCCAACCATGCCCAGCGTGTGGTGGTGGGACAACGTCTCATGCAGGCGACAGGTGACCCGTTCCTCGGCTGGGTGCGTGGTGGACCGAATGGCGACCAGGACTTCTACCTGCGCCAGCTCCATGACATGAAGGGCGGCATCGACACCGCACGCCTGAGCGGCAAGGCGCTGATCGAGTACGCCGGCCTGTGCGGTGCGGTTCTCGCCCGGGCCCACGGCCGGGTGGGCGACCCGTCACTCGTCAGCGGCTACCTCGGTGACACGGAGGAGTTCGACGAGGCCGTGGCCGACTTCGCGATGGGCTACTCCGCACTCAACGCGAGCGACCATGCCGCCCTGGTGGCGAGTCGCGCGGCAGCGTCCTAGCCGCTCAGGGCATGCCGGGACCCGGCCCTGGTAGGCGACGGCGACGAGAGGTTGGGCCGTGGTGACGGCCCACGACGCCGGTCACGACCGCGATCAGGGCCATGGTGAAGACGGACCCCTTGTGCGCATCGTCCCGCGCGGAATGTCGATGCGGGGGTAGGCCTCCCGGTCGACGCCCTGCTCCGCGGAGCCCACGGGTTTCCCGTAGTGGCTGCGGTGCCTTTCTGTCAGACGCCTCGGCGCTGCTCCCGGATGCCGTCATCGAACCGGGCACGCGCCTCGCGGACCTGCGGGCGGTCGGAGACCTCGGGCACGCCCACCTGCCAGAACGCGCCGCTCTCGGTCCAGTCGCTCTCGCGGACCTTGGAGACGATGACCGCCGAGCGATCGGCCGCACGTGCAGCCTGCAGGGCCTCGGCGAACTCCTCGCGACTGGTCACCTCGAACGTCACGGCTCCCATCGA
>JAURME010000121.1 GCA_030830865.1 Candidatus Nanopelagicales bacterium | reverse complement strand
GATCCAGCCCCAACTCGCCCCGGAGTCCAACTTGTATCCAGCTGCCCCAGCGGAGGCGAAGTTCGCCAGGTCGGTGACAGAAACTGCGGAAGGACTGCAGCCGGATCCACCGGTGAATTCGACACCTGTGGAACGGGCGATGGGATCCTTCGTGACCTCGTTGTTGCCACAGCTGGCCTCCCACGTGACTGTGGCTGCGGAGACGGGACCCGCTGGCAGGGCTGCCGTGGCGCACACGATCGCAAGTGCCACGGCAGCACGGAACCAACGTCGCACCAACTTGGCCTCCAAAGCCCCTCATGCGGGTCCCCCGAATGGATGACGCCTTCGTCCTCCATTCGGCGACCACAGGATAAGAGATTGGGACACTTCTACGACAGACCTCATGCACTTCTCCGAGATGGTGTTCGGCCGTCCACAAGTCAGCGAATTCTCAGGCGGGGCCTTCCGGGGAGTCGCCTGGACGTTGAACTCCTATGGCACCTGCGTCGAGAGTGAGATGTTCTGGCGTACGAGCAGGGCATGCTGCGGCTGCCTTTGCATGTCTCCGGGAGATCGCATGACTCGGGAAGTTGGGGTCGACGAACTGCATCTCTGCCGCGCTGGTGCACATCACCGCGGGCGGGACGGTCGGCGGCACTGAAGTCCGTGAGTTCGGCGGTGATCGTCCGCTGGAGATCGCGAAGCCGATCGAGCTCGGTGAGATCGACCGGCCACGGCCGGGACGCACCGTTCAAGGACGGAGCATCAGTCTTGTCACTCAGCCGACCCCAATTCCCAGTTCCTCGCAGGCACGCGCCATCTGCCGATCACGTGTCAGGACCACGTCGCAGCGGGTGATCAGCGCAGAGGCGAGGTGGATCGCGTCGAGGGACTTGAGGAACTGCACCGGTAGAACGGTGGCCTGAAGGAGCACCTGCTCGTCGAGGGCGACGAACTGCAGCGGAAGGGCACCCATGTTCAGGCGGGCGCCCCGGGACGCTCGTCCTTCGCGCATCACCAGGCGCCCCAGTTCGACTCCGGTCAACCGAGACGTGACCACTGCACCACGCGCCCGCCAGTGCGATAGGACGGCACGAGCATCCCGACTGCCGGCGGCGTCGAGGAGCAGGTCAGCGAGCAAGCTCGTGTCGCAGTAGGCACGCATCAGTACCGCTCGTCGCGCTGGTCGGCCAGCAGTGCCTGGACGTTCGTGTCGGACGCCAGAGGCGGGTCAAGCAGCACGACGTCGCTCCATGAGCCGACCGGCGCCGGCGTGATGAGGTGCCGCACCTCCCTCGGGTACTCCCGCAGCGGGTAGTCGCGCACATACTCCCCAAGCGCCTCGCGAGCGAGGTCCTGCTGGCTGCGCCCCGTCCTGTCCGAAAGGGATCGAAGGGCCTCGGCCAGCTCCTTCGGTAGTCGCAGGTTCATCGCCATAGCCAGACGGTACCACTTTCGGTACCACCGTGCGTGGGTCTCGTGGGTCGTCGTCATGTCAGGATCGTCTCGAAGAAGACGACGGCGGACCACCTCCGGAGCCGGACCTGTGGACAGCCACCACCGGATTTCGTCCCTGTGGACGCAGCCGCTACCCTTACTGGGCTGCTTGGTTCGCCGAGCACACGCAAACACCCTCCTGCCACGGATCGACCGTGGCCGCTGAGTCCGAAGGAGGTGGGTTGTTTATGCGTCGTTACGAGATCATGGTCATCCTGGATCCCGATCTGGAAGAGAAGACCATCGCTCCCAGCCTGGAGGCGTTCCTCAACGTCATCCGCGCCGATGGTGGCACCGTCGAGAGCCTGGAGATCTGGGGCCGGCGCCGGCTGGCTTACGAGATCAACCACAAGGCCGAGGGCATCTACGCGCTCATGTACGTGACCGCGACCAAGGAGTCCGTCGCTGAGATGGATCGCCAGCTCTCTCTCAACGAGGCTGTCATGCGCACCAAGGTGCTGCGCAACGATCAGCAGCCGGTCGCGGCAGGGGCCGAGTAATGGCCGCCGGCGACATCGTGGTCACGGTGGTGGGCAACCTCACCAATGATCCCGAGCTGCGGTTCACCCCGAGTGGTGCCGCGGTCGCCTCGTTTACGGTCGCGTCCAACTCCCGCTACCTGGACAAGTCCACGAACGAGTGGAAGGAATCCGAGCCGGTCTACATGCGATGCAGTGTGTGGCGCCAGTACGCGGAGAACGTCGCTGAGTCCCTGACGAAGGGCACGCGCG
Source organism: Candidatus Nanopelagicales bacterium (assembly GCA_030830865.1). GTDB lineage: Bacteria > Actinomycetota > Actinomycetes > S36-B12 > S36-B12 > UBA10649. The sequence continues at coordinate 5,179 of JAURME010000121.1, read as the reverse complement.
TCATCGTCACTGGTCGCCTCAAGCAGCGGTCGTACGAGACCCGCGAGGGCGAGAAGCGCACCGTGCTCGAGATGGAGGTCGACGACGTCGGCCCCGCTCTACGGTACGCGACAGCGAAGGTCAACCGCATCCAGCGTGAAGGCGGTGGCGGCGGCTTCGGCGGCGGCGCCCCTGCAGGCGGCGGTGCTCCGGCGGACGATCCCTGGGCCTCCGGCCCGGCGTCCGGCGCGGCCTTCGACGAGCCCCCCTTCTAATCCCCCTTCCCGAACTTCCTGGGACTCGCGACGAGTCCCGGCCCCCGACAGGAGCACCACTCATGGCACGAGACAACAAGGGACGCCAGTCGGCCTCCCGCAAGAACGAGAAGATGGTCAAGGCGAAGGCCTGCCAGTTCTGCAAGGACGGCGTGAAGGCCATCGACTACAAGGACACGAACCTGCTCCGCAAGTTCATCTCCGACCGCGGCAAGATCCGCGCCCGCCGCGTCACCGGTAACTGCACGCAGCACCAGCGTGACATCGCGATGGCCGTGAAGAACGCCCGCGAGGTCGCTCTTCTCCCCTACACCTCCACCGCGCGCTGACGCCTGAGAAGAAGAAGGAGACGAACATGAAGCTCATCCTCACTCAGGAAGTCCAGGGTCTCGGTGGCCCGGGCGATGTCGTCGAGGTCAAGGACGGCTACGGCCGCAACTACCTCGTTCCCCGCGGCTTCGCGATCGCGTGGACGCGCGGTGGCGAGAAGCAGGTGCAGCAGATCAAGCGCGCCCAGAAGGTGCGCGAGGTCCGCGACCTCGGTCACGCCAACGAGATCAAGCAGGCCATCGAGGCGCTGACGGTCACCGTCACTGCTCACGCTGCCGAGACCGGCAAGCTGTTCGGCTCGGTCACCAACGCCGACATCGCCGATGCGGTGAAGGCGGCCGGTGGTCCGGTCATCGACAAGCGCAAGGTCGTCATTGCCACTCCGGTGAAGAAGACCGGCAAGCACAAGGCCCAGGTCGAGGTGCACCCCGATGTCACCGCCACGGTGGCCTTCGAGGTCGTCGCCGGCTGACGCCAGTTCCATCAACGCCGAAGGGCCGCACCCGTGTGGGTGCGGCCCTTCGGCGTTGATGTGTGCGATCAGCTGGTGGTGACCTCCATGTTGCCGCTCGCCGCGGCGACCACGAAGACGACTATCCACACGACGATGCCGATGACGGCGAGCACCGTCGCAATGATGCCGAGGATGTAACCGGCCTTGGCGACTCCGCCGTTGGTGGCGAGGCCCTGTTCGGCGTTCCGCATCCCGATCCGGCCGAAGATGATGCCGAGGATGCCGCCGATGAGCGGAATGCACCCGATGATGCCGAGAATGCCCATCACGAGGGCTGCGGTGCCCATGCCGTTCTGTGGCTGAGCGGGCTGCCCCTGAGGCTCTGGGGTGGTCATGGTGTTCCTTTCGCGAGCGGATCCGACAACGCCTATTGAAGCGGAAATCGCGATGAGCGTCCGAAAATTGGCATTGCGGGTCTAAGGTCTAGCCGTCCGGCCCCTAGCCGGGGAGGCACGCAGTCAGGCATGAAGGGATGGCTCATGGGCTTCCAGCAGGCGGTGCGCACCTGCCTCAGCAAGTATGCCGACTTCAACGGCCGGGCCTCCCGGGCCGAGTTCTGGTGGTTCTTCCTGTTCACCGTGCTCGTCAGCCTCGTGCTCATGATCCCCCTGTTCATCATCATCGCGCTGATGGCCGCCATGGGGGACAGCAGCGCAGGGGTCGGAATCATGGGCGTGCTGATGGTGCTCTGGTACATCGTCCTGTTCGCGGTGACGATCGCCCTGTTCATCCCGACACTCGCCGTGGGCGCCCGTCGCCTGCATGACTGGGGCCAGTCCGCGTGGCTGCTCCTGCTCTACATCGTTCCCTGCGGGAACATCGCGCTGATCATCATGTGGGCGCTTCAGGGAACCCCGGGCGACAACGCCTACGGCCCCAAGCCCGCCGCCTGGGACCGCATCAACCTCACCACCACGACAGGAGTATCAATGGGTTTCGGACAGGCAATCTCGCACAACCTCAGCAACATAACTAACTTCAACGGTCGCGCCGCCCGCCCCGAGTTCTGGTGGTGGATCCTGGCGCTGTGGATCCTGCAGGTCGTCGTCTCCCTGCTCTTCGGGGGGTTCAGGGCGGACGGCGGGTTCGTCTCCTTCGTCGGCTGGGTCCTCACGATCGTCCTCGTGCTGGCCACGATCGCCGTGGGTGCCCGCCGGCTGCACGACACCGGCAGGTCGGGCTGGCTGCAGCTGCTCTACCTGATCCCCTGCATCGGCGCCATCATCCTCATCATCTTCTGGGCGCAGTCGGGCAACCCGGGCGACAACACCTACGGCCCGCCTCCGGCCGGCTAGGAGTTACTCCCCAGTACGTGCGTGTCGGTCCTGTGACCTCGGTCATGGGGCCGACACGCTTTTGTGTGTCCCCACTTCCCCGGGGTCCCTTGAGGAGGAGTCATGGCGTTCTCAGCACATGAGGTGTTGGAAGAGTCCTGGAATATGAGCAAGCGCAACTACTGGGCCTGGTGGCCGGTCATCATTGTGGCGGCCCTGGTTATCGGTATCTCACAGATCCTCGCCGGCCTGTTCACCGGCTGGGGCAGCGCCGTCGATGGCTTCTTCGGTGCCCTCCTAGCCGTCATCGGCGCCCTGCTGTCGATCATCGCCGCCCTCCTGGCCGTCCAGATGGCGCTGGGCATCCTGAAGAACTCCTACGCCGTCAGTGGCGGTGAGCGCCCGAGTGTTTCGCGGTTGTTCGAGGTCCGTCACTTCTGGTGGTTCCTGTTCGCTTCGCTCATCTTCGGCGTCATGGTCGTCATCGGCCTGTTCGCGCTGGTGGTGCCGGGCCTGATCATCGCCTTCATGCTCGGGCTCTTCGCGTATGCCCTGATTGGCGGTCAGGCGGGCAACGGCTTCTCCGCGTTGGCGACGAGCTGGGATCGCATCTCCAGCCACTTCTGGAAGTACCTCGGCTTCCGGATCGTGCTGACCGGAGTCCTCCCCGCCCTGCTCATCGCCGGGGTCTTCGTCATCGGCCTTCTGGGTGGCGGGGCATTCCTGGGCTTCGACGCCCTAAACGGCAACGCCGCGGGTGGCATCATCGCCGCGATCCTCGGCTTCGTCGCCGTGATCATCATGGTGCTGCTCTACGTTTGGGCGATCACCTTCACGGTGGTCGCAGACGCCCTCGCCTATCGGCGCCTTGCCCCCGAGTGGGCGGAGTAGTCCCTACCGTTCGTTGAACTGATCAAGAAGGCCGTCGACGAGTCCGTCGGCGGCCTTCTCGATCATCGCCAGGGAGTCGACGAAGCCGTCCGACTCACCGAAGTAGGGATCGGGCACGACGAGATCCGCATGCGGGGCGTCCAGATGCGCGAGGTCCGGGTCGTAGGACCGCATCATGCGCAGCTGCGGCAGTGCGTCGTCGTCCAATCCGGACTCCTCGAGCATGACCTCGAGGTTGCGGTAGTTGGCCTCATCCATCGCCAGCAGCAGGTCGATGCCGGCCATCCAGGTGGGATTGATCTGACGGGCGCGATGGTCGAGCTCGTAGCCGGCGTCCACCAGGGTGGCGTGCGCCCGCTGGTCTGCCGGATGGCCGATGTGCCAGTCCCCGGTCCCTGCCGAATCGACGACGACCCGGTCGCTGAGCCCCGCTGCCTCAAGCCGGTCGCGCAGCACCGCCTCGCCCATGGGGGACCGGCAGATGTTGCCGAGGCAGACGACAGTGATGCGGTAGGGCTCGGTGCTCATGCCAGAAGGGTAGCCACGAGTTTTCGTCCACAGCCTTGGGACGGAGTTTGGCCTGCATGCAGGGGGAATGGGCCCCGTCAGTCCCGGCAATTCCCCACACTGTCCACAGGTGGACGAACAGGTTGCCGGAGGATTCCCCCATGTTGTCCACAGTCTCATCCACAGGGCTCGTGGACGGTGTCAGACCGGGTCCGTAGCGTGCGCACTGTGACGGTCTACGAGCTGCATCCGGACGAGGAGATGAGCGGCATCGACCGCTCTCCTCCCACCGACAACGCGGCCGAGCAGTCCGTCCTCGGCGCCATGCTCCTGAGCAAGGACGCCATCGCCGACGTCGTCGAGGTCTTGCGTGAGGGCGACTTCTACCGCCCCGCGCACCAGGTCATCTACGGCACCATCCTCGACCTCTACGGCCGCGGCGAGCCGGCCGATGCCGTCACGGTCGCCGCCGACCTCTCCCGGGCGGGCGAGATCGGCCGTATCGGCGGGGCGCCGTACCTGCACGAACTTGTCTCCATGGTTCCCACCGCCGCGAATGCCGGCTACTACGGCCGCATCGTGCGCGAGAAGGCGATCCTGCGCCGCCTCGTCGAGGCCGGCACCCGCATCGTCGCCATGGGCTATGCCGGAGCGGGCGATGTCGACCAGACGGTCGATCGCGCGCAGGCCGAGGTCTACGACGTCACCGACCGTCGCACCAGCGAGGACTACGCCCCGCTCAGCGACATCATGGGCGAGGCCCTCAACGAGATCGAGGCGATCTCGAACCGCAACGGCGAGATGGTCGGCGTGCCCACCGGCTTCACCGAACTCGACAAGCTCACCAACGGCCTGCACCCCGGGCAATTGATCATCGTGGCCGCACGTCCGGCCCTGGGAAAGTCGACCCTCGGCGTGGATATCGCCCGGGCAGCATCCATCAAGCATGGACTTGCCAGCGTCATCTTCTCCCTGGAGATGAGCCGCAGTGAGATCGTCATGCGACTGCTCTCGGCTGAGGCGCAGGTGCCGCTGCATCACATGCGCACAGGGTCCATGAGTGACAGTGACTGGACCAAGCTCGCCAACAAGATGGGCGTCGTCAGCGAGGCCCCGTTGTTCATCGACGACTCCCCGAACATGACGCTGATGGAGATCCGCGCCAAGTGCCGACGACTGAAGCAGCGGCACGACCTGCGCCTCGTCGTCGTCGACTACCTGCAGCTCATGACCAGCGGCAAGCGGGTCGAGAGCCGCCAGCAGGAGGTCTCGGAGTTCTCCCGCAACATCAAGCTGCTCGCCAAGGAGCTGTCGGTTCCGGTGGTCGCGATCAGCCAGCTCAACCGCGGGCCCGAACAGCGCACCGACAAGAAACCGATGGTATCGGATCTGCGCGAAAGCGGATCGCT
>JAURME010000120.1 GCA_030830865.1 Candidatus Nanopelagicales bacterium | reverse complement strand
CGATCCTCAGGGTCGCCTGAAGGATCTCTACGCGAAGGTGGTGGAGCGGAAGTGAAGTTGGCTGATGCCTTCTCCATGATCGTGCCGGCGGATCGGGAGGTGGGCTTTCGGGCCTACGACGGTTCAACCGCAGGTCCGGTAGACGCGGAGGTGATCCTTGACGTCCGCAGCCCACGCGCGGTCGAGTACTTCGCCAGCGCTCCTTCGCAACTTGGCCTGGCCCGCGCCTACGTCACCGGTGACCTCGAGATCATCGGCGACGCCTACACGGCGCTCAGCAGGCTCTACCCGCTGCCCCTGGATCACCTGACCTGGAGCGACAAGCTCACCTTGGCCAAGGCCTTTGCCCCCTTCGCGCTCAAGCGCCCGACCCCTCCGCCGCAGGAGGCGCGCATGGGTGGTCGTCGTCATTCCAAGAACCGCGATGCCGATGCGATCCACCACCACTACGACGTCAGCAACACGTTCTACACCTACGTCCTCGGCCCCTCCATGGCCTACACCTGCGCGGTCTTCCCGGATGCGGATGCATCACTGGAGAGAGCGCAGGAGGACAAGTTCGATCTTGTGTGCCGCAAGCTCGGCCTCGAGCCCGGGATGCGACTGCTTGACGTCGGCTGCGGCTGGGGCGGAATGGTCCTGCACGCCGTCAAGAACTACGGCGTGACCGCCACCGGCGTGACCCTCTCCGAGCAGCAGGCCCTGTGGGGTCAGCAGGCGATCGTCGACGCCGGGCTCGGTGATGTGGCCCAGATCCGATTCAGCGACTACCGCGACGTTCCCGAGACCGACTTCGATGCTGTGTCGTCCATCGGCCTCACCGAGCACATCGGCCGGGCGAACTACCCTTCGTACTTCTCCTTCCTGTATGGCAAGTTGAAGCCGCACGGCCGCATGCTCAACCACACGATCACGCGGCCGAATGACGGATGGCAGTCGCACTTCAAGAAGTCGTTCATCAACCGGTACGTCTTCCCGGACGGCGAGCTCTCCGGCCCGTCCCAGGTGATGACGGCTATGAACACAGCCGGGTTCGAGATCCGGCATGAGGAGAACCTGCGCGAGCACTATGCGCTGACCCTCAAGCATTGGTGCGAGAACCTCGAGGAGAACTGGGACGCCGCCGTGGCGGAGTCGGGTCTGGGCACCGCCCGCGTGTGGCGCCTGTACATGGCCGCGTCCCGTCTGGGCTTCGACATCAACCAGATCGAGCTCCACCAGATGCTGGGCGTGAAGCTCGACGCGGGTGGGGGTTCGGGAATGCCGCTTCGACCGGAGTTCGACCGGGCTCCGGTGTCGGCCGCGTTCGCGTAGACGCGAGCGCCAGTGTCGGCCCGAGTAGCCTGCGGGCATGGCGGCGCATGAGGTCGAGGGCGGGCTGAAGTCCGTCGCCTCCGCCCTGGATCTTCTCGACTGCTTCCTCGAGGACGAGGAGCTCGGAGTCTCCGACGTCGCGCGCCGGCTGGGTGTCGCCAAGAGCACGGCCCATCGACTGCTCACCACCCTCGCCTCGCGGGGGATCATCGAGCAGAACCCATCGACCGGCCGCTACCGGCTCGGGATCCACCTGTTCGAACTCGGCCATCTGGCATTGGCCCGCGTCGAACTGCGCCGCCGGTCCAAGACGCTCTTGGAACAGCTTCGGGAAGCGAGCGGTTGGACGGTGCACCTGTCCATCGCGCAGGGAGCAGATGTCCTCTACCTGGAACGGCTCACGACCCTGCGCGGCATGCGGGCGATGGAGCAGTACCGACGACGCTGGCCGCTGCACGCCACCTCCTCCGGCAAGGCACTGTGCGCCTATGACCCGATAGCGCTGCACGCCCGGATCGAGGCGGGGTTCCCTCCCTTCACCGCCCATACGATCTCGAACGAGCGCGACTTCCGTGCCGAGCTGGACCGCGTGCGCCGCTCCGGCTATGCGGTCTCCCGCCAGGAGCTCATGTCCCAACTGGCATCGGTCGCTGCCCCGGTGCTGGACGCCCAAGGGCACGCCATCGCAGCCACCTCCCTGACCGGGTCGGTGCGTGAACTGGGCGAGAACCCTGATCGACTTGCCCGCCTCGTGCAGGCTGCGGCCAAGCGCCTCTCTCAGCTCATGAGCGGGGGCGCGAAGGATCCCACCGAAACGTAGCTGTGCCCTCCGAGCGAGGTGAGAACCGTTCCAGCCTCGGGAACCCGATGGCACAACCCACCCCGGTCCGCCTAACCTCTCGGCAGACGAAAGGAATCGGCATGGAGTTCTTCGGCCACATCATCAACGGTGAAGAGGTGCCCTCGCTCGACGGCGCCACGATGCCGGACATCGACCCCTACACGCGTGAGCCGTGGGCCAGCATCGCTCTGGGCGGCAAGGCCGATGCCGACCGTGCGGTCGCTGCAGCCCGCGAGGCCTTCGACCATGGCCCCTGGCCGCGCATGGGGTTCGAGAAGCGCCAGCAGCTCATGCATCGGCTCGCCGACCTCATGGAGGAGCACGCCGACGAGCTCGCCATGGCGGATACCCGGGACATGGGCAAGCCCATCACGCAGGCGCACCACGATGTGACCCGGTCGATCCTGAACGTCCGCTTCTTCGCCGACCATGCCCGTGGTTCCCTGGCCGACACCTACCCGATGGACACCGGCCATCACGGCTACAGCCGCTGGGAGCCCGTCGGTGTCGTCGCGGCGATCTCACCCTGGAACTTCCCGCTCATGCTGGGCACCTGGAAGGTCATGCCCGCCCTTGCCTGGGGCAACACCGTCGTCTGGAAGCCGGCTGAGGACACCCCGGTCTCCGCGACCATCCTGGCTCGCCTGGCCATCGAGGCCGGCTTCCCGCCCGGTGTGCTGAACGTCGTCCACGGCTACGGCCCGGACTCCGCCGGATCCGCCCTCACCGAGAATCCGGACGTCGACCGCATCACCTTCACCGGCGAGTCCGGCACCGGGAAGATCATCAGCGGTGTCGCCGCGAAGAACCTGACCCCGGTGAGCCTCGAGCTCGGCGGCAAGGGGGCGAACATCATCTTCGACGATGCCGACCTCGACAACGCCGTGTACTGGGGCATCGAGGCGATCTTCCGCAACGCCGGCCAGGTCTGCCTCGCCGGCAGCCGCCTGTATGTCCAGAGCGGCATCTACGACGAGTTCATCACCCGCTACAAGGCCGCGGCCGAGGCGCTGGTCATGGGTGACCCGAAGGATTCGGCGACCCAGTTCTCCTCGGCCCTCGCCAGCGAGGAGCACTTCACCAAGGTGCAGGGCTACCTCGGGACCGAGGCACTCGGCGGCGGCCAGGTCATCACCGGCGGCCTCGGCGAGGGGTGGAGCGTCAAGCCCACGATCATCACCGACGCCCCGGCGGATGCCCGCGTGGTCAAGGAGGAGATCTTCGGCCCGATCACCGTGGCCACGAAGTTCGACACCGAGGCCGAGGCCGTGGCGCTGGCCAACGACACCAAGTACGGCCTGAACGCCATGGTGTTCACCGAGAACCTGTCCCGCGCCCACCGCATGGCCGCCAAGCTTAAGGCCGGAACGGTGTGGGTGAACTGCTTCTTCATCCGAGATCTGCGTGCGCCCTTCGGCGGAGTCGGCGACTCCGGCGTGGGGCGTGAGGGCGGCAACTTCAGCCGGGAGTTCTTCACCGAGCCGAAGGCCGTCATCATCCAGATCAAGCAGGAGGACTGACCCCCGAGGCAGTTGGGCGCTAAGAGGCTCCGCTCGATGTGCCCGAGTCAGGCGGGCCGGTGAGCCTCAAGCGGTCGAGAGGGCTGACGAGCCGATAACCGACGGGGAAGAGCCGTATTCGGCCGTTGCCGCTGATGAGTCCCCAGATGCCGCGGGGCAGGAACAGCGTGATGACGATG
>JAURME010000119.1 GCA_030830865.1 Candidatus Nanopelagicales bacterium | reverse complement strand
GCCGTGGCACCCCTGAGCACGGTGCAGAGCAAGCTCACCGGCTACGGCAGCCTCGACACGATCCTCGTGCAAGCCGCATCATCCGAGGTGAGCACCGCGGCCGAATCCGAGATCACCTCCATCCTCGACGAGCGGCACGGGACCACGAGCGAGGACACCCGCGACTACCAGGTGCTCAATCAGGCTGCGCTCATCTCGACCGTGCAGGACACCATCGGCATCTTCACGGTGCTGCTCGGCGCCGTGGCCGCCATCAGCCTGCTGGTGGGCGGCATCGGCATCACCAACATCATGCTCGTCACCGTGACGGAACGGACGCGCGAGATCGGCATCCGCAAGGCCATCGGCGCCCGCAAGTCGGCGATCATGACGCAGTTCCTCATCGAGGCCATGGTGCTCTCCGTCATCGGCGGAGGCATCGGCGTGCTCCTGGCCCTGCTTGCGACGCGCATCACCGTGGCCGGCGTCACCCCCGTGATCGTCCCCGCGTCGGTCATCGGCGCCTTCGTGGTGTCGGTGTCCATCGGCCTGTTCTTCGGCAGCTACCCCGCCAACCGTGCGGCATCCCTCCGACCCATCGAGGCGTTACGACATGAGTGACAGCAACCAGACCCCAACGGCGACCGAGCCGAAAGACGACGACCTGAAGGAACTGCTCGCCAAGCGGCAGCACGCCCGACCCAACAAGCTCACGTGGGTACTGCTCGTCGCGCTGGTGCTGGCGCTCGGCTTCGCCATGGGTGCGTGCGTGCAGAAGGGTGTCAGCACAGCGACGAACGGGTCGATGAACCAGCCGCCCATCGCCGTGGATCCGTCGGGTGTCAACGCCGGCCCGCCAGCCGGGCGACCCGGTGACCTCACCATCGGGACCGTCGAGTCGATCGAGGGATCCACCATGACGATCGCCACGCCCGACGGCCGGACGATCACCGTCGTGGTGCCCGACGGCACGTCGATCACCTCGACCGTCGAGGTGACTCTTGCGGACATTCCGGTGGGAAGTGATGTCATCGTCCGCGGCACCGAGGGCGATGACGGCACCCTCACCGCCGACTCGGTGACGGAGGGGACCGGCAGGTTCCCCGCGGGCGGCCGTCCCGGCGGCGGACTTCGGCCCGCGCCCTAGCCGCCCGACTCGTACGCTGGGCGAGTGCCCGCACCGATCGTCCTGCTCGCCCCCGGGGTGTATCGCATCCCCACCCTCGGTGATGCGATCAACTCCTTCGCCCTGCTCGACGACGACGGGCAGGTGACTCTGGTCGACACCGGCCTGAAGCGCGCACGACGGCGCATCGTGGCCGCGCTGGCGGGCATCGGGAAGCACCCTCGCGATGTCACACGCATCCTGCTGACCCACGCACATGCCGACCATGCCGGTGGGGCCCGCGAACTGGTCGACTCCTCCTCGAGCGAGGGGGTCGTTGTGCACGCCGACGATGCCGACTTCATCACCGCGGGCCGGGCCGCGCCGGGAGCCGACTCCGGACTCGGTCGGCTCGTCTCGCGAGGTCCCGCCGCGACGTTCGATCCCGTCACCGTCAGCGAGACGCTGAGCGATGGCCAGGAGCTCGACGTCGCCGGCGGCGTGCGCGTTCTCCACACCCCCGGTCACACGCCGGGCCACATCTCCCTCCTGCATCGGCCCACCGGAGTCCTCATCACCGGCGACGTCATCTTCAACATGGCGTGGGGCATGTCGTGGCCCATGTCGGCGGTGTGCACCGACGCACCGTTGAACCAGCGTTCCGCCCACGCTCTCGCGGACACCGAGTACGGCGTGGCCGCGTTCACGCACGGTCCGGAGATCCGCGACCGGGCTCGCGAGCAGGTGCGTGACTTCGTGCGGCGCAAGGCGCGCGCATGACCGGCGAGGGCGGCGACGGAGCCCTGCGCGAGGACATCGAGCGAGAGCTCCAGCGCGTGACCGACCGTCTCGGGACCATGCCGCTGCAGCGCCTGTCGACGACGACGCAGGACGTGTACGCGTGTGCGATCGCGCTGGTCGACGTGGGTCGGCTCCTCGGTGTGCCCATTCCCGCCGATGCCGCGCTGCCCGAGCTGCGGCCCCAGGCTTATGGCGATCTCATCGCCGTCCTCGGCCGGGACTGCCTCGAGGCAGTGGACCCCACGGAGGCGTCCGCGGGCGATAGACTCGAGTCGGCCCTGGCAGCGCTCGTCACCCTGCGGCGTGAACTCCCGTGATTATCCCGGGTGCCGATACCTGCGCGTGACCTCGGCGACGACGACCTCGTACTCCGAGTACCAGTGCTCGCGGCCGGCGGCCTGCGCGGCAAGGTGCTCCGCGACGGCCTTCCACGCCCGCGCACTGGCGTCGTCCTCCCAGTAGGAGACCGTGATGCCGCGACGGGTTTGCGGGTCGCGCACCGATTGGATGCCGAGGAAGCCCGCTTGCCGCCCGGCAAGTTCGACCATGCGCGCGGCCGTTGCCGCGTAGGCCTCCTCGTCCCCCTCGGACCGGATGCTGGTGAAGATGACGGCAACGGTCACAGCAGGCCTCCCACGCCGGTGATGGTGTGGGACGGCCGGAGGAGCGGTTCAGCGTCCTGGGGCATGAGCGCAGGCTAGTGCGACGATCCGGTCGCGGAACGCAGGAAGGAGACCGGCCTGAGGCCGGTCCCCTTCCGAATGACGCGTTCTGCGCTAGTTGCGGTTGAGCAGGGTGAGCAGGCGCAGGAATTCCAGGTACAGCCACACCAGCGTGACGAGCAGGCCGAAGGCCATGCGCCACGACTCACGCTCCGGAGCCCCGGCCTTGATGCCCTGGCTGATGGCCTCGAAGTCGAGCAGCAGGAAGAAGGAAGCGATGAGCACGCCGGCCACCGCGATGAGGATGCCCAGGCCGCCGACCCCGTAGAAGCCCCAGCCACCACCGACGCCGAACATGGCCGCGACCAGCGAGGCCAGGGCGAGCACCAGGTACGAGACGGCCGCCACCATGAGCACGGACTGGAACTTCTTGGTGACCTTGATGATGCCGGTCAGGTAGAGGGTGAGCATGACACCGAAGGTGACCATGGTGGCCACGACGGCCTGCAGGACCACACCGGGGTACTCGTTGGCGATGGCCATCTCGTTGTAGAGGACGCTGATCGCGCCGAGCAGCAGGCCCTCGAAGACGGCGTAGAGCATGACGAGGAGGGGCGACACCTGCTTCTTGAAGGCGTTGACGAAGCCGAGGCCGATGCCGCCGATGAGGCCGACCCACAGGATCCACGGCATGGAGCCGACGAGGTTCCAGCCGACGACGGCGAAGATCACGGTGACGACGAAGACGGCGAAGGTCTTGACGATGACATCGTTGATCGTCAGACGGGCTCCCCCGGCTGCGGTCACCTGCTCGAAGGCGGCGTCGACGCCGGCGGCGCCCCCGCCCGCGGCGGCGGTCTGGTAGGCCGCGGTGCCCTCGGCGTAGGCGAAGCCGGATTGGCCGGCCTGGCCGGACTTGTCGTTCTTCGGCTCATAACGGGACAGGACAGGGTTCGATGACTGCATGAAGTCATGGTAAGCCATGCCTAACCCGCGTGCCCATCCGCCGCTCGGGGAGGAGGTGGCCACTCGCGGTGTCCCCGAGCACCTCGTTCGGACCACTTCGCACGCTGCGTGTCCCCGATGGGATTCGAACCCATACTGTGCCGGGTTTAAGCCGGGTGTCTCTACCAGTTGGACTACAGGGACGCAGCACTCAGCGTAGGGCCAGGTCGCGGGCCCGCCCGAGGACATCGTCGAGCATGGTCTCGGTCAGCCGGCCGGTGAAGGTGTTCTGCTGGCTCGGGTGGTACGAACCCAGGATCGTGACGTCCCGGCCGGCCGGTGTGGTCGCACGCGCCGTCGCCCCGTGGCCGAAGGCGACCCGCTCCACGTCCCAGCCGCTGGTGCGCAGCGCTGTCGCGGCAGCCATCCAGGCGATGCCCCCGAGCGGGACGATGACCCGGACCACCGGCTCGATGATGCGCAGCTCGTCCTGCAGCCAGTGGCCACACTCGCGCCGCTCCTCGGTGGTGGGCTTGTTGGCGGGCGGCGCGCAGTGCACTGCCGCCGTGATCCGCACCGCGTGGAGGGTCTGGCCGTCCTCCCGCTGCATCGACTCCGCCTGGCCCGCGAGACCCACCCGATGGAGGGATGCGAAGAGCCAGTCGCCGCTGCGATCACCGGTGAACATCCGCCCGGTGCGGTTGGCGCCGTGCGCAGCGGGCGCGAGACCCACGATCCAGATCCGCGGATCCACGCCGAAGCCGGGCACCGGGCCGCCCCAGTACTCCTCGTCCCGGTAGGCGGCGCGCTTCTCCCGCGCCACCTCCTCGCACCACTCGATCAGCCGTGGGCAGCGCCGACAGGCAACGATGTCGTCATCGAGCTGCTGCAGCGTTCTCGGCTCAGCCTGCACAGCTGCGCAGGAAGTCCAGCGTGCGATCCCACGCGAGGGCGGCGTGATCGGCCTGGAACACCTCGGGTCGATGGTCGTTGAAGAAGGCGTGCACGCTGCCCGCGTACTCGAACAGCTCGACGGTTCCACCGGCCGCGGCGATGGCTGCCGCGTACTCCGCGATGACCGGCCCGTTGCCCGGCTCGTCGGACTCGGCCTTGTGCACGATGGCCGACTTGCCCGCGTAGCGCGACCAGTCCGGTGCGTACTGAGGCCAGGGCATCGCCGGATAGAAGGCCGTCGAGCAGCAGATGTTCTCCGACACCGTCGGCGCGAGGAGAGCGAGGCCACCGCCCATGCAGAAGCCGATGACGCTCACCGCATCGCTCGTCACCTCTGGCCGCGACAGCAGGTCCGCCGCGGCGGCGTCGAGGTCCTTGGCCACCTGGTCGATGTTGAGGCCGAGCATGAGCTTCTGCGCCTCGTCGGGCTCCGTGGTGGCCACGCCGCGGTAGTGGTCCACCGCCATGGCGACGAAGCCCTCAGCAGCGAGTCGATCCACGACCTCGTGGATGTGGGGCACCAGACCCCACCACTCCTGGATGACTATGACGGCCGGCCCGGAGCCGGATTCGGGCATGGCGATGACGGCGGGGACGTCCTCGGCGCCGATGCGCACGGTGGTGTTCTGGGGCATGGCGCCAGTCTGGCGCACCGGCCGGTCAGCCGTCGACCGCTCCGACGACGAGGCCCCGGGCGAAGTGGCGCTGGAGGAGGAAGAACACCGCGATCGGGATGACGATCGCGATGAACGCCCCGGCCGTGAGCAGGTGCTCGTGCACCCCGTATCCGCCGGCCAGCTTCGCCAGGTACGGCGTCACCGGGGCGACGTCCGCCGAACTGCCCGCAAACGTGAGCGCCACGATGTAGTCGTTCCACACCCACAGGAACTGGAAGATGGCGAAGGCGGCGATGGCCGGAAGCGCCAACGGCAGGATCATGCGCCGGAAGATCACGTAGTGACTGGCCCCGTCGATGCGAGCGGCATCGATGATCTCCTTCGGCACCCGGGCGATGGCGTTGTGCATGAGGAAGACCGCGAGGGGAAGGGCCATCGTCGTGTGCACCAGCCACAGGGGAACATAGGTGCCCATCAGCAGAGACCGTCCCGTCTCCGGATTGTCCAGGTTCGGGAAGATCGGCACCGGGCCGATCGACCAGCCGTTGCTGAACATCGTGAGCAGGGGCAACAGGGTCATCTGGATCGGCAGGACCTGCAGTGCGACGATCCCGACGAAGACGATGTTCGCGCCCCGGAACGGGACCCACGCGATGGCGTAGGCGACCATGCAGGCCAACAGGATCGGGATCACCGTTGCGGGCAGCACGATCGCGACGGTGTTGAACAGGTACGGGGCGATGCCCTCCGGGAGGATCTCGCCCCCGGTCAGGACCTGGACGTAGTTGTCCAGGGTGACGGTCCGGTCCTCGACGATCCCCCACCAGCCTGACCTCTTGGTCTGCCAGACGGGTCGGATCGAGGTGACGAAGAGCCCGACCGTGGGGATCGTCCACAGCACGGTGATCGCGATGACGATCACGGTCGCCACAGGGCTGCTCAGGCGGCGTCGGGCAGCCGCCAGCGGGGGATCCTGACGCGGCAGGGGGATGAACTCGTGCGCCTCGACGCTCATGGGCGCGAGGCCAGCACCTCTCGGTACCAGTGGGCGCTGTCCTTCGGTGTCCTGGTGCCGGTGTCCGGGTCGACCCGGACGATGCCGAACTTCTTGGTCCAGCCCGACGCCCACTCCAGGTTGTCCAGCAGGCTCCAGGCGTAGTAGCCGCGCACGTCGAAGCCGCGGTCACGGGAGCGCAGGAGCGCCCTCAGGTGGTCATGGATGTACTGGGTGCGGATCGGGTCGTGAATCCCCGTGGCATCGGTCTCCTCGGCGACCGCGGCACCGTTCTCGCAGATCCACAGCGGGACGCCCGGAAGGTGGTCCGTCGCCTTGCGCAGCGCCAGCTCCATCGCCTCCGGGTCGATCTCCCATCCCATGTCGGTGAACGGTGGCCGAGGGGCGAACCGCAGGGGCGGGCAGGCCGGGAAGGCCGCGGTGTCCTGACCGATCACGTCCGCGTCAGTGCCGTCCGGAGCCGCGATCCGCATCGGTGAGTAGTAGTTCTCCCCCAGCCAGTCGATCGGAGTGCCGAGGACAGCGTTGTCATTCTCGCGAACAAACGACCAGTCTGTGACGGACGAGCAGGACTCACGCATGTCCGCGGGGATCCCGCGGCCGGCGAGGAGGTCCAGGAAGATCCGGTTCTGCAGCCCGTCGACGTGCCGCACCGCGTCGTCCATCGTCGAGTCATCGGTGAGCACGGGGATGAGGTTCAGGACGATGCCGACGTTGCGCGCCCCTGCGGCGCGCATACGCTCGACCGCGAGTCCGTGGCCGAGGATCAGGTGATAGGCGGCGGCAAGCGAGGCACCCGGCTCGCGGCGTCCGGGGGCGAAGTAGCCCGAGGAATAGCCCAGGAAGGCGGAGCACCACGGCTCGTTGAGGGTGGCCCACCGGTCGACCCGGTCGGCGTAGCGCTGCGCCACCGCGTCCGCGTAGTGGGCAAATCGATACGCCGTGTCCCGCTCCGGCCACCCGCCGGCCTGCTCCAAGGGGCTGGGGAGATCCCAGTGGAACAGGGTGGCCACCGGGCGGATGCCCCGGGCCAGGAGCCCGTCGATGAGACGGTCGTAGAAGTCCAGCCCGGCGGGCGATGTCGCGCCCACGCCCTCGGGCATGACTCGCGGCCACGAGAACGAGAAGCGGTAGGCGTCTACGTCGAGCCACTCCAGGAGGTCGAGGTCCTCCTCCAGTCGATGCACGTGATCGCACGCGGGCTCGCCGGTGGCACCGTCAACGATCGCTCCGGGGATCTCGGTGAAGTCGTCCCAGTTGCAGCGTCCTCGTCCGGCGACGTCGCCCTCGATCTGCCACGAGGAAGTCGCGACACCCAGCTCGAACCCGGGCGGGAACTCCAGTCCCGACGATGCCTCCACGCGGCGGCTCTAGCCCTTGACCGACCCGGCGAGCAATCCTCGTACGAAGAACCGCTGCAGGGAGAAGAAGACGATGAGGGGGACGACGATCGCGATGAAGGCGCCGGCCGTGATGAGGTGGAGCTGCGCGCCGTAGGTGCCCTTGATGTTCGCCAGGTACGCAGTGATGGGCGCGACGTCGGGCGTGCCGCCGGCGAAGGTCAGGGCGACCAGCAGGTCGTTCCACACCCACAGGAACTGGAAGATCGCGAAGGACGCGATCGCCGGGACCGTGAGGGGCAGCACCAGCTTGCGGAAGATGAGGAAGTGACTCGCTCCGTCCACGCGCGCCGCCTCAAAGAGCTCGCGAGGAAGCTGGCGGATGAAGTTGTGCAGCAGGAAGATCGCCAGGGGAAGCGCGAACATCGTGTGCGCGATCCACAGCGGGATATAGGTGCCGTAGAAGATCGACTGGTTCGATCCCGCCTGGTTCAGGTCGGGGAAGATCGGGATCGGCCCGATGCTCCACCCGAGATTGAACATCTGCAGCAATGGCAGCAGGGACATCTGCAGGGGGATGACCTGGAGGGCGAAGATCCCGAAGAACACGAAGGTCGCTCCACGGAACGGGATCCACGCCAGGGCGTAGGCCGCCATGGTCGCGACGACCAGCGGGAAGATGGCCGCGGGCAGCGCGATCGCGAATGAGTTGAAGAAGTACGGAGTGATGCCGCCCGGGATGGTCTGGCCGCCGGTGAGCACCTCGGCGTAGTTGCTCAGGGTGAACACCGGATCGGTGAACGCCGTCCACCAGCCGGAGCTCTGCGCCTGGTCCTTGGGGCGCAGGGAGGTGACGAGCAGGCCGAAGGTGGGAATCGTCCACAGAAGCGTGATGAAGATGACCAGGCCCGAGGCCCAGGGGCTGCTCAGCTTGCGACGTGCCGCCTGCGGGATGGACTCCTCCCGCGGCATCGGGATGGGGATGACCTCATGGGCTTCGACGCTCATCGGATGGCCCTCTCCTTCCGGAGCTGCACGACGTTGTAGACGATCAGGGGGATCACCGCGACGAACAGCACGACGGCCAGGGCGCTGCCTCGTCCGACATCGAAGGCGACGAAGGCCTGTGCATACATCTCGTTCGCGACGACCTGAGTGCCGAAGTTGCCGTTCGTCATCGTCCGGACGATGTCGAAGATCTTCAGCACCGCAATCATGATGGTGGTGAGGACGACGATCAGAGTCCCGCGGATCATCGGAATGGTCACCTTGCTGAAGAGTCGGTATCCGGTGGCGCCATCGAGTTCGGCGGCCTCCACGACGTCAGACGGGATGGCCTTGATCGCCGCCGAGAGCACGACCATGGCGAAGCCGACCTGGATCCAGATCATGATGACCATGAGCAGGAAGTTGTTGAAGGGCTGCCACAGCAGCCAGTTCGGCGGATCCTCCACGCCGAGCCACATGACGACCTGGCTGAGCAGGCCGACCTGCGGCTTGCTGGGATCGCGGTACTCGTAGATGAGGCCCCAGATGATGCCGGCGCCCACGAAGGAGATCGCCATCGGCATGAAGATGAGGGACTTGGAGACCGACTCGCGGCGCATGCGGTCCAGCAGCAGAGCCAGGGTGAGGCCCAGACCAGTCGAGAGCACCGGGGCGATGATCAGCCAGAGGATGGTGTTGATGAGGAAGGTCGAGTTGCCGGGCGCCGTGAAGATCCACGTGTAGTTGGCGAAGCCGACCCAGTCCTGGCCGCTCGCATTCTGGAAGCTGCCGACCGTGGTGCGGAAGGCCGGGACGATCAGGCCATACGCGAGCAGGAGGATGGCCGGCCCGAGGAACACCACGATGGCGACGGGGCTCTGCAGGCGCCCCTTGGCCCGGGCCCCGATGAAGAAGATCAGCAGCAGCAGTCCGAGGACGATGGCGACGGCCGCCACCCCGGTGCCGACCTTGGCCAGGCCCGCTCCCAATTCCTCCACCGTGGCTCCTCCTCCAGAAGCGGCGAACAGGTCACCCGACACCGGACCGGGTGAGAATGCACCGGGGCCCGCAGGATGTGTCTACACCCCGCGGGCCCCGGCGATCACTCATTCAGGCGATCCGACCCGAGGGTCAGGACGCCGGCCAGGCAGCGTCGATCGCCTTGAGGACCTCATCGGTCGGCTTGTCCTCGGCGAACCAAGCGGTCATCTCGGTCCACTCAGCACCGGCACCGACGGCGGCGGGCATGAGGTCGGACGCGTCGAACCGGAACGTGCCATCCGGGTTCGTGAGGAACTCGGCCGACAGGCGGTCGATCGGGTTGGCGTACGTGTCCAGCGGGACACCGCTGTTCGCGGAGACCCAGGTGCCGAGGGCTGCCTTGGAGGTCGCGAACTCCGGCGAGGACAGGTACGTCTGAACGGCCTGGACCTCGGGACGGTCGGCGAAGGCCGTCACGAACTCGCCACCACCGACGACCGGGTTGGGAGCAACCGCGGCATCAACCTCGGGGAGGTAGAACGCGAACACGTCGCCGTCCTCCGCAATGGTGGTGCCGGGCTGGAAGTTCTCCCAGAAGTTGGCGTAGAAGGACGCCTGCTGGAGCATGGCGCACTCGCCGTTGAGGATCGGGCCGCCGGCATCCTGGAATGCGGTGGTCGCGATCGTCTGGACGTCACCGAAGCCGCCGTTGGCGTAGTCGGGGTTCTTCATCCAGCCCTGGAGGACGTCCATGGCGCCCTTGATCTCCGGGGAGTCGAACTTGACCTCGCCGGCGACCCACTTGTCGTAGACCTCGCCACCCTGCGTGCGCAGGACGATCTGCTCGAGCCAGTCGGTGGCCGGCCAGCCGGTGGCGCCACCGGACTCGATGCCGCCGCAGAAGGGCTTGACGCCCGCGGCCGCGATGGCGTCAGCCGCCGCGAACATCTCGTCCCAGGTGGTCGGGACCTCGATGCCCCACTCAGCAAAGTACTTCGGGGAGTACCACACGAAGGACTTCATGTTCGAGCCCAGCGGAGCGGCGTAGAAGGTGTCGCCCACGGTGCCGTAGGCCTTCCAGGCCGGATTCCAGTAGGAGTCGACGTTCGCCGACACGGAGGCTGGAGCAGCCACGGGGCCGCCCGACTCGACGAGCTTGGCCAGCAGGCCCGGCTGCGGGATGAACGCGATGTCGGGAGCGTTGCCACCGGCGATGCGGGTGGGGAGCTGGGCCTCGAACTGGTCGCTGCCCTCGTACACGATGTCGATGCCCGTGCAGGACTCGAAGTCCGCCCAGGCCTGCTCGAACAGCTGCTGCTCGGGCGGGAGGATGGACGTGAAGAGGGTCACCGTGGAGCCCTCGTTGCCCATCATGTCGGCGTATGCCTCGCAACCGGCGGCGACGGCGTCACCGGCGCCGGCATCCTCGGTCGTCTCGGTGGTCTCGGTGGTCTCCTCGGCGGCGGTGTCGCCACCCGCGGAGTCGCTCGCTGCCTCGTCGGAGGACCCACCACAGGCGGCCAGCAGCATGGTCGCTGCAATGCCGCCGGCGAGGAGGGCTGCCCCACGGCGCCGCTTCATTGCGGTCATGGAATCTCCTTGCATGCTCAAGACGACGGGGTCGCTCCCCGATCGCGTCGATCCCGTCCGGTTTGGACGTAAACGCTGTCATCGTTACTGGTCATTACGCCGGATGCAACCGGTACCGTCGAAAAATTCGCAACAATCGCATCACAATTTGATATCGGCGATGCAGCACAGAGACTGAAAACCGTTACATGCCGTCTCGGAGACAGGCCTTCATACGGCCCATAGACTTGAGCCGGCACCCGACCGGGTGCGCACCTTCCACTCGGATCGTCCGGCACGTTCCTGCCGGTAGAAGGAGAACTGTCATGACCCAGCGCGTCACCTACGAGGACGTGTCCCTCGTGTACCCGGGCAGCACGACGCCCGCCGTCAGCCACCTGGACCTGGAGATCGGGGAGGGCGAGTTCCTCGTCCTCGTCGGCCCGTCCGGCTGTGGCAAGTCCACCAGTCTTCGCATGCTCGCCGGCCTCGAGCCCATCAGTGCGGGCCGCATCCTCATCGGCGACCGTGATGTCACGAACGTCCCAGCCAAGGACCGCGACATCGCCATGGTCTTCCAGAACTACGCGCTCTACCCCCACATGTCCGTCGCCGAGAACATGGCCTTCGCCCTGAAGATCCAGAAGGTCAGCAAGGACGAGATCAAGCGCCGCGTCCAGGAGGCCGCCGCAATCCTGGACCTCACCGAGTACCTCGAGCGCAAGCCCAAGGCCCTTTCCGGTGGCCAGCGCCAGCGCGTCGCGATGGGCCGCGCGATCGTACGCGAGCCCGAGGTGTTCCTCATGGACGAGCCGCTGTCGAATCTCGACGCGAAGCTGCGCGTGCAGACGCGCTCGCAGATCGCCGCGCTGCAACGCCGGCTCGGCACGACGACCGTCTACGTCACTCACGACCAGGTCGAGGCGATGACGATGGGTGACCGCGTCGCGGTCCTCAAGGACGGCATCCTGCAGCAGTGCGCGAGTCCGCGGGAGCTGTACGACGAGCCCGACAATGCCTTCGTCGGCACCTTCATCGGCTCACCGTCGATGAACATCGCGACCGGGAACATCGTCGAGGGTGGTGCCGAGCTCCGCGGATACACGATCCCGATCGAGCGGTCGATCCTCGATCAGGCCAGCGGGTCCACCGTGCTGGTCGGCATCCGGCCGGAGAACCTGCACCTGGCCGACGAGGGCATCGAGATGACCGTGACCGTGGTCGAGGAGCTGGGCGCCGACACGTACGTCTACGGCGTGACCACCGGCGCCGACGGCGCGACGATCGATCTCATCGCCCGTGATCGGGGATTCACCGCGCCGCGGATCGGCAGTACCGTCCATGTCCGCCCGGAGCGCGCGTACGTCTTCGAGCCCACAGGCGCACAGAAGCGCCTGCACTGACGGACTAGCACTGCAACCAGCATCCCGTGGAGGGCGGCAGCGTGACGCTGTCGCCCTCCACGGTCACCGACGGATCACTAGCGACCAGGATGCGACCGGTCGTGGAGTGCGATGACGGCCCGGTGTTGACGACGCAGCGGAAGCCGGCGCCCCGGACGATCGTGAGGACACCGTCGGCGACGTCGAGTGCGAGTTCCGGCGAGGCCAGTCCGGGATGGGCGTGACGCAGCCGGAGCATCGCGCGGTACTGCCACAGGGCGCTCTGCGGATCGTCCTGCTGCGCGTTGACGGTGCGCTCGGCCCAGTCCCGCGGCTGCGGCAGCCACAAGGACTCCGGCACTGAAGCACCGAAGCCGTACGGGGGCGCATCCCCGGACCAGGGCAGAGGCACTCGGCACCCGTCGCGGCCCTTCTGCTCGCCGTTCGTGCGGAACCACACGGGGTCCTGTCGGGCGGCGTCCGGCAGGTCACCGTCCTCGAGCGCGAGCTCCTCACCCTGATAGACGTACACCGCGCCGGGGAGGGCGTGCGCCACGAGGGCCAGCGCGCGGGCCCGCCGACGGCCCTCCTCTCCCCCGCCGAGCCGTGACGGGACGCGGGGGGTGTCGTGGTTGCTCAGCGCCCACGTTGGCGGAGCCTGCATCCCAGCCAGGCCGGCGAGGGTCTCGTCGACGACACCTGCGATGGTCTCGGCGTCCCACGCGACGGACAGGAAGTCGAAGTTGAAGATCTGGTGCAGCGTCTCGCCACCGACGTAGTTCGCCACCCGGTCGGGAAGCACCCACGCCTCGGCCACGGCCATGCGGTCACCCGGATAGGAGTCCATGAGTTCGCGCCACTCACGGTAGATCTCCACGAGCTCGTCGCGGTCGAGGACCGGGGAGTTCGGCACGCGGGCCCGCTGCTGGGCGAACTCCGGGGTCTTGGGGATGTCGAGTCGCATCGACTGGATGAAGCCCACCGGATCGTCGATGTCCGGGTACGTCATGTCCTTGGCCATGGCGAGCGCGACATCGACGCGGAAGCCGTCTGCCCCCATGTCCATCCAGTACCGCAGGGTCTCAAGAGCGTCGTCGCGCACCTCGCGGTTGGCCCAGTTGAGATCCGGCTGGCTGGAATCGAACAGGTGCAGGTACCACTGTCCGGGGGTGCCGTCCGGCTCGGTGATCCGGGTCCAGGCGATGCCACCGAACACGCTCTGCCAGTTGGTGGGCGGCTCTGCGCCCTCCGGCCCCCGACCGTCGAGGAAGTGATAGCGGGCCCGCTCGGGACTGCCGGGGGCCGCAGCCAGAGCCTGCTGGAACCAGTCCCGGTCGGCGGACGTGTGGTTCGGGACCACATCGACCAGCACCTTCAGGCCGCGCGCATGCGCCTGGTCGATGAGCTCCCGGGCGTCGTCCAACGTGCCATACATCGGATCGACCGAGCGGGGGTCGGCGACGTCGTACCCCGAGTCATGCTGGGGTGATCGGTAGAACGGCGACAGCCAGATCGCGTTGACGCCCAGGGCCGCGATGTAGGGCAGTTCGGTGATGATGCCCTGGAGGTCGCCGGTGCCGTCGCCGTTCGTGTCCCGGAACGAGCGGGGGTAGACCTGATAGACGGCGGCCCGGTGCCACCACGGATGCGTCATGACAGTGACCGCGTGACTACCGGGTATGCGGCTTGGTCGATCCGCGCACGATCAGTCGCGTGGGCAGGTGGATGTCCTCCGGGTGCGCACCGCTGTCGGGCGACCTCAGTTCGAGGAGCAGGGCCTCGGCCGCGATGCGGCCGAGATCTGCCACCGGCTGCGCCACCGTGGTGAGGTCGAGAAGTTCGGACATGTCATGCCCGTCGACGCCGATGATGGAGATGTCGGTGCCCGGCGTCAGGCCGTGGCTGCGCATGGCCCGCATTGCCCCGAAGGCCATCTCGTCCGACATCGCGAACACGGCCGTCGGCGGCTTTCGCTGCGTGAGCAGCGCCGTCATCGCCTGCTCCCCGCCCGGAATCGTGAAGTAGCCGTAGGACTCGAGCATCGGGTCGATCTCGAGGCCGGCGTGCTCCATCGCGGTCTGGAATCCCTTGTATCGGTCGTTCTCCGCGGTGAAGGGTGAGCCCACGGGGGCGCCGGTGATGACGCCGATGCGCTCATGCCCGAGGTTGATGAGGTGCTGGGTCGCGGTCTGGCCTGCCTCGACGTCGTCGATCGTTGCGCTTGGGGTGCCCTCGTGGGTGAGCCCGATGAGACTGGTCGGCAGCCCGAGATCGAGGACCTCCTTCAACTGCGGGTCGCCCGGCGACAGGGCGATCACGATGACGCCGTCAACCCGACGACGCAGCCGTGGAGCAGGCGGCATGCGATGGTGGCCCTCCGGCGTGCTGACGCTCATGAGCAGCAGATCCATGCCAGCTCCCTGCAGCACCGACTCCACTCCGGAGAGCACGGTGCTGAAGTACCAGCGCGCGATGTACGGGGTGACGACGGCGATGCTGCCGGTACGGCCGCTCGCCAGGCGCGAGGCACTCGGCGAGATCACGTAGTCGAGGTCGTCCGCGACCTTCCGGATCCGCTCCCGCGTGCCAGCGTCCACATTGGGCAGGCCGCGCAGGGCCCGCGAGACGGTCGCGGTGGAGACGCCTGCGGCCTCGGCGACGTCCTTGATGGTGATCGGCACGGGTCCTCCTCTCGAGGAATCCCTGCATCCTGCCACACGGTGTCAACCGATTACATGCGAGTTTGCAGGCTGAAGGATCATCAGGAGGTCACCATGCTGTAAACGATGCCATCCGGTAGACGATCCCGTCGAGGATGTCGGTCTCCGAGACGACCACCTCGTCGGCGCCGGTGGCCCGGAGCACCTCGTCGAGCACCATCGCCCCTCCCGCGATCACATCGACCCGACCCGGATGCATGTAGGGCAGCGCCGCCCGCTCTGCCTTGGTCATGGCCGTGAGGCGCTGCGCGACATCATGGACCTGCGCCGCCGAGATGACCGACCCGTGGAGGATCTCCTCGTCATACTCCGGCAGGTCGAGGACCATGGCGGCCACCGTGGTGACCGATCCGGCCAGGCCCACGACGGTCCGGGCCCGGTCGAACGGGACGGTCTGCGCGGCCAGCGCCACCGCTGCTCGGATGTCCGCTCGGGTGGCCGCGACCTCCTCCGCGGTGGGCGGATCGGAGGCCAGGTGTCGCTCGGTCATCCGCACGCACCCCACGTCGACGCTGACCGCGAACTCCGGGGCGTCGGTGCCGAGGACGAACTCCGTGGACCCTCCACCGATGTCGACGACGAGCGCCGGGGTGGTCACGACACCGGTGGGAAGGCCACGCAGGGAGCCGACGAAGGACAGTGCCGCCTCATCGGTTCCGGGGATGACCTCGGGCTCCACCCCGATGCGCGCGGCGACCCCGGCGAGGAACTCGTCGCGGTTCCGGGCATCCCGGCTGGCCGAGGTCGCGACGAAGCGAGTGCGCTCGACCCCGTGCTCGGCCATGATCCCGGCGAACTCGTCCAAGGCCGCGAACAGGCGGTCGAGCGCGGCCCGTGAGAACTCCCCAGTGCGGTCGATGCCCTCGCCGAGGCGGACGATGCGCATGATCCGGACGTGCTCGTCGAGGACCCCGTCGTCGTCCACATCGGCGATGAGCAGGCGCACGGAGTTGGTCCCGCAGTCGATAGCGGCCAGACTCATGCGCCGTCCGCCAGTCTGGCTACATCGGCGCACGACACCGGGCGCCACCACTCCGGCAGGCTCGCCAGCGCCTCGTCGCCGAGCGGGTTCACGCCGGGCCCCGCGGCCAGAGCATGGGCCACGAGCACGTGCAGGCACTTCACTCTTGTCGGCATCCCGCCGGCGCTGATGCCGCCGACCTCCGGGACCTCGCCGACGCCGGAGCGCTCCCCCAACGCGGCGCGCTCGGAGAGGAAGGACTCGTGGGCGGCGCCGTACGCCGCGGCCAGATCCGCATCACTCGCGAGGCGGTCTTCCATGTCACGCATGAGACCGCTGCTCTCCAGCGTGCCGATCGCAGCAGCGGCTCGCGGGCAGGTCAGGTAGTACAGGGTCGGGAACGGGGTGCCGTCCGGCAGCCGGGGCGGGGTGGCCACGACGTCCGGCTCACCGCACGGACAGCGGTGCGCGACCTCGGCAGATCCCCGGGACTCACGGCCGAGTTGGCGCTCGACAGCCGCCGCGTCCTGAGGATCCATCCTGCAAGCCTGCCGTATTCGGTCAGTCGCCGAGCAGCGCGGGCGTCGCACCGTCGCCCTCGCCTGCACCGTCCGTGGTGGCGTCGGTCGGGGTGACGTCGGCTGTGGCAGTGTCGGTCTCGGCGGTACCACCACTGACAGCGTCGGTCGTGGAGTCGGCCTTGGAGTCGGCCTTGTCCGTGGCGTCCTTGTCCGTGGCGTCCTTGTCCGTGGCGTCCTTGGAAGTGTCGCCCTGGGGGGCGGAATCTGCGGTCACCGGTCCCTCGTCAGCGGCACGCACAGCGCCCCAGAGGGTCGCGTACCAGGGCTGCTCACCGGCAGCCTCCGCGGCGATCTCCTCCTCGGTCTTCTCGGTGCCGAGGGCCACGTAGCCGACCTCACCGGGCAGCACGAAATGCAGGCGACGGCGGGCCTCGGCCGCTACGAACGCGGGATCGTCCCAGCGCAGCTTCTCCAGTTGGAGGTCCGCCACGCGATCACGGGCCGCCTCGACGTCAGCCCGGAGCTGGGCGATCTCGGCGCGCTGGGCGAACCACTGGCGCACCGGCACGGCAAGGGAAAAGAAGAGGGTCACGGCGACAAGGGCCAGGATGAGCGCCCGGCCGGTGATCGAGCTGCTTCGTCGCGATGGACGCGGGGGCCCCGGCGGTGGCGCCGGCGGACCGGGGCGCGCATCGGACACGGGGGCACTCACGTACTGATGGTGTCACGGCACCGGGGCACCGAGGGGGCCGGCACGCCAGAGGGGCACACCGAAGGGTGCCCCTCTGGCGTCGGACCGTCGTCTCAGCCGCCGAATCGCGGGAAGGCGGACCGGCCGGCGTAGCGCGCGGCCTCGGCGAGCTCCTCCTCGATGCGCAGAAGCTGGTTGTACTTCGCCACGCGCTCGGATCGAGCCGGGGCGCCGGTCTTGATCTGGCCGCAGTCGGTCGCAACGGCGAGGTCGGCAATCGTGGTGTCCTCAGTCTCGCCGGAGCGGTGCGACATCATGCTGCGGTAGCCGTTGCTGGTGGCGAGCGCGACTGCGTCGAGGGTCTCGGTCAGGGTGCCGATCTGGTTGACCTTGACCAGCAGCGCGTTGGCGGCGCCCTCGTCGATGCCCCTCTGCAGCCGCGCCGGGTTGGTGACGAAGAGATCGTCGCCGACGATCTGGACCTTGTCGCCGAGCGCGTTCGTCAGGTGGACGTAGCCGGCCCAGTCATCCTCGGCCAGCGGGTCCTCGATGGAGACGAGTGGGAAGTCGGCGGCGAGGCTCTCGTAGTAGCCGGTCATCCACTCAGCGGAGCGGTCGGCGCCTTCGAAGGAGTACGAGCCGTCCTTGTAGAACTCGGTGGAGGCGACGTCGAGCGCGAGCGCGATGTCCGCGCCCACCTTCAGGCCCGTCGCCTCGATCGCCTTGGCGATCAGCTCAAGGGCCGCGCGGTTGCTGGGCAGGGAGGGGGCGAAGCCGCCCTCGTCGCCGAGGCCGGTGGCCAGGCCCTCGGCCTTGAGCACGGTCTTGAGGGAGTGGTAGACCTCCGCACCCTGACGCAGCGCCTCGCTGAAGGTCGCGGCGCCGATCGGCGCGATCATGAACTCCTGGATGTCGACGTTCGAGTCCGCATGTGCGCCGCCATTGAGGATGTTCATCATCGGGACGGGCAGCACGTGCGCGTTGGGGCCGCCGACGTAGCGGAAGAGCGGGAGTTCGGCGGAGAACGCCGCAGCCTTCGCGACGGCGAGGGAGACGCCGAGGATGGCGTTCGCGCCCAGGCGCGACTTGTTCGGGGTGCCGTCGAGGTCGATCATCACCTGGTCGATGAGCCGCTGCTCCGTGGCGTCGAGGCCGATCACCTCAGCGGCGATCTCCTCTTCGGCCGCCGCGACGGCCTGCAGGACGCCCTTGCCGAGGTAGCGGTCGCCGCCGTCGCGCCGCTCGGATGCCTCGAAGGCCCCGGTGGAGGCTCCGGACGGCACGGCCGCGCGGGCCACGGTGTCGTCGTCGAGCAGGACTTCGACCTCCACCGTGGGATTTCCACGGGAGTCGAGGATTTCGCGGGCGATGATCGCGTCGATGGCAGCCATGGGCGAAAGCCTAGGGCGTGCGCAGGGACGGCGGGAAATCGGCAGAGGTCAGCTCAGGCCCTCGGCGTCTCGGATCACCGCGATCCGCCGACGGGAGGCCAGCCGCACCGCGGTCTCGGCGTCCAGCCCGCGGGCCCGGCCTTCCGACACCAGGGCCAGCAGCAGGTCACCGAACGCCTGATCGTCCGTGACACCAGCCATGGCGCGCGTGGCGGTGGTGGCGGCCGGGAGCTCCGGGAGCGCCTCAAGATTCTTGCTGCGTGACAGCACCTTGCCGGCGTGCACCAGGGCCGGCAAAGCGGACGGGATGCCGTCGGTGACCGACTCCCGGCCCTTCTCCTCAGCCTTGATGGCGTGCCAGTTGGCCTCGACCTGGGCGGCGGTCTCGGCATCGACGTCGCCGAACACGTGCGGATGGCGACGGATCAGCTTGGTGATGATGCCGTCGGCGACGTCGTCGATCGTCCAGGGATCGTCGAGGTCCTCCTGCGCGATCCGCGAATGGAACACGACCTGCAGAAGAAGGTCGCCGAGTTCCTCGCGCAGCAGCTCCCGATCCGACTCCTCGATCGCCTCGACGGTCTCGTAGGCCTCCTCGATGAGGTACTCGACGAGCGAATCGTGGGTCTGCCGGGCGTCCCACGGACAGCCACCCGGCGAGCGCAGGCGGTCCATGACCTCGACGAGGTCGAGGAAGCGCTCGCCTGGGCGCGGATCCGTCTCGTCGGTCATGGCGAGGGCGTGGGCGGCGCTACTGCACCAGCGGCGGGACGGAGAGGTCGTTCGGCACTGGGCCGAGGGACAGCGACTGCGGGTCCCACGTGCCGAAGCGCGGGCTGACCGTGGTGTCGACCTGCTGGCTGTAGTCACTCACCGCCTGGTAGACGGCCGCGCCCTGCTCCTCCGCCGAGCCGCGGGGAGCGAGTTCGATGCCGAGAGCCTGGGCCTGGATCTGCAGGCGCAGGAAGGCGTTGATCTGGGACGGCGCGACGTTCTCGCTAAGGAAGGCGATGCGCAGCGACTCCGAGCCCCCGAGCTGCGCCTCGTAGTTGGCGATCATCGAGTCGATCTGCCCCTGGGTGACGGTGATGCCGGAATCCTCTGCCAGCTCGTCGATCAGCCGCGTGGTGATCATCCGCCCGAGCGTCTGCTGCACCAGGCCCGGATCCTCAGTCGTGCCGGACTGCCCCTTCGCGGCGAGCACCTCGTCGATCTGGGCGTTCAGCTCAGCCTCCGTGATGCGCCCATCGGTGAACGTCGCGGCCGAGCCGGCGTCCTGGTTCGAGCACCCGGTCAGCACGAGGGCTGCCGAGGCGGCGAGGGCGGCGGCCGCGAGGGTGATGCGGCGGGCTGGCGTCATGTCGTCTGCTCCTGTGCTGATCCGGCGCTTGCTGCGGGCTGCGGGGTGAGGACCGCGGAGATGAGGTCCGCCGCCCAGTCCAGCAGCTCGGCGCCGCGCAACGGCTGGCCGCCCATGGGGGCGGTGGCCGGGCGCGGCACCATGATCGTACGGACTGCGGGCTTGATGATCGTGCGCGGGTACAGCCGGGTGAGGCGCATCTGGCCGGACTCCGGGAGCTCCACCGGGTGGAAGCGCACGGTCGACCCCTGGAGAACGACTTCGTCGAGGCCAGCGCTGCGCGCCAGCACCCGGAACCGGGCCACCGCGAGCAGCGCCTCCACCGGAGCCGGCATCGGGCCGTAGCGGTCGAGGAGCTCCTCGGCGACCTCCGAGACCTGCTCGTCGGTTGCGGCGTCGGCAAGGCGCTTGTAGGCCTCGAGACGCAGCCGCTCGTGAGGCACGTACTCGGTTGGAATGTGGGCGTCGATCGGGAGTTCGACGCGGCACTCGCCGAGAGCGGTCGGGCCCTCATTGCGGTGCTCGGCGAGCGCCTCGCCGACCAGGCGGACGTAGAGGTCGAAGCCGACGTCGGCGATGTGACCGCTCTGCTCCCCGCCGAGAAGGTTGCCGGCGCCTCGGATCTCGAGATCCTTCATCGCGATGTGCATGCCCGAGCCGAGGTCGGTGTGCTGGGCGATCGTCGCCAGCCGCTCGTGCGCCGTCTCGTTGAGCGGTGTCTCGGGGGAGTACAGGAAGTACGCGTAGGCGCGCTCCCGACCACGGCCGACGCGACCGCGCAGCTGGTGCAGCTGGGACAGGCCGAAGGTGTCCGCTCGGTCGACGATCAGGGTGTTGGCGTTGGCGATGTCGATGCCGGACTCGACGATCGTCGTCGTCACCAACACGTCGATCTCGCGGTTCCAGAAGTCGAGGATGACCTGCTCCAGGGCGCCCTCGCTCATCTGACCGTGGGCGACGGCGACGCGGGCGTCCGGTACGAGTTCGCGGAGGCGGGCCGCCGCCCGATCGATCGACTTCACGCGGTTGTGGACGAAGAAGACCTGACCCTCGCGCATCAGCTCGCGGTTGATCGCGGCGGCGATCTGCTTGTCGTCGTAGGGACCGACGAAGGTCAGCACCGGGTGGCGCTCCTCCGGCGGCGTCTGGATGACGGACATCTCACGGATGCCGGTCACGGCCATCTCGAGCGTGCGCGGGATCGGCGTCGCGGACATGGCGAGGACGTCGACGTTGGTCCGTAATGCCTTCAGGTGCTCCTTGTGCTCGACGCCGAAGCGCTGCTCCTCGTCGACGACGACGAGCCCGAGGTCCTTGAACCGCACCGTCGAGGTGAGCAGCCGGTGGGTGCCGATGACGACGTCGACCGTGCCGTCGGCGACCCCGGCCAGGGTCTCCTTCGCCTCAGCCTCGGAGCTGAAGCGCGACAGCGCTGCGACCTTCACGGGGAAGGACGCGAATCGCTCCGCGAACGTCGAGAGGTGCTGTTGCACCAGCAGGGTCGTTGGCACCAGCACGGCTACCTGCTTGCCGTCCTGCACGGCCTTGAACGCGGCGCGCACCGCGATCTCAGTCTTGCCGTAGCCGACGTCACCGCAGATCAGGCGGTCCATGGGCACCGTGCGCTCCATGTCGCCCTTGACCTCGTCGATGCACGCGAGCTGGTCAGGGGTCTCCTGGTACGGGAAGGCATCCTCGAGCTCGCGCTGCCACGGGGTGTCCATGCCGAACGCGTAGCCCTTGCTCGCCTGGCGCGCGGCGTAGAGCCGGATCAGTTCGCCCGCGATCTGCTTGACGGCCTTGCGTGCACGACCCTTGGCCTTCTGCCAGTCCGCACCGCCGAGCCGGTGAACGGCCGGAGCCTCACCGCCGACGTACTTGGTGATGAGGTCGAGCTGGTCGGTCGGCACGAACAGGCGGTCCGGCGGCTGCCCTCGCCTGCTCGCCGCGTACTCCAGCACGAGGTACTCCCGCTCGGCACCGCCGACCGTGCGCTGCACCATGTCGACGTACTGACCCACGCCGTGCTGCTCGTGCACGACATAGTCGCCGGGCTTCAGGCTCAACGGGTCGATCGTGCGCCTGCGTCGCGACGGGAGCCGTCGCATGTCGCGAGTGGACGAGCGCTGCCCGACGATGTCCGTCTCGGTCAGCACCGTGAGGTCGGCGTCGTCCACGACGAACCCGTGGAGAAGACGCCCCTGACTGACCGCGACCACGCCCCGAGCGGGCTGTTCGGGGACGCCCTCGGACGACGCCACGGGGACGCCGGCATCGGCGAGTTCCTCGACGATGCGCTGGACGGAGCCATGTCCCTCAGCCAGGACGACGACGCGACCGCCGGCGGCGGCCCAGGTGCGAAGATCCTCCACCGCGCGGGCGGACTCCCCCCGGTAGCCCTCGAGCTCGTGCCCCGGGATGCGGATCGCCGAGCCCTCCGGCGCGTCATCCAGTTCCTCATCGGTGACGAGAGGGGTGAGACGCCACCAGGCATCCCCACGCGTGGCGGCAAGGTCACGGACGTCGGACAGCTCGCGATAGGACGCCGCCGCCAGATCGATCGGGGTGGCGTTGCCGGCGGTGGCGTTGTGCCACGACGCCATGAGGAACTCGTCCGCCGTGCGCACGACGTCGTGCGCACGCCGACGGATGCGCTCGGGCTCAAGGAGCACGACGGTCGCGGCGCCCTCGATCAGTTCCAGCGGGACGACCATGCCGTCGGTGAGCACCGGCGCCAGGGACTCCATGCCCTCGACCGTGATCCCCTCCGCCAACCTGTCGCACATGTCGGCCAAGTGCGGCTGCTGTGCTGCCAGGGCTGCCGCGCGCTCGCGCACCTCGGGGGTGAGCAGGAGTTCGCGGACCGCTGGCGCCCACAGACCCTGCTCGGCCACCTCCAACGACCGCTGGTCGGCGACGGAGAAGGAGCGAATCTCCTCGACCGTGTCCCCCCAGAACTCCACTCGGAGCGGATGCTCCTCGGTAGGAGGGAACACGTCGAGGATGCCGCCGCGCACGGCGACCTGCCCGCGTCGCTCGACGAGGTCGACACGCTCATAGCCGAGGGCAACGAGGTTCTCCACAAGCTCGTCCAGCGAGGCCTCGGACTCGACCTGCAGGCGCACGGGCAGCACATCGGCGACGGCCTGCACGACCGGCTGGAGGAATGCGCGCACCGAGGTGACGAGCACATCGATGGGAGTGCCCAGCGGATCGGCTGCATCGGGGTGCGCGAGACGGTGCAGGATCGCGACGCGGCGGCCGACGGTGTCCGTGGAGGGCGAGAGGCGCTCGTGCGGCAGCGTCTCCCATGACGGGAACACGGCCACGGACGCACCGGGCACGAGTTCAGGCACGACGGCGGCGACGTCCTCTGCCTCACGGCCCGTCGCGGTGACGACGATGACCGGTGTGGACGACGAGCGGCGCCGAGTGATCTCGCCGACGACGAGCGGATGCAGGGCGGCAGGAGCCTGGACGTCCGCGCCCACCCCAGCGCTGGCCTCCGCAGCGACCCGGGAGAACGCCGTGACCTGCCCGGCGCCGTCCGTCAGGCAGGTCAGCAGACCTGCGAGGTTCACGAGGCTGCAGCCTCCTGAAGCGCAGCGCGCAACGGGCCCACGAGCGCCGGGTGGCTCACCGTGAGGTCGGTGACGTAGGGAGGCATCTGGTTGAACAGCACCGGGGATCCGTCGACGTGCGACGGGACGAGCCCGTAGTGCATCGCGACGCCGTAGGGAGCAGCGACGTCCCACTCGTAGAAGCCGGTGTCATGCACATAGGCATCAGCGCGGCCGGCGAGGATCTCATTGACCTTCGCACCGACGGACCCGACGTCGACGATCTCCACACCGTGCTCGTTGGCATCGTCGCGCCTCAGCGCCTCAGCGAGCAGGTCGACCGTCTGCTGAAGCGTCGCCGGCGGCCGGTTCCGGGACGCGACGATGCGAATGGGGCGGTCCGTGGGCAGCGGTGCCGGCTCGCTCACGACATCGAGCACCGACCGGGTGAGACCCTGCGCCGGGAGGTCGACCGTGCATGCCGAGAGGATCCGCGGACCCGGTTCCCACAGTGCGATGTGCACGGCGAAGTCCACGCGCCCCTGGCCGTACTCGAAGGTGCCGTCCAGCGGGTCGACGATCCAGACCCGCTCGGCATCGAGTCGGTCGGCATTGTCCTTGCCCTCCTCGCTGAGGATGGCGTCATCGGGACGGGCCGCCGTGAGGCGCTCCATGATCAGTTCATGGGCGGTGCGGTCGCCGGCCTTGCGCAGGGCGTTGGCCGCATCCTTATCGTCGATCGGCCCGAAGTTCTCCCGCAGGTCCAGCAGAAGTCGGCCGGCCTCCTGCGCCACCTCGCGCGACAGCTCCGCGTCAGTCGTCATGGTCGTATCCTTCCGCGCCCGCCCGAAGGCAGCGACAGGCGGTCAGTCGTTGAAGCGGTTCTGGGTGCGTTCCAGTCCCTCGAAGACCAGCGACTCGACGGCGTCGGCGCAGCGATCGACGAACTCCGGCAGATCCCGGCGCTCGGACGCGGAGAACGGCTTGAGCACGAAGGCCGCCGGATCCTGACGACCCGGAGGGCGCCCGATCCCGGCGCGCACA
This sequence comes from Candidatus Nanopelagicales bacterium, assembly GCA_030830865.1. Taxonomy (GTDB): domain Bacteria; phylum Actinomycetota; class Actinomycetes; order S36-B12; family S36-B12; genus UBA10649. The sequence goes on along the minus strand of JAURME010000119.1, from coordinate 57,086 downwards.
CGCAAGAAGTCCCCGGTGCCCGTCGCCCGGCGGATGCTCTTCAGTCCGTTGTGCCCGTTGTCCCCTCCACCGAACTTCACCCGGAGATCCGCGAACGGCAGGTCGAGCTCGTCATGCACCACGATCAGTCGATCCGCGTCGATGCCGTAGAACGACATGAGGGCCTTCACCGGACCGCCGGACTCGTTCATGAACGACAACGGCTCGGCGAGCACCAGGCGATGCATCGACCCGGGAGCACCGACCTTCGCCTCGGCGGCGAGGGTGTGGGCCCGCTTGTGGCGGGCCAGTTTCACGTCTGCGCGCTCGGCGAGGGCATCGACGACGAGGAACCCGATGTTGTGCCGGGTGGCGGCGTACTCCGGCCCCGGGTTGCCGAGACCGGCAACCAGCCAGGGAGCGGTGGACACCGATCCGTACTACTCGGACGCGGCCTCGCCGGCCTCTGCACCCTCGGCGGCCTCGGCCGCTTCTGCAGCCTCCGACGCATCGGCTGCAGCACCGGCTGCACGGGCGGCCTCGGCGTAGGCCTGGGCCTGCGCCTCGGCATCGGCGACGGCGTGCTCGGCGGCGACCATCGGATCCTCACCGTCGTGCACAGCAGCCTCGAGCATCTGGACCGCGACGCTCGGGTCGACTCCGGCCTCGACGGCCGCGTCGTGGACCTTCTTGATCGCGTCGGCGTACTCCGACCGGAGCTTGGCCTCGCGTGCGGTGATGACGACGAGGTCGATGTGCTCCAGGGTGCGCTTCACCGGGTCGCGCTGGATGTCACGGGGCTTGGTGGTGATGGTCTGACCGTCGATCGTGACGGAGAGCACGACGCGCGGCTTGCGCAGCGCGAGGTCGAGCTCGTGGGTGTCGAAGGAGACGTGCAGGAGGTCGATGTCACCGCCGTAGATCACGCCCGGGGTCTGGCCGGCGCGGCGGGTGCGGCGGGCAGCACCCTTGCCGAAGTCGGAACGGGAAGCGGCGGTCAGGGCCACGGTGGTCACGTCTTGCTCCTCATGTCGTCGGTCGCCTCGGCAACGCCAGTGGGCGCCGACCACGTCGATCACGGTGGTGTTCGCGGGCACGGTCTGCGCCTGCGGACATCACCCTCGCCGAGGGCGTGAGAAGTCTACCCCGGCCCACAGAGTGCTCCCGACCACCCCCGGGGCGAGGGGTCGCTCAGTGCGAGGAGGCCTCAGACTCCACCGCATCACCCTCGAACATGCTCGTCACCGAGCCATCCGTGAAGACCTCCGTGATGGCCTTGGACAGGATCGGGGCGATCGACAGGATCGTGAGCTTGTCGAAGCGGTGCTCGTCCGGGATGGGCAGCGTGTTGGTCACGATGACCTCGGAGATGCGGGACTCCTGCAGGCGCTCACGCGCGGGATCGCTGAGGATTCCGTGGGTCGCGGCGACGATGACGTCCTTGGCCCCGTTGTCGAACAGGGTCTCAGCCGCCTTCACGATCGTGCCACCGGTGTCGATCATGTCGTCGACGAGCACACAGGTGCGTCCTTGGACATCACCGACGACCTCGAGGACCTTCACCTGGTTCGGGACATCCGGATCGCGCCGCTTGTGGATGATCGCGAGCGGAGCCCCGAGGACGTCGGTCCAGCGCTCGGCCACGCGCACCCGACCCGCGTCTGGGGAGACGACCGTGATCTCATCGCGCGGAATGCGGGACGCGACGTGGCGAGCAAGGATCGGCATGGCGAAGAGGTGGTCGACGGGGCCGTCGAAGAAGCCCTGGATCTGCGAGGTGTGCAGGTCGACGGTCATGAGGCGGTCGGCACCGGCGGCCTTGAACAGGTCCGCGATGAGCCGGGCGGAGATCGGCTCGCGGCCGCGGTGCTTCTTGTCCTGACGGGCATAGCCGTAGAAGGGCACGATGACGGTGATGCGCTTGGCGGACGCCCGCTTCAGTGCGTCGACCATGATGAGTTGTTCCATGATCCACGTGTTGATCGGCGTCGTGTGGCTCTGCAGGACGAACGCGTCGGTGCCACGCACGGATTCCTGGAAGCGGACGAAGATCTCACCGTTGGCGAAGTCGTAGGCCATCACCGGCGACAGCGCGATCCCGATGTCGTCAGCCACCTCCTGTGCCAGTTCCGGATAGGACCGGCCGGCCAGCAGGACGAGCCGCTTCTCGGTGGGTACCGACAGGTGTGTCACTGGGGCTCCTCGCCTTGCTCGGGGGTCTGGCCTTGCTCGGGGGTGGCAGCAGCATCCTGCCGGGCGCGCTCGGCTGCCTCGGCAGCGGGTGAGCCGGCACGTCGTCGTTCGACCCACCCCTCGACATTGCGCTGGCGGGATCGACCCACGGCCATCGCTCCGGGGGGGACGTCTTCGGTGATGACCGAGCCGGCCGCGGTGTACGCACCGTCGCCCACCTCGACCGGAGCGACAAGCATGGTGTCACTTCCGATCCGAGCGTGCTCGCCCACCACGGTGCGGTGCTTCTCGACGCCGTCGTAGTTCACGGTGACCGTCGCGGCGCCGATGTTCGATCCCGCGCCGATATCCGCGTCACCCACGTAGGACAGGTGCGGCACCTTCGCACCGTCACCGAGGGTCGAGTTCTTGATCTCGACGTAGGCGCCCGCCTTGGTGCCCGCGCCCATGACCGTGCCCGGACGCAGGTAGGTGAACGGGCCGACCTTCGCGCCCTCGCCGATCACGGCGAGCTCGGCCCACGTGTGGATGACCTCGGCACCCGAGCCGACCTCGCAGGACGTCAGGGTCGTGCCCGGTCCAACGACCGCACCCGAGGCGACGGACGTCGGACCACGGAGAGTGACCTGCGGGCGCAGGACGACGTCGCTCTCGAGCTCGACGTCGACGTCGAGCCAGGTCGTCGCGGGATCCGCCATGGTGACGCCAGCGCGCATCCAGGCGACGTTGATGCGGTCGCGCATGATGGCGGCGGCCTCGGCGAGCTGGACGCGATCGTTAACACCCAGGATGTCGTCGGCGTCGGGGCAGACAGAGGCGGAGACGATCAGCCCGTCGCCGCGAAGCAGGGAGATGACGTCGGTCAGGTACTCCTCGCCCTGCGAGTTGTCGGTGGTGATGCGTCCGAGGGCCGAGGCGAGGGCACCGGAGTCGAAGGCATACATGCCGGAGTTGATCTCGTCGATGCGCAGCTGCGCCTCATCGGCGTCACGGTGCTCGACGATCGCTGCGACCGATCCGTCCGCGGACCGCACGATGCGGCCGTAGCCGGTGGGGTCGTCGAGCCGCGTGGTGAGCACGGTGGCCGCGGCGGACGTCGCGTCGTGCTCGATCATGAGGTTGACGAGGGTGCCGCCGGTCAGCAGCGGGGTGTCGCCGGTGAGGACGACAACCGGCCCGGAGTCGACCTCGATGCCTCGCTCGGCAAGGCCGGAGAGCGCGACGCGGACCGCGTGACCGGTGCCGTTCTGCTGCTCCTGCACGACCGTCACGGCCCACGGGGCGACCTCGTCGACGTGCGCCTGCACCTGATCCCTGCCGTGACCCACGACGACGACGAGGTGGTGCGGTTCGAGGGTTGACGCCGCCTCGATGACGTGGCCCAGCAGCGAGCGACCGGCCATCGCGTGCAGGACCTTGGGGGTCGACGACTTCATGCGGGTGCCCTCGCCGGCGGCGAGGATGACGACGACGGACGGTCGACGACTGCTCACGGGCATCCTCAGTCGGGTCGGGCGCGGCGGGCCGCGCGGTCGGCCGGGGAAGGCGCTCCCAGCCTATCCACCCTCAGGGGCGCTACTTCGTGATGGTCACGGTGTAGGCCGACGTGCTGGGCGTCAGGCTGCCGCCGTTGCCCAGCGAGGCGGCCGTGACCACGCAGGTTCCCGGTGACAGCAGGGTGAGGTCGGCGCCCTGGACCTGACACGGCCCATCGGTGCTCAGGGTGACGGTGTTCCCGGACTTTGACGCTCCTGACAGCGCGAGGGTGAGACCGGTCGGCGAGGAACCGACCGCTCCGGGCTCCCACGGCCCGCTGCCCACTGAGGTGAGGGTGATCGTGTCCGGCGTGGGTGCCGCCGCCACATTGACCTGCTGGCTGGAGTTCGCGTTGGTGCCGAAGCTGTTGGAGGCGTAGGACAGTTGGACCGTCTGGTAGCCCGTGCTGCCGGGCGTCCAGGAGAAGTCGACGCCCTGCGGGCCGGTGTTGATGCCCTTCGATCCGCCCATGGGGTAGTAGAGGAAGCCGTCGATGTTGAGGGAGAACGCGACGCCTCCGGCCGGGGTCCCGGAGGAGGAGATCGCGGTGAGCGTCACTGGCACGCTGCTGAACAGGTCCTCCGGCATGCGCATGGTGATCGTCGGGGTGCCGCCGATGGACGGTCGGGCGATGCCGCTGGTCGAGCCGGACCAGGTTCCGTTGGTGGGGGTGTAGGTCGCGGTGAGGGCCGTGGTGCCCGAGGACGGCGTCCAGCCGACATCGGCAACCGCGGTGCCGGCGACGGCGCTTGGGCCGAGGGTTCCCGTGCCGACGGTGTTGCCGTTCTGGTCCTTCAGCGTGATGGTGCCGCTCGGGGTGATGGGGCCGGCGAGGGCCATCACAAGGACCCGCACGCTCGTCGCGCTGTTCGCCGCCACCTGAGCGGGGGCGAGGAGGTCCACCTCGGTGGGCATGGCGGCCACCGCCACGGTGGTGGCCGGGAGCGCGGTGCCGCCGACGGAGGCGGCGACCGTCCACGTGCCAGCGGTCGACGGCATCCACGGGATGGCGGCGAAGCCGGCCGAGTTCACGGCCGTCTGGCCGGAGAAGGGCGTGCCGCCCGGCGGGGTGAAGGTGACGGTGACGACCTGGCCGGCGACCTTCTTGGCCTTGCCGGCCCTGATGACGACGGACTGCTGGACGCCGACCAGCCCGTTGGGGGACGCCACCCACGTGGCCCCCGAGACTCCAGCCGCGGACGCCGATGGGGTGACGACAGCGGTGACGCCCAGCGCCAGGAGACAAGCGAGGGCCGGGCGGAGCGCACGTGTTCGGAGCATGGTCACCCGCCCAAGGTAGCCGTGGAACAGGAGCTATGTCTCGTCACTCGCGCAACATGACCGGTCCCTTCTGGCCGTCGTGGTGGGCACCCGGCGGCGCCCCCAGGCGTGCTGGCCAGACCGCTTGCCCTTCCGGAACGCCATCGGGCAGGTGAGCCCGGCCCGCTGCCACACCACGTGGGGCATGGGTTGTTCACGACGACGAGCCGACCGAGCGTGGGTACGCTCGTGGACAGGACGGGAACACACAGGGTCAACGCGCAGAGGAGTGCCAGTGCGCAGCCGGCTATCACCGACGCTATTCCCGTGGCTCGCCGCGGCTGCGACCTTCCTCGTCGGTGCCACTCTCACCCTCGGCGCGGCCACTCTGGTGGACCGGGAGACCGAAGACCGTGAGGATCAGGTGGCCTCCTTGGTCAGCCAGCGCATCCGGGACAACATCCTCGGCGTGCTGGTGCCCGTTTCGGAGGCAGCGGACGCCGTCACGGCGTTCGTGGCAGTGAACGACGGTCAATTGCCTCCTGACGGCACCCAGGAGTACCTGGACAGGCTGGTCTCCGATAACCCTGACTGGAGGAACATCACCCTGGCGCCGGGAAACCGCATGGACTTCATCGCACCGATCGCCGGGAACGAGGCGGCACTGGGTCTGCGCTACGAGGACCTGACAGAGCAATGGCCCGGAATCAAGGCCGTCATTGACTCCGGCGCGCCCGCTCTGCTCGGGCCGGTCACGCTCATCGAAGGCGGGGAGGCCTTCATCTACCGGGAGCCGATCATCATCGACGGCGACTACTGGGGCATGGTCAGCGTGGTCATTGACGCTGCCACCCTTGACCCGACTGTGTACCTCATGGGATCAGCGACCGCGGCTGCCGTCTCTGACGCGGTCAGCGGGGACGTCATCCTCGGCGAGGTCGGCGAGCAGGGGAGTCTCCAGCACCGCGACAGCACCACCCTGACAGTGCCAGCCGAGGAGTGGGTCCTCACGCTTTCGACAAGCCATTCCCGCACCGAGGCAGTCCCCACGGCGCTCGTCGGAATCGCTCTCTCGCTGCTGGCTGGGTTCGGTGTCGTCGTCCTGCTCCGCGCACGCCAGAGGGCACGAGAGCTGGATCTCCGCCTCGCTTCGGTCGCGGATGAGGCGCCGAGTGCGCTCTTCGAACTCCTCCTCACCCCGAACGCCGAGGTCGAGACTCGCTTCGTCAGTTCCGCAGTGGAGCACCTTCTGGGTCCCACGCCGGCCGAGACTGCGGCGGTGGGGATCCTCCACTTCCTGCCCGAGCCAGAGCGTGAGGTCGTGGACCAGGCGATGCGACGTCGCGAGCCGTGGCGGGTCCAGTTCCAGATCCATGACGAGAGAAGCGAGCGGTGGCTGCTGATGCAGGCGACACCCTCTCATCGGGACGGAGTCGATGGCCTGTGGCACGGCTCCCTCACCGATGTCACCGCTGAAGTGCGCAGGGACGCCGTCGCCCTGCAGGCCGCGAAGGACGCGGCGGAGCGCACACGCGAGGAGTTCGTGTCCTCGATCCAGCGCAGTGCCACACCCACGGGGTACGGCGATATTGATCGCGGCTTCCGCATCTACAACGACGCGATGTGCGAGTTCCTCGAGATCGACCAAGACGAACTGATTTCCCGGGGCGGCCCACATGCCTTCATGCGCCCGGAGGACCGGATCCGCTACGGCGAAGCACACGAGCGTCTGGAACGAGGCGAGATCGAGAACTTCGAGATGATCCTGCGGTTCGTCACGGGGCAGGGCCGCGACAAGTGGGCTGACGTAAGCGAGATCAAGATGCCCGAGATCGAGGGTCTGCCGCCGCAGTCCCTGCGGCAGGCCGTTGACGTGACGGCCCTCATCGAGTCACGTGAAGGTCTGCAACGGGCGGTTGACATTGACTCGGTCACCGGCCTGTATTCGCGACGCTGGCTCATGAACCGGCTGCGGGAGGTGCTGAGCCAGCCGGGTCATCAGGTCGGTGTGCTGCTCATCGATCTCGCTGAGTTCCTCGTCATCAATCGCACCCATGGGCAGCAGGCGGGGGATGAGATGCTCGCCGAACTGGCGGATCTGGTCCGTGGCGAGCTCTCGGGTGCGTGGCAGGTGGCCCGTCTCGACGGCCACGTCTTCGCTGCCGTGCTCAGTCCCCTGCCGACCGATGACGATGACGTGCTGGCGGACAGCGCCAGCCTCCTGTTGGACCGCCTGGCGGGTGAGTTCACCTTTCGCGGGCTGAAGTTCAGTCGCACGGCCAGTATCGGCATCGCGGTGTCGGACTCCGCCTCGACCGCAGAGACCCTTCTCCGCGCCGCGGATGACGCTCTCACCACCGCCAAGACGCGTGGACGATCCCGTTGGCACCTTGCCGAAGCCAAGAATCAATCCGAGGGTGTCGAGGTGGCGCTTCGCCAGGAGGACGAACTGCTGGGTGCCCTCACCGAGCGTCAGTTCGTCGTCTACTACCAGCCGAAGGTCAGTCTCGCGGATCGGTCGGTCACCGGGTTCGAGGCGCTGGTGCGCTGGCAGCACCCGTCCGAGGGTCTTCGCGCCCCGATCACCTTCATCGATGCGCTTGAGTCCTCCGGACTCATCACCCGACTCGGGCCCCAGGTCCTCGACCAGGTTCTCGCGGTCCTGTCGGCCCAGCCCGACCTGCCCGGTGCCATCTCGATCAACGTGTCCGCCATCGAGCTCACGGATTCAGGGTGGCTGGACCGCTTCCTGGGGGCGGTGGCTCGTGCGGGCGTCGACCCGCAGCGCATCACGGTCGAGCTGACGGAGACCACGACACTGACGCTGACCGATGAGGCCGTCATCAACCTGGAGGCCCTGCGGCGACAGGGCTTCGGGCTCGAGCTCGACGATTTCGGCGTGGGGTACGCCTCCATCGGCGTGCTCCGCAGGATCCCCTTCACCGGTGTGAAGCTCGACCGTTCGTTCGTGTCGAGCCTGCGAGCCGATGACCGCACCAGCCTCGACGTCGTCGCCGGAATCGCGTCGTTGGTGCGGGGACTCAACCTCAATCCGATCGCGGAGGGGATCGAGACGGACGACCAGGCCACCTTGTTGCGGGAGGCGGGCTGGACGTGCGGCCAGGGCTACCTCTTCGGCCGTCCGGAGCCGGAGCCGATCTGGGAGCGGGTCTAGCGACGGCGGGTCCGGAGCGACCGCTTCGGAAGAGGCGACCAGAGCGTCGGTCCGAGCAAGATCGGGGCCGTCGACTAGAACGCGGACGGCCCCGGGGTGCTGGACCGGGCGACACTGAAGCGCGGGCGCGACTCCTCTTGAGAGTTGGAAACGGCCCGTGAGGGCTTGGCTCCCCGGGGAGGGGTCGAACCTCCGTTGACGGATTCAAAGTCCGCTGTCCTGCCACTAGACGACCGGGGACGGTCAGCAGAACTCTAGACAGGCCAGACGCTCGGAGAATCACGCGCGGCTCTGCTTGACTCAGGTACCTACGCTTCCGTAACCTACGGTTCCGTAAGTTACGCGCCGTCAACCCGGCAGAGGAGAGGTTCCGCATGACCGTGACCCCGGAGATCACCAGCCCGGTCCGTCCCGAGGAGGTGCAACTCCAGGGCAACGCCATGCGCATCACCATCGGCGTCTTCATCGTCGTCCCCCTCCTCGCGGTGGCCGCGGCGATCCCGGTCGCGTGGGGCGGCTGGCTGTCCTGGGTCGACATCGCCCTCGCCCTCCTGTTCTGGGGGATCACGGCCTCGGGCATCACCATCGGATTCCACCGCTACTTCACCCATGGCAGCTTCAAGACCGGTCGCTTCATCAAGGTTCTCCTCGCCCTGACGGGATCCATGGCCCTTCAGGGTTCGATCCAGCAGTGGGTGGCTGACCACCGCAAGCACCACAAGTACTCCGATGAAATCGGCGACCCGCACTCCCCGTGGCGCTACGGCACCTCCAAGCGCGCTGTCGCCAAGGGCCTGTACTACGCGCACGTGGGCTGGCTCTTCGACGAGGAGCAGACCTCGATCGACAAGTACGCCCCGGACATGAAGGCCGACAAGGACCTCGATGCGATCTCGCGGTGGTTCCCGGCCGTCGTCGTCGCGTCCTTCCTCCTGCCTGCGGTGTTGGGCGGCCTGATCACCTGGTCGTGGATGGGAGCCCTCACCGCCTTCTTCTGGGCCGGTCTGATCCGCGTCGCCTTCGTCCACCATGTGACGTGGTCCATCAACTCCATCTGCCACGTCTTCGGGACGAGACCCTTCAACTCTCGGGACCTCTCGTCCAACGTGTGGTGGCTGGCCATCCCGTCCTTCGGTGAGTCCTGGCACAACCTGCACCACGTCGAGCCGACCTCAGCACGGCATGGCGTCCTCAGGGGACAGATCGACCTCAGCGCGACGATCATCAGCTCACTGGAGCGCATGAATCTGGCGTACGACGTACGGTGGCCAAGACCGGAGCGTCTGGTGAAGAAGCTCGAGGACCCGGCGATGGCGCACCGAGTTCGCGGCTACCGCGCACCCAGTACAACCTCCGTCTGAGGCCGTCGTGACGACTCAGGCGCTCGAGCAGGAGCCCGGCGACACCAACGTCACCGAGCTGACTCCAGTCGCCCGCACCCCGCGTCGGGCCGAGCCTCGCGAGCGCGTCCGCATGAGCGGGCAGGAGCGCCGCGAGCAGCTCCTCGACATCGGGCGCAGGCTGTTCGCGAAGAAGGGCTTCGAGGCTGTCAGCGTCGAGGAGATCGCGGCGAAGGCGGGCGTGTCCAAGCCCGTCGTGTACGAGCACTTCGGCGGCAAGGAGGGTCTCTACGCCGTCGTCGTCGACCGCGAGATGGGCTACCTGCTCGACTCCATCACCCAGGCATTGGCCGCCCCAAGCCCGAAGGACGAGCGAATCCACCCGCGCGTCCTCCTCGAGCGTGCCGGCATGGCCCTGTTCGACTTCATCGACCGCGACCCCGACGGCTTCCGCATCCTCGTGCGCGACACCCCGGTGACCCGCGCCCCCGAGGGTCGCGACTCCTCGGCGCAGGGCACCTTCGCCGGGCTCCTCGTCGACGTCGCCGAACAGGTCGATGATCTCCTCGCCGTGCAGTTCAAAGCGCACGGCATGCAGGCCAAATGGGCACCTCTCTACTCGCAGATGCTCGTCGGCATGGTGGCGCAGACCGGTCAGTGGTGGCTCGACGTGCGCAAGCCGAAGAAGGAGGAGGTCGTCGGCCACCTCGTGAACCTCGCCTGGAACGGACTGCAGAACCTCGAGGCGAAGCCCCGCTCTGTGCGTCACGACTGATCAAGAATCTTGATGTCGAGAATCTCGACGTAGCATGGGGGCATGACGGCTCCCCCCGCGGACGAGGTCGACCGCATCACCGACGCCTGGCGACGCGAGCGCCCCGACCTTGATGTGTCACCGCTGCAGGTGCTGTCCCGTGTGAGCCGCCTGTCGCGCCTGCTGGACAACGCCCGCCGTCAGGCCTTCGCCGCGCACGAGGTCGAGACCTGGGAGTTCGACGTCCTCGCCGCCCTGCGTCGCGCCGGCCAGCCCTACGCCCTCTCCCCCGGTCAGCTCGGTGCCCAGACCCTCGTCACCAGCGGGACCATGACCAACCGGATCGACCGACTCGAGACTCGCGGATTAGTCCGTCGCGAGCCGGACCCGACTGACCGACGTGGCGTCCGGGTGGTCCTCACGGAATCCGGCCGAGCGTGCGTTGACGCAGCCTTCGTCGATCTCGTCGCCCGCGAGCAGCAGCTTCTGGCGTCCCTGCCCCTCAACCAGCAGGCGGAACTGAGCGCGCTGCTGCGCAGCCTCCTCGGGGCGTTCGACGTCGATCAGCCGCGCGAGAAGTAGCGATCGATACCGGCGAGCAGCCACTGCGCGTACTGGCGCTGACCGGCCTTGCTCGTCATGCGCTGGGCATCGCCGGCATTGCGCATGTTGCCCAGCTCGACGGTGACCGCTGGGACGTCGCTGAAGTTCAGACCCGTCGTGTTGGTCGAGATCATCAGCTGGTTCGCGATGTAGTTCGACGGAGGAGCACCGGCCGCCGTCATCCCCGCGATCATCGCGTTCGCCAGCTTCCGGCCGGGCTTCACGACGTCCTCCGTCCATCCCTTGACCAAACCCGGGGCGAGCACGAAGAAGCCGTGGTCCTTGGCCGGTGCCCCATCCGCGTGGATGTTGACCATGATGTCCGCGCCGATGCGGTTGGCCTGCTTCGCCCGGTCCCACACGCATGGACCCCACGCGTTGTAGGAGTTGGTGCTGCGCGTGAGCTCCACTCGCGCACCCTGCTGCTCGAGCAGTCGCTTCAGCCGTTTGGCGACCTTCCAGTTGAACGTCGCCTCCGGGTAGCCGGAGTTGGTGGCGGTGCCCGTCGTGTTGCAGCCCTTGACCGTGGTGCCGTTGAACTTCTTCTGGGCCATCTGCTTGCTGAACTTGGGATTCGAGTTGCCGAGCTGGTGCCCGGGATCGAGCAGGACGACCGTGCCGGCGAGGGGCTTGGCGTCAGGGGCCGCATGCACGGGAACGGCTCCAGCCACCGTCAGCGCGGCGGCTGCGAGCCCCAGCACCGCGCGCCTCACAGCGTGGCCAGCATCCGATGGTTGCCGAGGGTGTTGGGCTTGACGCGCTCGAGACCGAGGAACTCCGCGACACCCTCGTCGTACGACTGCAGCAGTTGCTCGTAGACATCGTGCTCGATCGGGGTGTCGTCGATCTCCACGAAGCCGTGCCGTTGGAAGAAGGGAACGGCGAAGGTCAGGCAGAACACGCGCCGCACCCCGACGGCCCGCGCCCGGTCCATGAGGGCGACCAGCAGGCTCGATCCGATCCCGCGACCGGCCAGGTCCGGATCCACCGCCAGCGTGCGCACCTCGCCGAGGTCCTCCCACATGACATGGAAGGCACCGCAGCCGACGACCCGACCGTCCCTCTCAGCCACCAGGAACTCCTGGATGTCCTCGAACAGCGTGACCGTGGCCTTGGACAGCAGACGCCCGTCCGGGGAGTAGACGTCGATCAGCGAGCGGATCGCGCGCACGTCGCCGGTGCGCGCCGGGCGGATGAGGATGTCGACGCTCATGACTGCCCCGGCTTCACGAGCGGGAACAGGATCGTCTCGCGGATGCCCAGCCCGGTGAGGGCCATGAGCATGCGATCGACGCCGACGCCGACACCGCCCATCGGCGGCATGCCGTGCTCCATTGCGCGCAGAAAGTCCTCATCGAGGTGCATGGCCTCATCATCGCCGCGATCCGCCAGCGAGGCCTGCTCCACGAGCCGCTCACGCTGGATGACAGGGTCCACGAGCTCGGAGTAGCCGGTGCCCGACTCCATGCGATTGATGTAGAGGTCCCACTTCTCGACCACGCCGGCTTTGGTTCGGTGCCCGCGCACGAGCGGGGAGGTGTCGACCGGGTAGTCCATGACGAACACCGGATTCACCAGCGTCGGCACAACGTAGTGTTCGAACAGTTCCTCGGCCAGCTTCCCGGCGACGGCCGTGGGATGGAAGGCGATGTCCTGCTGATCGCAGAGCATGACGAGGTGCTCTCGGGGGGTCTCCGGCGTGATCTCCTCGCCGATCGCCTCGGACAGCGACTCAAACAGGTCGATCTCCGGCCACTCACCCGACAGGTCCAGCACCGTTCCGTCGGGGTGATCGACGGTCAGCGAGCCGATGGCTGACTGGGCCGCCTCCTGGTACAGCTCCCGGGTGATGCGCGCGACGTCGCGGTAGTCCAGGTACTGGGCGTAGAACTCCAGCATCGTGAACTCCGGCGAGTGCGTTCGGTCGGCGCCCTCGTTGCGGAAGTTGCGGTTGACCTCGAACACTCGCTCCAGGCCACCGACGACGGCGCGCTTGAGGAACAGCTCTGGCGCGATGCGCAGGAAGAGGTCGATGTCGAACGCATTGGAGTGTGTGACAAACGGCCGTGCGGCTGCACCACCGTGCAGTGTCTGCAGCATCGGCGTCTCGATCTCGAGGAAGCCGCGCTCCGACATGCTCCTGCGGACCGATGCCAGGACCTCCACCCGAGTGCGGGCGACCTTCTGGGCCTCCGGCCGCACGATGAGGTCGACGTAGCGCTGACGCACCCGCGTCTCCTCATTCAGGGGCTTGTGCGCGACCGGCAGGGGGCGAAGCGACTTGGACGCCATTCGCCACTCATCGGCCATCACCGAGAGCTCGCCCCGCTTGCTGGTGATGACCTCTCCTGCGACGAAGACGTGGTCGCCGATGTCGACGAGGTCCTTCCATGACTGAAGGGCCTCCTCGCCGACACTCGCAAGGGAGAGCATCGCCTGGATCTCGGTGCCGTCGCCGGCCCGCAGGGTCGCGAAGCAGAGCTTGCCGGTGTTGCGCTGGAAGATCACGCGGCCCGCGATGCCGACCTTCTCGCCCGTGGCGACGTCAGCCTCGAGGTCGGGATGGGCGGCGCGTACCGCGGCGATCGTCGTGGTGATGGGCAGCCCGATCGCGTAGGGCTCCATACCGCGAGCCGCGAGCTGGTCCCTCTTGTCGCGACGAATGCGCATCTGCTCGGGCAGATCATCGTCCACGTCAGGGGTCGCCGGGTCGGGGTTCACCGGATCGCCGGCCATCACGTCACTCGTCACAGCCGACAAGGCTATGCCTCCTAGGCTTCGCGCATGACCCACGGCCCCGCGACACTCGCCCCCCGACACCCGGAATGGCCCACTCCGCAGCCGATCCGTGGGGTGATCTTCGACATCCACTCCACGCTCGTGGACCAGGGGGATGCGGACTCGTGGCTCGACGCCGCCCTCGCGGTGGCCCCCCACCCGGTCACCGACGACCGCCGGGAGGAGCTCGTCGCCTTCCTCGACCGCATCTGGGAGGGAGCCCGCATCAGTGACCCGGAGAGCTCACGCGATCTGTCCTTCGAGGACCACCATCGGGTCTTCCACGAGCTGATCGAGGCTGGTCCCGGAGTCGATCGCCCGCTGGCCGATGCCCTGTACGACGTCATGCTCAGCACCTGGCACGCCTACGACGACACCGTGCCCATGCTCCGTGACCTGCGTGATGCCGGGATCCGCACGTGCCTGCTGTCGAACGCAGGGGTGCCCATCCGGGACGTCCTCGACCGCGAGGGAGTCACCGGCCTGTACGACGAGATGGTGCTGTCCTACGAAGTGGGCTGCGTGAAGCCGCAGCGCCGGATCTTCGAGATCGCGCTGGAGCGGCTCGGCATGCCGGCCGCGGACGTCCTCATGGTCGGCGACAACGCCAACGACGACGGCGGGGCGACCCATCTCGGCATGCGAACATTGATCCTGCCGCGGACCGCGGGCAGGGTGCACGGCCTCGCCGCCGTCACCGCCCTGGTCCACGGGTACAACTCGTAGCCACTCGGGCGTGGCTACGAGGTGCAGCGGTCAGTCGACGTTCTTCTCGTACACCAGGCGCAGGCCGACCAGCGTGAGGTCGGGCTCATGGTGCGTGATCGTCTGTGACTCCGGAACCACGATCGACGACAGCCCGCCCGTGGCGATCACCGCGGTGACGTCACCGATCTCCTCGACGATGCGGTCGACGAGGCCGTCGACCTGACCGGCGAAGCCGTACAGCGCGCCGGACTGCAGCGCCTCCACCGTGTTCTTGCCGATGACGGACCTGGGAGCGACGAGCTCGACCTTGCGCAGTTGGGCCGCGCGCTGCGCGAGAGCATCCAGGGAGATCTCGACACCCGGCGCGAGGGCCCCGCCGAGGAACTCGCCCTTGGCCGAGACAACGTCGAGGTTGGTTGACGTGCCGAAGTCCACGACGATGCAGGGGCCGCCGAACAGGTGGTGCGCGGCGATCGTGTTGACGATGCGGTCGGCGCCGACCTCCTTCGGGTTGTCGGTCAGCACCGGAACGCCGGTCTTGGTCCCCGGCTCGACGATCACCGTGGTGACGCCACTGAAGTAGCGGCTGAGCATGCCGCGCATCTCCCGGAGGACCGCTGGCACCGTGCTGCACAGGGCGATGCCGGTGACGTCGTCGACATCGGCGAGCAGCCCGCGGAACGTCAGGGCCATCTCGTCCGCGGTAGCACGCGAGTCCGTCTTGATCCGCCACGAGTGGCCGAGCCCGTCCCCGTCGAACAGCCCGAGGACGGTGTTGGTGTTGCCGACATCGATGGCGAGCAGCACTACGACTCCTGACGCAGGTCAGCACCGATGTCGAGCACCGGGGCCGAATGGGTGAGGGCTCCGACCGCAAGGTAGTCCACCCCGGTGCCGGCGACCTCAGCGGCGACGTCGAGGGACAGTCCGCCCGAAGCCTCGAGGCGGGCGTGCCCCGCAGTGCGAGCGACCGCCTCGCGCATCTCGTCGGGCGTGAAGTTGTCGAGCAGCACGAGGTCCGCACCCGCGTCGAGGACCTCGTCGAGCTGGTCGAGGGAGTCGACCTCGACCTCGATGTCGACACCGGGAAAGCGGGTGCGCACCAGGTCGAAGGCCTCAGCCACTCCGCCGGCGGCGACGACGTGGTTGTCCTTGACGAGTGCCGCATCGGACAACGACATGCGGTGGTTCACGCCCCCGCCGCAGCGCACGGCGTACTTCTCCAACCGACGCATGCCCGGGGTGGTCTTGCGGGTGTCGCGGATCGCTGCAGACGTGCCGGCGATGCGGTCGACCCACTCGCGAGTCGCGGTAGCGATGCCGCTGAGGTGGCCGAGCAGGTTCAGGGCCGGACGCTCAGCGCGGAGCAGATCGTGCGTGCGGCCGGTGACCGAGACGATGACCGCGCCCGGCTCGACCCGCGAGCCGTCCGGTGTACGGATGTCGATGACGCAGTCGTCACCGCAGACCTCGGCGAATACCGCCGCAGCCACGGGAGCCCCGGCGGTCACCCCGGGTCGACGGGCGACGAGGTCGAGCGTCGCACGCTGATCGGGCGACACTGTGGCGACGGTCGTGACATCCACGCCGCCATCGAGGTCCTCGTCGAGGGCGAGGTCGATGATCGCTGCGATGACAGCAAGGTCGAGGCCCTCGGACTCGAGCATCACCCGAACACCGAGCGGCCACTGCGCTGTGTCACTCACTCCTGGGCCCCTCTCACGGGTTCCTCGCGGGTGACCAGCGTCCCATCCTCCGACAGTCGGGTGACGAGGTGCACCCGCCAGCGGGCATCGTCGCGCTCCGGGAAGTCCTCGCGCCAGTGGGATCCCCGGGTCTCCTCGCGGATCGCCGCATGGTGCACGAGCACGGTCGAGATCTGGTGCAGGTTCGTCGTCTCCCAGTCCTCCGTGGATGGCCGCGAGCCGCCGGAGGCTCCGAGGTGGGCCAGGCTCGCAGCGGCCGAGGCGAGCGAGTCCGCGCTGCGCAGGACACCCGCCTCGACATCCATGACCTGCTGCATCGGCCGACGGATCGCATGCGTGAGCAGGCCGTCGGGACCGTCCGACTCCTCCGGCTCACGCTCGACGAGGTCGTCGTCCAACGCCGTGACGATGCGACGGGCGAAGACCAGGCCCTCGAGCAGGGAGTTTGACGCGAGCCGGTTCGCGCCGTGCACCCCGGTGCACGCGACCTCGCCACACGCGTACAGGCCCCGGATCGATGCCCGGCCCCACAGGTCCGTGCGCACACCGCCCGAGACATAGTGCTGGGCGGGGGCCACCGGGATGAGGTCCGTGACCGGGTCGATGCCTCGGGTGCGGCAGTTCTCGAGGATCGTCGGGAAGCGCTGCAACCACGTGTCGGCCCCGAGCATGCGGCCGTCGAGCCACACGTGCGGTGTTCCCTCCTCGCGCATCCGGCGCATGATCGCCTTCGCCACCACATCCCGGGGGGCGAGGTCCTCGAGCGGGTGCAGCCCGCGCATGAGGGGCTTACCGGAGGAGTCCAGCAGGATCGCACCCTCGCCGCGCACGGCCTCGGATACCAGCGGCTGCTGGCCCTGGGCCAACGGCCCGAGCCACATGACGGTCGGGTGGAACTGCACGAACTCCAGATCGGCGATGTCGGCCCCGGCACGCAGGGAGAGAGCGACACCGTCGCCGGTGGAGACGTACGGGTTGGTCGTCTGGCCGAACACCTGGCCGAAGCCCCCGGTAGCCAGGATCACCGCGGGGGCGAGCGCCGCTCCGATGCCATCGCGCTGGCCCGAGCCCATGACATGCAAGGTGACGCCCTGTGCGGCACCGGCGTCGTCGACGAGGAGGTCGAGAGCGAGGGCGTTCTCGATGATCTCGATGCCCAGGTCGAGCTGCACCGCGGCCACGAGTGCGCGGGAGATCTCCGCACCCGTCGCATCGCCGCCGGCATGGGCGATGCGGTCGCGCAGGTGACCACCCTCGCGCGTCAGTGCGATGGCACCACTGTCATCGACGTCGAACCGGGCTCCGATGTCGATGAGCTCGCGGACGGCGTCCGGGCCCTCCGTGACGAGCACCCGCACAGCGTCGTCATCGCACAGGCCGACGCCGGCGACGAGGGTGTCGTGCAGGTGCTCCTCCGGGGAGTCCTCCTCCGACAGCGCGGCAGCGATGCCGCCCTGCGCCCATCGCGTGGAGCCAGCATCGACAGTCGCCTTGGTGACGAGCAGGACGGTGCGACCGAGGTGTCGGGCTCGCAGGGCCGCGGTGAGGCCCGCGATGCCGGAACCGACGACGATGACGTCGGCGCGGGCCGTCCAGCCGGGTTCCGCGGCCGTCAGCCGGCGCGGCAGACGCGCGGTCGTCATGCACCCATCCTTGCCGGCCTGTTGTCGATCAGTCGCGTCGAACCCACGAGCGCGGCCACGAGGATGCGCGACTCGCCCGCAGTCGGGGCAGGGCCCAGGGCCGGATCGGTGACAACGAGGTAGTCCAGCTCGATGGCCGGATCCTCCTGGAGGATCGCCACGCCGGCCGCGATCGCGGCCTCCGGGCCATCGATGCCCGCAGCAGCGGCGGCGGCGAGGGCCAGTGGGATGACTGCGGCCGTGGCGCGTTCCTGCGGGGACAGGTAGCGATTGCGGCTGCTCATGGCGAGGCCGTCGTCCTCACGGACCGTCTCGACCCCGATCACGTCGACGGTCATCGAGAGGTCGGCGACCATGCGCCGGATGAGCACGAGTTGCTGGTAGTCCTTCTCACCGAACAGGGCGACGTCCGGGGCGGTGATGCCGAGCAGCTTCGCGACGACGGTGAGGACACCACGGAAGTGACCGGGACGCGAGGCGCCCTCGAGGATGTCGCCCAGCGGACCGGGGTCGACCGTGACGGAGTCGGGCCGGAAACCGCCACCGTCGCCGTAGACCTCCGTCGCACTCGGCGCCAGGACCAGGTCCGCTCCGGCGGCGTCGGCGATCCGGACGTCGTCGTCCAACGTGCGGGGATACGCCTCGAAGTCCTCGCCTTGCGCGAACTGGGTCGGATTGACGAAGTCGGTGACCACGACGAGGCCCTCAGAGCCGACGCGTGCACGGGCGTCGCGGATGAGCGAGGCGTGCCCCTCGTGGAGGGCGCCCATGGTCATGACGACGGCACGGGTGGCAGTCGGTCGGGTGGCGTAGGCGGCCCGGAGATCTGCCCCGGTGTGCACGAGGGTGGTCGTCATGTCAGGTCCCCGTGGGCGGCGAGGACATCCAGAAGTCGCTCGGCATCGGCGGGCGCGATGAGCCCGGCGCCGAGGGCCCGGTCGGCGGTGAGCCGGGCGAGAGCCCGGTAGGCGTCCGTGACGACCGGTGACTGGTCCGCGAGGGCATCGAGGTGGGCCGCGACGGTCGCGGCATCGCCACGCGAGACCGGACCCGTCAGGGCGGAGTCACCGTGACGCAGAACGTTGTCGAGGGAGGCGCTCAGCAGGGGGGCCAGCAGTCGTTGAGGCTCGTCGATGCCGGCAAGGCGCAGCAGGTCGACGGACTGGGCCACGACCGTCATGAGGTAGTTGGCGCCATAGGACAGGGCTGCGTGATAGACCACCCGCGCCACCTCCGGCACCCACACCGGCTCTCCGCCCATCTCGACGACGAGGGCCTCAGCGACGGGGCGCACCGGGTCCGCACTGGTCACCGCGAACGGACAGTCGGCCAGACGGTCGAGGTCCACGCTGGTGCCGGTGAACGTCATTGCCGGATGGAGCGCGAGCCCGAGAGCCCCGACCCGCGTGGCCGGCTCGAGGACGCCGACACCGTGGCGGCCGGACGGATGTGCCACGAACTGCCCTGCGTGCAGGGCACCGGTCTCCACGAGTCCCGCGACCAAGCCGGGCAGTACGTCGTCGGGAACGGCGATCAGGACGAGGTCGGCGTCGGTGGGGACCACGTCGGCGGGGAGCACCGGGACGCCGGGGAGCAGTGCGTCGGCGCGCAGCCGCGAGAGGTCCGAGACCGCGGACACCCCGACGATCTCATGCCCCGCGCGACGCAGGGCCGCGCCGAGGACGGCGCCCACGCGCCCGGCACCCACGACACCCACACGCAGGCGCGGCGGCTGCGGTTCACTCGTCACCCACGCGAGCGTAGAGGCTCACCGAGACGAGGGCGACGGGAGTCTCCCCGCTTCTGTCAGGATGACCGCATGCCGACCGAGCAGCTTCTCGCCGTGGGCACAGCTGCTCTCCTGACCTGTGACGATGTCCTGGAGGTTGATCCACGGCACCCCGCCGCCCATCCGGGCTTCCAGCTCCAGGTGTCCGTGACCGACGACCTCGTCACCTCGGCCGACGTGCGCATCGGGCTGATGCACCGCAGCGCGGAGAAGCTCTTCGAGTCGCGCGACCTGCGGCAGGCGATGCTCCTCGCGGACCGGCACGACTGGATGTCATCGTTCTCCTCCGAGGTGACCGTGGCCCTCGCCGCCGAGAGGGCGCTGGGGATGCTCCCCCCGGAACGTGCGACGTGGACCCGGATGGCCCTGCTCGAGGTCGAGCGCATCGGTGCCCTGCTGCCGTTCCTCGCTCCCGTGGCGGGGGCGTCGCGTCCGGCGGTCGAGTCGCTTCGCGAGCGCATCGTCTTGGCGATGGAGTCGATCACCGGCAGTCGCATGCATCCGACGTTCACACGGATCGGCGGTGTGGCGGCTCCCGTCACCGACGACGACCGGACGCTGGTGCGCGAGCTGCTCGGCGACGTGGAGTCGGCGTTCCCTGCGGTCGCGGCCGATGTCGCAGCGCAGACGGATGGCCTGGCCGGGCTCGCCGTGCTGGACGCCACGACGGCGCTGGGCTGCGGGCTCGGCGGCCCCGTCGGACGCGCCAGCGGTGTGGCACGGGACTTGCGCCGCGACGAGCCGTACCTCGCCTACGAGGAACTCAGCGACCTGATGGACGTGCCCGTCCACGAGGCGGGAGACAGCCGAGCACGCTACGCGGCGCTGCTGGACCAGGTTCCGCTGTCGGTGCGGTTGGCGCGCGCCTCATTCGATCGGCTCGACAGCCTCGGTGATGGACCGACCGACGTGCCGCTGCCGAAGGTGGTTCGACTGCCCGAGGGCATGACCTATGCGGCGGTCGAGGGGCCGATCGGGATCGCCGGCTGCCTGCTGGTGGGCGCTGGGGACAAGTACCCGTGGCGGATGAAGATCCGCTCGGCGTCCTTCGCGACGATGTCGGCGATGGGAGCCGCTCTCGTCGGAGTGCCGGTGGTGGCGCTGGCTGATGCGGTGATGAGCTTCGCGGTGGTGATGGGGGATGCCGACCGCTGACGAGGAGTGAGCGACAGCGAGCCCCGCTCACTCCTCGCCGTGCTCGCGGAGATACGTCACGAACCGGGCCCGCAGCAGCGTCTCGGTCGTCTCGTCGAGGTCCGCGTCGCCCATCATCTGCTTGACGGCGCGCACGGTCTCGATGAACGTGCCACCCATCGCACCGAGGTCGCCGCCCTCACCCTCGATCGCGATCATGCCGGGCATGTGCGAGAACAGGTCGGTGAAGAAGCCGATGTCGACGTGACGCTCGGCGTAGGAGAACGCCTTGTGCCGGAGTTCATCGAACGGAAGGTCCTCGAGGACGACATCACTCATGGGGGCAGCCTACGCGCGACCGTCGTCGTCACGGTCGAGAGGGATTCGGCAGGAGTGCTCCAACCACACAGCCGCCACCACCAGGGCGAGGGCACCGACCGCCGCCACGGTGGCCGCCCAGAACGTCTGAGCACCCGACGGGGTGGCGATGTTCCCGATCATCCCGACCGCGATCCCGGCATAGAAGCCACTCACCAGCGCGCCGATGCGCGACGCCGCCATGGCCAGGGCCGCGGAACGAGCGGCAACGATGCCCTCCATCGGCTTGGATCCCGGTCGACCCTGGAGCCGGGGGCGCGCCTGGTAGGTCCAGTAGGCCAGTGCGCCAGCAACAAGCACGAGTGCCGCTCCTGCAAGCCAGGGCACGGGGACGAGTCGCCCGAACCACGCGGCGACGATCTGCACCGTCCCCCAGCCGAGCGCGGCGGCGATGACGCCGATAGCGATGAGGAGACGGGTGCGGGTCGGCTGCATGGCGTTCATCACGTCACCGTCCCCGCCGCGGAGAGGTCGATGTCGGTGGCCCGCACACCGGACACGTCGACCGTCTCGAGCAGGTCAGCAACCCGTCTGTGACCCGGGACGACGGCATCCGGGTCGACGTCGAGCCACGGCACGAGGACGAATCCGCGCTCGTGCGCGCGGGGGTGCGGCAGGGTCAGCACCGGATCGTCGGACACGACACCATTGATGGCGATGACGTCGATGTCCAGCGTTCGCGGTCCCCAGCGCACCTCGCGCACGCGGTCGAAGTCGGTCTCGATCCGCTGGCACACGGCGAGCAGGTCTGAAGGTTCCAGCGCCGTGCGGACGAGGACGACGGCATTCAGGTAGACGCCCTGCTCGGGCCCACCGACAGGATCGGTCTCGACGACCCGTGACACCGCCACGACGTCGATTCCCTCGGTCTTCTCGAGGGCGGTCACCGCACCGCGCAGAGTGGCCACGCTGTCACCGAGGTTCGAGCCGAGGGCCAGGACGGCGTCAGGCATCCGGCCGGCTCCGCGTGATGCGGACCGCGACATCGTCGAACGGCACGGTGATCGGGGCCTGCGGTTTGTGGACGGTCACTGTCACCGACTCGACCGCTGCATGACGCAGGCAGGCCGACGCGATGTCCTCGGCGAGCGTCTCGATGAGGTCATGCGGCTCACCAGTGATGAGGGCGTGGATGTCCGACGCCACGATGCCGTAGTCGACCGTGTCGGCGAGGTCGTCCGATGAGGCCGAGCGTCGCAGGCCGACGCCGAGCGCGACGTCGACGATGAACTCCTGGCCGTCGCGGCGCTCCTCGGCGAACACGCCGTGATGGCCGGTGCCCCGGATGCCGGTGATGAGGATCTGGTCAGGCACGGGTCGCCTCCGAGTCTCGAGGGTCGCGCCCTTCGGTCCACGCCTGGGCGACCCGGACGGCATCGGCGCTTCCGTTGACATCGTGCACCCGGACGGCCCAGACGCCGATCGCCGCCGCCAGGGCCGTGATCGCGTCGGTCGCCATGTCGCGACCGTCGACCGGCCGGGCAACTCCGTCGTCGCCCGCCAGCAGGGCTCCCAGGAACCGCTTGCGGGAGGCCCCCACCAGCAGCGGGAAGCCGAGCGTCTGGAGTTCGGAGAGCCCGCGCAGGAGCGCCCAGTTGTGGTCGGCCTCCTTGGCGAAGCCGAGTCCGGGATCGAGGATGATCCGGTCGGGCGCGATGCCGGCAGCCTCGGCGTGGGACGCTCGCGAGGAGAGCTCGGCGCACACGTCGGTAAGGACGTCGTCGTAGTCGGTGAGGTCCGCCATGCGATCGCTGTGACCGCGCCAGTGCATCGCGACGTACGGGACGTGGAGGCCAGCGACGGTCCGGTACATCTGCGGGTCGGCGAGGCCGCCGCTGACGTCATTGACGATGCAGGCACCGGCCTCGACCGCGCGGGCTGCGGTGTCCGCCCGCATCGTGTCGACGCTGACGGGGACTCCTGCAGCGACGAGACCGATGATGACGGGCAGGACCCGGTCCAACTCCTCGGCGGACTCCACACGCACAGCACCGGGTCGTGTCGACTCTCCGCCGACATCGACCAGGTCTGCGCCCCGGGCATGGAGGGAGATGCCATGCTCGATGGCGGCGCGGGCATCGAGGTAGCGGCCACCATCGGAGAAGGAGTCCGGGGTGACGTTGACGACCCCCATCACCAGCGTCCGATCGACGGCGGCGAGGCTCGCGGGCAGTCCCGCGGGGTGCATGGCTAGTGCCCCAGGATCAGCGCCATGGCCTCAGCGCGGGTCGCCGGATCACGCAGGCTTCCGCGCACGGCGCTGGTGGTCGTCTTGGCTCCGGGCTTGCGCACCCCACGCATCGACATGCACAGATGCTCGGCC
Source organism: Candidatus Nanopelagicales bacterium (assembly GCA_030830865.1). Classification (GTDB taxonomy): domain Bacteria; phylum Actinomycetota; class Actinomycetes; order S36-B12; family S36-B12; genus UBA10649. The sequence goes on along the minus strand of JAURME010000119.1, from coordinate 33,787 downwards.
TCCATGACGACGATCGCGCCACGCGGCTCGAGGATGCGCATGAGGGAGTCGGCCACCTGGGTGGTGAGGCGTTCCTGCACCTGGGGGCGCTTGGCGAAAACGTCGACGAGTCGGGCGAGCTTGGACAGACCGGTGATGCGGCCGTCGAGATTGGGGATGTAGCCGATGTGCGCGACACCGTGGAACGGCACGAGGTGGTGCTCGCAGGTGCTGTAGAGCTCAATGTCCTTCACCAGGACCATCTCGTCGTGGCCGATGTCGAACGTGGTGGTCAGCACCTCGTCGGCGGTCATGTGCATGCCGCGGAAGATCTCCTCGTAGGCACGGGCGACTCGCGCCGGGGTGTCCCGCAGGCCGTCGCGCTCGGGATCCTCTCCGACGGCGACGAGCAGGTCGCGCACGGCCTTCTCCGCCGCCACTGCGTCGAACTCCCGCACAGCCCCGTTGGGGGCGCTGATCGGGTCGATGCCCGTCACGCCGTGTCCGAGGGGGAGGCCGCCGGTGACTCGGACACCTGTCCGTTGGTGCTTCCGTGGCCGTTGCTTCCGTGGCCGTTGCTTCCGTGACCGTTCGCGCTGTGGTCGGCGGCCGGCTCGTGGGCGACGAGCTTGACCGGCGTCTCGACCGGGCCGCGGGTGTCGGGGCGCCGGCGCGCCGATCCGGTCCACGCCGGGCGGGGCTCACGGAGCTGCAGCTCGGCGAAGATCTCCTCGATCTCCTCCTTGTCGAGGGTCTCGCGCTCGAGGAGGGCGAGCACCATGGCGTCGAGCACGTCGCGATTGGCGACGAGGACGTCGTAGGCCTCCTGATGGGCGGATTCGATGAAGGCGCGCACCTCCTCGTCGATCGCGGCCGCGACCTCCTCGGAGTAATCACGGATGTGGCCCATGTCTCGGCCGAGGAAGACCTCGTTCTGCTCCTGGCCGTAGCGGATCGCACCCAGCCGCTCGGTCATGCCGAACTGCGTGACCATGGCACGGGCCACGGCCGTGGCCTTCTCGATGTCATTCGAGGCGCCCGTGGTCGGATCGTGGAAGATGAGCTCCTCCGCAGCACGACCGCCGAGCATGTAGGCGAGCTGGTTGAGCATCTGGCTGCGCGTGGTGGAGTACTTCTCCTGATCGGGCAGCACCATCGTGTATCCGAGGGCGCGGCCGCGGGGCATGATCGTGATCTTGTGGACCGGGTCGTTGCCCGGCAGAGCCGCGGCGACGAGGGCGTGACCGGCCTCGTGGTACGCGGTGATCTTCTTCTCCTGGTCGTCCATCACGCGCGTGCGCTTCTGCGGGCCGGCGATAACGCGATCGATCGCCTCGTCGAGGGACTCCTCATCGATCACGGTGGCATTTCCGCGGGCTGCCAGGAGTGCGGCCTCGTTGAGGACGTTGGCGAGATCGGCCCCGGTGAAGCCGGGTGTGCGGCGGGCGACGGCCCTGAGGTCGACGTCGTCGGCCAGCGGTTTGCCGTTCGCGTGCACCTTCAGGATCTCGAAGCGGCCGTTGAGATCAGGGCGTTCCACCGCGATCTGACGGTCGAAGCGACCGGGACGCAGCAGGGCCGGGTCGAGGATGTCGGGCCGGTTGGTGGCAGCGATGAGGATGACGTTGGCATTGACGTCGAAGCCGCCCATCTCGACGAGCATCTGGTTGAGCGTCTGCTCGCGCTCGTCGTGACCGCCGCCGAGACCGGCCCCGCGATGACGCCCGACGGCGTCGATCTCGTCGATGAAGATGATCGCCGGAGCGTTCTCCTTGGCCTGGTTGAACAGGTCGCGGACGCGACTGGCGCCGACGCCGACGAACATCTCGACGAAGTCTGAGCCGGAGATGGAGAAGAACGGGACACCCGCCTCTCCCGCGACTGCGCGCGCGAGCAGGGTCTTGCCGGTGCCGGGAGGCCCGTAGAGCAGGACGCCCTTGGGGATCTTCGCGCCGACTGCCTGGAACTTCTCCGGATCGGACAGGAAGTCCTTGATCTCCTCGAGCTCCTCGACGGCCTCCTCGGCGCCCGCCACGTCGGCGAAGGTGGTCTGGGGCATGTCCTTGGTGATCATCTTCGCCTTGGACTTGCCGAAGTTCATGACCCGTGAGCCACCGCCTTGCATCTGGGACATGAGGAAGAAGAACAGCAGGACGATCAGCGCGATCGGGAGCAGGGAGACAAGGAGGGTGACGAGCAGGCTCTCGGACGGCACGACGATGTTGTAGCCGCCGGGCAGCTGGCCGGCGTCGGCTTTGGTCTGGAGCATCTCCTGGAGGTTGACGCCCTGCCCGGCCACGTAAGAGGCCCGCGCCTTGGTGCCGTCCTTGAGCGTCAGCTCGAGGACCTGGTCACGGTCGACGATGGTGGCGGTGTCGACCTCGTTGGACTGGATCTTGGAGATCGCGGCACTGGTGTCCAAGTCCTCGGGAGCCCCGATGCCGGAGATGAAGCTCGAGCCGATCAGCACGAACAGCACAGCCATCGCGATCCAGAAGATCGGGCCGCGGACGAGCTTCCTCACATTCACCACATCACGGTACTACGGGGAGCCGACCGCCTCATGGGGAGCGTCGGACGCACGAGTACGCCCTGCGCGAAGGGAGCCGTGGCCGTCAGCTGTAGACGTGCGGGGCGAGCGTCCCCACGCACCGCAGGTTGCGGTAGCGCTCGGCGTAGTCCAGGCCGTAGCCGACGACGAACTCGTTGGGGATGTCGAAGCCGACGTAGCGCGGGTTGATCTGCACCTTCTGGGCATCGGGCTTGCGCAGCAGCGTGAACACCTCGACCGACGCCGGGTTGCGCGAGGAGAGGTTCTTCATCAGCCAGGACAGCGTCAGCCCCGAGTCCAGGATGTCCTCGACGATGAGGACGTGCCGGCCATCGAGGTCGGCGTCGAGATCCTTGAGGATGCGGACCACACCGCTGGACGTCGTGCCGGAGCCGTAGGACGAGACGGCCATCCAGTCCATGTCCGCGCTGCGCCCGAGCGACCGGGCGAGATCGGCCATCACCATGACCGCGCCCTTGAGCACGCCGACGAGCAAAAGGTTCTTGCCGTCGTAGTCACGGTCGATCTCGCGAGCCAGCTCCCCGAGGCGCTCATGGATCTGCTGCTCTGTCAGAAGGACATGATCGAGTTCCGAGGTGATGTCCTCAGGCTCCACTATCTGCTCCAGTCCGGGGTCTCGACATCTCGGGTGCTCGATGGCTGCAGGCACAGCCTGCCATAGACGCGCGAGGCGCGGACGCCGCCCGGAAGACTCACCGCGCCCTGGCCGTGCCAGTCGACGACGAGGGCCTCGACCGCGCGCACGTGATCGAGCCCGAGGTCCTCTCCTGGTGCCCCGACAGACAGGGCGATCAGCCTGATCACCCGCGTCCGGATCGCGGCCGGGAGGGCCTGCAGGTCCGAGCAGTCGGCCGACCGCTCCCCCGCCTCGTGGCTGACGATCCGATCGGCCACGTCCTGCGCCCAGCCGTCCAACGCGTCCGCGTCATCGCGCAGAAGATCCGCGGACCGCACGAGACCCGGCACGGCACCACCGCCGACCGCCGCATCGAGTTCGGGGAGGACCTGGCGCACCCGCACGCGCGAGAACGCAGGATCGTCATTGTGGGGATCGGCCCAGGGCGAACGGCCGATGGGCGCGAGCGCCTCCGCTGCCGCTGCGCGCACGGCAGCTCTGGACAGGTCCAGCAGGGGACGCCGCCAGAGGCCGTTCCGGCGCGACATCGCCGCGAGCGACCGCGCTCCCGATCCGCGGGCGAGCCGCAGCAGCACCGTCTCGGCCTGATCCTCGAGCGTATGACCGAGGAGCACCGTCGCCGCACCCAGCCGCTCCGCCGTCTCGGCCAACGCCGCGTACCGCGCATCACGCGCCGCGGCCTCCGGTCCGCCCGCCCGGCCCACCTCGACCCGGACGACCTCCGAGGGCACGCCGAGCAGCTCACACGTCTGCCGCGCATCCTCAGCCACCGCACCGGAGCCGGCCTGAAGTCCGTGGTCGATGACGACGGCCTGCATCCGCATTCCGGCCCGCGGGGCAGACCACGCCGTCGCGGCGACGAGCGCGAGCGAGTCGGGGCCGCCGGAGCAGGCGACCAGAAGCAGATCGCCCTTCTGGAAGTCGGCCACGGAGGTGCTCACCGCGCGACGCACCGCCATCGTCTCCTCCGACGACGCACGGCGGCTCATGGGCTTGCGGCCATCCGGTCCACCCACGACTGCGGATGCAGGATCTCCTCCCGGGACGGCAGATTCGCGGGCGCGTCCCACACCCGGTTGAAGCCCGGCTGGCCCAGCGCGCCCACCGCATGCCGCACGAACTCTGCACCCTGGGAGTACTGCCGCATCTTGGTATCCATGCCCAGGAGACGGCGCGCGACCGAGTCCACCGCGCCCGACTGCTCGCGGCGGACGCTGAACCGCTCACGGATCTCCATCACGCTGGGCACGATCGCAGGGCCGACCTCGTCCATCACCACATCGGCGTGACCCTCAAGGAGGGACATGACCCCCGTGATCTCGTCGAAGATCTCGCGCTGCTCTGGGGTCTGGAGTGCCTCGACCACACTGACGTCCGAGTCGCTGCGCACCGACCGGATCATCGCGTAGAGGAACGCGACGATCCGCCCCAGCATCTCCCGGGTACCGAGATCGGAGGCGGCGAGCAGCGCGGTGATGCGGTCGGTGAGGTGATCGGCCAGCCACGGCACCGCGCCGAACTGCACACGGTGGGTCTCCTCGTGCAGGCAGACCCACAGGCGGAAGTCCCGCGCGTCGACCCCGAGCTGCTGCTGGACCTGAACGATGGTCGGCGCCACGAGGAGCAGGCGACCCGGCTCACCACGACCGACCGCGAAGATCTCGAACTGACCGAGGACCTTGGTCGACAGCCACGCCAGGACGGCGCCGAGCTGCAGCGCGGTCCCTCGGGAGCCGAGGCTCCGCACGACCGCCGGCGCGGCCTCGGTGCGCTCGCCGAGAGCATCCCAGCGGTCGAGCACGGCCCGCATGCCCTCGACGTTCGATGCCGCCCACGCCCCACGGTCGACGACGACGGCCGGCGACGACTCGGGAGCGACGAGCAGCGTCGTCTCGCGCACCGGTGCCACGGCCTCGCGCGCCAGCGCCCTGAGGTCGACCACAGCGGCCCTGGCGTCATCCGGGGACAGATCGGGGCCTGAGGGCGCGAACCGTCGCGCCGTCGCCAGGGCAAGGTCCCAGTCGATGGCGTCCTGAGAGGTGCGGTCCGGCATAGGGTCAGCCCGTTCAGCGCACGTCGGTCGGGGCGTCCGTGGCGGGTGGACGGCACACGACGCCGGTCAGCGAATGCGTGGCTCCGGTCGCATGCAGCGAGTAGTCGCCGGCCGCGAACGGCACGAGGACGACGTCGCCCCTCGTGACCTCGAGGGCGCCGGCACCCGATCGGAGCACACCGTGCCCGTCGAGGATCAGGACGATGGCGAAGCCGGCTTCCACCTCGACCGGCGCCTCGCCCGCCTCGAAGCGGTGCGCCCGGAAATAGCCGTCCGCCTGCGGGGGCATGGCCGAGCGGAGCCCGGCGCCCTCGATCTCCTCGCGCGGGAGCACGAGTCGTTCGAGGTCACCGTCGCTGACGGCCGAGAGGTCGACCGCCTGCAGAGCGGTGTCGAAGCCGAGATCGAGGTGTCCGTCCTTGAAGCCGTCGACGGCGAAGCCCTGCCACTCCAGCAGGATGGACAGGTCGGTGGGCTCCTGGAGCTCCAGCACGAAGACCCCTGATGCGACGGTGTGGGGAAGCCCGGCGGGGACGAGCATCGCGTCTCCGGGTCGGACGACGCGACGGCGCAGGGCGCCCAGGAGCGCGTCGCTGTCCTCGGTGTTCACCCAGTCGGCCACCTGCTTGCGGGACATGTCCTGCGCGAAGCCCACGCCGACCTCACCGCCCTCGGGGGCATCGAGCACGTACCAGGCCTCGGTCTTGCCATGCGCGAGGCCGAGGTGGGTGCGGGAGAACTCGCGGTTGGGGTGCAGGTGCACCGGCAGGCGCTGGTTGAGGTCGAGCAGCTTGATCAGCACCTCGGTGCTGGATCCGTAGCGGGCGACGTGATCCGCGCCGAGCCAGCCCTGCGGGTCCGCCTCGACCGCCTCGATGAGCAGCCGTCCGTCGGGCAGACGACTGAAACCCTGCGGGGCCTGCCCGAACCGGGACGTGGTCGACCCGATCCACTCCTCCGGGCGCTGGGGCCCGCCCGGACCGTGCCGCAGGGCACCGATCCGATCGCCCCCGCGGTAGAAGTGGTCGAACTGGTTCACCGGAAGCAGGACGGGCAGCATGCGTGCTCCTTGTCGGGTGGTGGCGGATTCGGGTCGGTGGTCAGCTGCAGCCGCAACCGGCAAGGCGGCTGGCGACGACGTCCATGGTCTCGCGGACCTTGGCGATCGACCGCACCTTGTCGTCCAGCATCGCGAAGACAAGGGTGCGGCCGTCGGCGTCGAGGACGGTGCCGGCCAGGCTCGTGACGCCGGTAAGGGTGCCGGTCTTGGCATGCACGAAGCCGCGCCCGGCCTTGGTGGCCGTCGTCCCAAAGCGCCCGGCGAGGGTCCCGGTGAGACCCGCCACCGGCAGCCCGGAGGCAACGGACACGAGGTCGGGGTCGGTCGCCGTCACCACGGCGGTGAGGATGGACGCCAGCGCCGTCGCGGGCATGCGGTCCCGGCGGGACAGACCGCTGCCGTCGGACAGCTTCATGCCGGTGGTGTCGACCCCGAGCTTCTCCAATGTCGCGATGGTGGCCTCGGCGCCCCCGGCGAAGTCCGGTCGGCCGAGGACCTTGCCGCCGACCAGATGCGCCAGGGCCTCGGCGTAGTCGTTGTCGGAGTCGGTGAGCGTGCGCTCGACGATGTCGGCGATGCTCGCCGACTCGACCCGGGCGACCTCCGTCGCAGCCGGATCGAGCGAGCCGGACCTCACCGAGCGGACCTTCAGCCCCTCGGACTTGAGCAGGGAGGCGAAGACGTCCGCCGCCTGGCGGGCCGGATCCTGGACGCGCGACTTCGCACCGGGGCGCACCCGCCCGCCGTCGACGACGAGGGCGCTCACCGGGGCAGCCACCCCGACCTTGGGGAAGGACGACGACCAGCCGGGTCCGAGTCCGGGTCCGGTGAAGGCGGACGCGTCGTAGATGACTTGGACGGCAGTCTGGGTGCCGTAGTCCGCAGCGACCGCCTTGGCCAGGTCCGTCAGGGACGGCCGGCCGCCGGATGCGGGATCGCCACCCTTCTTGCGCGCGAGGGTCGGATCTCCGCTGCCGACGAGATAGACCTTCTTGTCATCGCGGTAGGCGATGGTGGGCAGCGTCGTCGTCGGCCCGAGCGCATCCAGAGCGGCGGCTGCCGTTGCGAGCTTGACGGTCGAGGCGGGGATGCGCGGTCGGGCACCGCGCTGGTCGACCAGCACGGTCCCGGTGGCGGGGTCGACCACGAGGACCGAGGCGCCCTTGAGCTGCTTGGTGACGAGCATCCCCACTCGGCCCCGGACACCCGCCGGGGTGGGGGCAGCGCCGGTCGACACGGGCGCCGGTGCGAGCACGGGTGCGGTCGACGGCGGTGGGACCGTGTCGGCTCCCATCACGACAGGGGCGTGGAGGACGCTCGCGGCCAGTCCGGCGGACAGGGCGGCGGCGCACCCTGCGGCGACTTTTGTCGCCTTCCCACGGATCACCTGACTCAACGTCCCTCCCGTGTGTCCCGGTAGGGAACACTAGGGCACACAGGTGGCGCCGACGGGAGACCCGAGGGGATCACTGCACCGCTGGGCCACAGGGAGGAACCCATGGAACCGCTGACCTTCGACGTGACCATCGAGATCCCGGCCGGCAGCCGCAATAAGTACGAGATCGACCACCGCACCGGCCGGATCCGTCTTGACCGCATGCTCTTCACCGCGACCCGCTACCCGCATGACTACGGGTTCATCGACGACTCCCTGGGCCTGGATGGAGATCCCCTCGACGCCCTCGTGCTCGTGCAGGAGCCGACCTTCCCCGGTGTGGTCATCACCTGCCGGGCCGTGGGCATGTTCCGCATGACCGATGAGGCCGGCGGCGACGACAAGGTCCTGTGCGTGCCCGCGGGTGACCCCCGTCTGGAGCACCTGCGCGACATCCACCACGTGGCCGAGTTCGACCGCCTGGAGATCCAGCACTTCTTCGAGGTCTACAAGGACCTCGAGCCCGGCAAGAGCGTCGAGGGGGCCACGTGGGTGGGGCGCGCCGATGCCGAGAGGGAGATCCACGCCTCCTGGGACCGCTACAAGGCCAATGGCGGCTACTGAGACCCGGGTTCTCCCTCACAAGATGAACAGAAAGTGAACGGGTCGGTAACACCGGGTTTCACAAAAGTGTCGCATCAGTGCTACCCTTGGGCCTCCAGACGGCAACTCTGACGAGTGCCCCCACGAGAGTAGGTGTGCCATGAAGCTCCCCTTCCCGTTCCGTACCGAGCGTCGGATCACCGATCTGCTCACTGATCGAGCCACCGAGGACCAGGCGGCGTAGTCCCATGAATCTGCGCTTCCTTCGTCGCGATCGCCACCTCACCGAGCTGGCCGCTCCCCTCCATGAGGAGCGGCATCGGGTGACCTCGTCGTTCAGCTACGAGAAGTGCCGTTTCGTGCTCGAGTGCCGCTGCGGCGCCGAGTTCGACACCCCCTACATCGACGAGGCCCTCGAGTACGGGGAGATGCACCAGCGACTGGCCACCCTCGCCGACCAGATGGACGAGGCCCTGCCCCACAGCGCCTGACCCGCAGCGCCTGACCCGCAGCGCCTGACCCGCAGCGCCTGACCCGCAGCGATACCACCGAAGGTCCCCGATCCGATCCCACGGACGGGGACCTTCGTCATGCCAAGTCCCGCACTTCGGCCCCATGACCGGGATCCACTCCCGTGTCACGCTCGTGACATGAAGAAGTTGCTGATCCTCGGCGGGGGAACCGCCGGAACCATCTCGGCCAACAAACTGCGGAGAAAGCTGCCCGAGTCCGACTGGGAGGTCACCGTCGTCGATGCGGACGACAACCACCGCTACCAGCCCGGCTACCTGTTCGTGCCCTTCGGCACATACACGCCGACGCAGATCACCAAGAGCCGTCGGGCGAACCTGAACAAGGACGTCCCGCTGGTCTACGGAGAGATCGACAGGGTCGAGCCCGACGAGAACGCGGTCCTGCTCACCGACGGCCGGCGACTGGACTACGACGTCCTGATCATCGCGACCGGTGTCAGCCCGCGACCTGAGCAGACCGACGGCATGCTCGGTGAGCAGTGGGGTGACAGCGTCCACGAGTTCTACACCTACGACGGCTCGGTGAGGCTGGCCAAGAAGCTCGAGAACTGGGAGGGCGGTCGCCTGGTCATCAACATCGTCGAGATGCCAATCAAGTGCCCGGTCGCACCGCTGGAGTTCTCCTTCCTCGCCGATTCCTTCTTCAAGGAGAGGGGCATGCGCGACAGGGTCGAGATGGTCTACGTGACCCCGCTGCCCGGCGCCTTCACCAAGCCGATCGCAGCCCAGGCATTCGGCGACACCCTGGACGAGAAGGGCATCGCAGTCGAGCCCGACTTCATGCTCATGGAGATCGACAACGAGAAGAAGGCCCTCGTCTCCTACGACGAGCGGGAGGTCCCCTTCGACCTGCTGGTGACGATCCCGTTGAACATGGGCGCCGACTACGTCGCCCGGTCAGGTCTCGGCAACGAGATCAACCTCGTGCCGGTCGACAAGTTCACCCAGCAGTCGAAGGCGTACGACAACATCTTCGCCCTGGGCGACGCCAACGACATCCCGGCCTCCAAGGCCGGTTCCGTCGCGCACTTCGAGATCGACATCTTCGTGGAGAACTTCCTGCAGTACATCGCGGGCCAGGAGATGACGCACCGGTTCGACGGGCATGCCAACTGCTTCATCGAGACCGGCGACAAGAAGGCCATGCTCATCGACTTCAACTACGACTGGGAGCCACTGCCCGGCAAGTACCCAGTCGCCGGTGTCGGCCCGATGAGCCTGCTCAAGCAGACCCACCTGAACCACCTGGGCAAGCTCGCCTTCCGCTGGATGTACTGGAACATCCTCATCCCCGGTCGACCCATGGGCCTGCCACCCCTCATGTCCACCGCCGGCAAGCGCACCGACCTCGTCGGCGCCGGCACGTAGCCACCCTTCCGCACCACGGCAGAACAAGGAGAACATCATGCCTACCACCACCATCGCTGGCCACGACGTCACCGTTGACGACGAGGGCTTCATGACCGTCTACGACGAGTGGGACGAGGTCACCGCCAAGGCCCTCGCCGAGGCCATCGGCGTCGACATGACCGACGAGCACTGGGCGGTCATCCGCTTCCTGCGCGACGATTTCAAGGCGCAGGGCACGACTCCCACGATCCGGCGCGTCTCGACCGCCGGTGGTGTCGACACCAAGCGCCTGTTCCAACTGTTCCCCAAGAAGCCGGCCAAGAAGATGGCCTACATCGCTGGGCTGCCCAAGCCCGCCGGCTGCGTCTGAGAGGTACCACGATGACCGCGACACAGGACCTCATCGTCCCGTCGTTCGACGATGAGGTCGAGACCGACCGCACCCTGGCGATCATCTGCTCCAAGGGCAGTCTGGACATGGCCTACCCGGGCCTGATCCTCGGCAACGCCGCCCTGGGTGAAGGTGTGAACGTGCATCTGTTCTTCACCTTCTGGGGCTTCGACATCATCACCAAGGGCCGCATGGAGCACCTGAAGTTCTCTCCGGTGGGGAATCCGGCCGCCCACATTCCGGCAGCCCTCGCACCCGTGCCGGGTATGACCTCCATGGCGACGCACATGATGCACAAGTCGCTCGATGACCTCGAGATCCCCGAGGTTCCGGAGTTCCTGGAGATCATCAAGGCGTCCGGCGCCCACGTCTGGGCGTGCAAGCTCAGTGCGGACATGAACCACCTGAGTGAAGGGGACCTCTGGGATGGGGTCGACGGCATCATCAACGCCACGGAGTTCATCGAGATGACCGACGGAGCCCAACTGCTGTTCATCTAGCAGCGGCACCTCACCTCTGGTCCGCTCGAGCTCGGTCGCCTCTGGTCGACCGTGCACGGCCTGTCAGCGGGCGGTGTCGCCGTCCTGGATCGCCTCAGGATCCACGGTGACCTTCAGCGGGGTGAAGGTCGCGAAGCGGATGGGCTCCGGCAGCGGCACCAGTCCGTAGCCCTCGAGGGAGCCCTGGCCAGCGAGGCGCACGAGGTACTGGGCGAAGGACAGCGGCAGCGGATCATCGGGGGTGTCGCACACGAGGGCGTGGGCCATGCCGATGACCGGCCAACCGGCAACGGCTTGGCCCTCCTGCAGCACGACCTTGGACGACGCCAGGTCGAAGGACTCCGCGTTCGGCACTCCGCCGACCGCTGCCGAGGCGATCATGTTGCCCGCCTCGTCGGTGGTGACTGTGGTGGCGCCGGCGCCCACCTTGGACAGCTGGGTGTCATCCGGGCTGATGACCACCATCTCGCCGGCACTGCCGTCATCGTTCTTCACGTGGACCGGGAGGCTGGCCGGGGCAAGACCGGCTGCTACGACAGTCGACGTGGGAAGGATCGCGAACGTCGCATCGGCGGAGTACATGGCGTCCAGCAGCTCCTGGGAGGTGGCGAACTTCTCCCCGATATCGAGGGTGCCGACCTCGCCCTGGGTCCACTGGTCGGGGACCTCCTGGGCCAGCCAGGCGGTCATGGCCTGCACGGATCCCTGAGGGGTATCGAGGCTCATCACCGCGATCTCCGGGAGCAGCGTGAGGTCATAGCCCTCGTTGGCCGCCACGATGAGGGGATCCTCGAAGGAGGTGATGGTGCCGTTGAGGATGCCGGCGATGATCTCGGGGGTCATGAGCAGGCCCTCGAGACCGATCACGTTGAAGCCCGCGGTGACCTGGTAGCCGAACGCCGGGATAGTGATGGGGGTTCCTGCGCTGCACTGGGTGGACGCGAAGGCGCTCACCTCGTCAGCGGTGGGCGTGCCCGATGTGATGTAGACCGGAGCCGGGTCACCGACGAAGACCTCCGTCACCGTCTGATCGGGGCAGACGCCGCCGAGAGCCATCCCGACCGCCGACATGCTGCCCGCGAACTCCTCAGGCACGGCCACCGAGACGTCACCGGACTGGCACGTGATCTGCGACTCGGCCACCGCGGCGAGGACGTCCGGCGGCATCGGGGGCGTGCAGGCCGCGAGCAGCAGCGGGATTCCCGCTGCGAACGAGGCGAGGGCGATGCCTCGGTTTCGCGTGGACAACCGAGGCATCGCCCCAACCTTTCGTGCTGATCAGTTGTTGATGAGTGGTGCAGGTGCTACTTGATGTTCTGGACGAGCTGGCGCGCCTTGGCGAGCACCTTGCCGCCGACCGGCACGTACCCGAGGCTGGCAGCCTTGGACGGGCCGCACTTGGCGAGGACGTAGTCCTGGAACTGACGGACGCCGAGGCCGTTCGGGCCCTTGCCATCCGTGCGGGCGAGGCCGTAGCTGAAGATGGCGACCGGGTAGGCACCCGTGGCCTTCACCTTGTAGTCGAGGGTGATAAGGCCGTTGCTGCCGACGTTGGTCTGGTTGGCGAGGTTCTTGCCGGCAGACGCAGACGACGGAGCGACGAACTCGCCCATCGCGTTCTGGATGCGAGCCGACGGGTAGCCCTTGGCGTCACCGAAGTCGACGTAACCGATCGCACCCGGGGTGGCCGCGACGTTCGACAGGACGGCCGGGTTGCCCTTGCCGGAGAGCGAGCTGGCCGGGGGCTTGCCACCGGGGAACGCGGTGCCGAAGTCGTCCTGGACCTTCGAGAAGATCGTGGGTGCCCAGGCGTTCAGGTACTGGAGGGTGTTGTTCGAGGTGCCCGAGGCGTCGCTGCGGTAGACGACGGTGATCTTCTCGTTCGGGATGGCCGACGCGATGCGCGGGTTGTCCTTGAGGATCTCCGGATCGCGCCAGGAGGTGATCTGGCCGCCCATGATCTTGGCCAGCGTGGTCTGCTTCAACTGGATCGAGGAGCCCAGGGAGCGCTTGGTCTTGGCGTTGGTCAGATTGATCGGAAACGCGACCGCGCCGCCGATGTTCGGGATGTACTCCCAGCCGAAGGTGGGCTCACCACCGGAGTACTTGCTGTCGGTCTGCGCGAACACGAACTGGCCGCTGGTGAAGTTCTTCTTGCCGGTGCCGGAGCCGGTCGACTGGTACGAGACGGTGAAGTTCTTCTGCGAGGCATTGAAGTCGCTGAGGCAGGCCTGCAGGAAGGGCTGGGGGAAGGACGCGCCGCCGCCGGGGACGGTCTCAGCTGCGCTGGCCGGGACGGCGAGCGCGACGGTGCTGGCCGCGATGGCGGTGCCGGAAAGGATGGCGATCAGACGTCGCACAGGATTCTCCTTCGATACGGGACTTGCTGACATCACAGAAACTAGGAGCCGATCCTGACCCCCAGCAGTCACCTGAGCGGCGTCCTCGCGACGGTCAGGTGAACTCTGGGTGACCCGGTGAACGACGGGTTAACCGAAGCGGCCGTTGACGTAGTCGAGCGTGCGCTGGTCCCTCGGGTTGCTGAAGATGTCGGTGGTCGGGCCCTGCTCCACCACGTGGCCGGGCTCGTTCTCGGCCGCGAGGAAGAAGGCGGTGTAGTCGGAGACGCGGACCGCCTGCTGCATGTTGTGGGTGACGATGATGACCGTGATGTCCTTGGACAGCTCACGGATCGTCTCCTCGATCTTCAGAGTCGAGGCCGGGTCGAGGGCCGAACAGGGCTCGTCCATGAGCAGGACGTGGGGCTGCACAGCGAGGGCGCGGGCGATGACGAGGCGTTGCGCCTGCCCTCCGGAGAGCTCACCGGCGTGAGCACCGAGGCGGTCCTTGACCTCGTTCCACAGGCCCGCCGCCGTCAGCGTCTCCTCGACGATGTCGTCGTGGTTCGAGCGCTTCATGCCCGAGAGCTTCAGACCGGACAGCACATTGCCCCGGATGCTCATGCTCGGGAACGGGTTGGGCTTCTGGAAGACCATGCCGATGTTCAGCCGGATGTGCGTGGGGTCGATGTCCGGCGAGTAGATGTCCTTGCCCTCGTAGAGCACCTCTCCGGCCAGTGCTGCACCCGGAATCAGCTCGTGGAGGCGGTTCAGCGTGCGGATGAAGGTCGACTTGCCGCAGCCCGACGGCCCGATCAGGGCCGTGACGGTGTTCTTCGGGAAGTCGATGTTGACACCCTCCAGCACCTTGCGCTTGCCGAACCACACGGAGATGTCACGTGCCGTCAGCTGGATGGGCAGCGCCGGCGAACGGCCGCTCATTGAGGGCTCCAGCGTCTCGACGCTCTGGTCGAACTCTGCAGTGGACATCATTCTTCGACTCCCTACTTGACCTTGCCACGCCCGAGGATTCGGGCGATGACGAACAGGATTCCGACGAGGATGATCAGCACGAGGGCTGCTCCCCACGCGCGGGTGACGGCGTTGGGATACGGCTGGTCGACGTTCGCGAAGATGTACGTCGGCAGAGCCGAGATGGGCGACGACACCGGATTGAGCACGGTTGAGTCGCTGTATCCCGTGACGAGCAGCAGGGGGGCTGTCTCACCGATGACCCGGGCCATACCCAGGACGATCGCCGTGACGATGCCGGTCTTCGCGGCGGGCAGCACGACCTTCATGACGGTGCGGGCCCGGGTGGACCCGAGCGCGAGGGCACCGGTCCGCAGGTCCTCGGGAATGAGGCGCAGCACCTCCTCCGCCGTGCGGGCGACGGTGGGCAGCATCAGGATCGCGTAGGCCAGACCACCCGCGAGGGCGCTCGTGCTCAGGGCACCGGTGAGGATCAGAACCGTCAGGATGAACAGGCCCGCGACGACCGAGGGGACACCGGACATCGCCTGGACGAAGAAGCGGACGTAGGGGACCGCCCGGCCACGGACCTCGGTGACGTAGATCGCCGTGGCCACACCGATCGGGATCGCGACGAGCATCGAGATGCCGACGATGAGAAGCGTGCCGAGGATCGCGTGGCCGACGCCGCCGTAATCCAGCGGTGTACTGGGGCTGATGTACACGTTGTTCTGAAACAGGAACTGGGTGCTAAACGCCTTCAGCCCGTTCACGAACAGCGTGAAGATGAGCGACAGCAGGATCACCAGCGAGAAGACGCTGCCCCCGATCGCGAACACGTAGATGATCGAGTCCGCGATGCCGTGCTTGCCCTTGGACACGATGGCCGCGAGTGCGGCAGCCACGAGCTGCAGGGGAAGGTAGACCAGGATCATGACCAGTGGGTCCGGGATGTCGGTGCCGAACAGCAGGCCCGCTGCCACGGCGGCCGGCAGGAGCACGGCGAGCGCGACGCTGAACGTGAACTTGCGGGGGCGCTTGCGCCAAGGGTGCTGGATCTTCTGCTTCCGCAACTCGGAGACACGCTCCTTGTCGAAGACGATGGTGCTCATCGCTGCATCCTTCCCGTGCGGGACACGATCAGGTTGGCGATGACGTTGACGATCAGCGTCAGCAGGAACAGGAAGAAGCCGGCAGCCAGGAGGAGCTGGGTCTCGAATCCGGCGTTGGCCTCCCCGAACTTCGACACGATCAGCGAGGCGACGGAACCGCCGCCGGACTCAATGATGTTGTACCAGTTGACCTCGAACACGATCTTGAGGACAAAGAAGATCGCGATGGTCTCACCCAGGGCGCGGCCCAGGCCCAGCATGATGCCGCCGACGATGCCGCCGCGACCGTACGGCAGCGCCACGTAGCGGAGCATGGTCCACAGGGAACAGCCGAGTGCCTCCGAGGCGTTGATGAGCTCCGGGGGCGTGTGGGACAGGACCTCGCGCGAGATCGAGGTGATGATCGGGATCATCATGATCGCGAGCACGAATCCGGCGATGAACGGCGTGCCGAGGAAGTTGCCCGAGGTGTTCTGGAAGATCGGGATCCAGCCGAGGTACTCGTTGAGAAGCTGCTGCCACTCGACGGCCGGACCGGTCAGCACGTAGAACGCCCACAGGCCGATGATCACCGACGGGATGGCGGCCATGAGGTCGACCAGCGAGGTGAGCGCCTTCGAGATCTTGGGTGGGGCCATGAAGACCATGAAGACCGCGAGGAGAAGGCCGGCGGGGACGGCGATGAGCAGACCGATGACGGCGAGTAGGACGGAGCCGTAGAGCATCCCCCAGATGCCGACGTCCGGCGGAGTGGACGTGAGATCCCAGGCCGTGGTGGTCAGGTAGGACGGGCCGAGCTCGGCGAGGACCGGGACGGCCTGGGCGCCGAGGAAGATCGAGATGCCGGCAAGCACGAGCAGGGCCGTGAAGGCCAGGGCAGTGACCGTGCGGTTGAAGATCCTGTCGCCACGGTGCGAGGTCGCAGCCGAGTGGAGATCACGGAACACCGGGTCGGTCACCGTCATGGAGGAAGCGTTGTGGGGACCGGTATACGCAGCGGGTCACCGTCAGAAACTCTGGCCCACGCTTGGGTGAACACACCGTGAACGGCCGCATCCACTCCGTCGGTCCATCGGCACTGCCGGAACGCGTGCGTCGATCGGCTGTTCTAGGGATCAGGATTGGGCGGTGACGCCCTTGCCCAGGCATACGACCCCACCGTCGCTCACCGTGTAGAGCTCACGATCCCGGTCCAGGTCCACACCGATCTGAGCACCGCTGGGCACCACCACGTTCTTGTCCAGGATCGCGTTGCGCACCACGGCGTTCCGGCCGATCGTCACACCCGGCATGATCACGCTGCCCTCGACGTAGGCGCCCGAGTCGACGAACACGTTGCTCGCCAGCACCGAAGTGCGCACATGGGCGCCCGACACGATAGTCCCGGCGCCGACCATCGACTCGTGGGCATTGCCGCCCTCGATGAACTTCGCCGGAGGCAAGGGAGGGAGATTCGACAGGATCGGCCAGCGCCGGTTGTAGAGGTTGAAGATCGGGTGGACTGACACCAGGTCCATGTGCGCATCGTGATAGCTGTCAAGAGCTCCCACATCACGCCAGTAACCCTTGTCGCGTTCTGTCGCGCCGGGCACGATGTTGGTCGCGAAGTCGTAGACCTGCGCCTGCCCCTGCTCGGTGAGCATCGGGATGATGTTGCCGCCCATGTCATGCACGGAGGCAGGATCGGCCGCGTCCGCCCTGAGGGCCTCGAGCAGCACCTCGGTGCTGAAGACGTAGTTGCCCATCGACACGTAGGAGTTCTCGTCGTCCCCGGGGATGGTCGGCGGATCCGCCGGCTTCTCCAGGAACTGCGCGATCCGCTGGCCGTCGGGGGCGGTCTGGATCACGCCGAACTGGTGGGAGATCGACTTGGGCATTCGGATCCCCGCGACCGTCACACCGGCACCGCTGTCGATGTGCGCCTGGATCATCTGCATGGGGTCCATGCGGTACACGTGGTCGGCGCCGAAGATGACGACGTACTCGGGCTGCTCGTCGTAGACCAGGTTGAGGCTCTGGAAGATGGCGTCGGCGCTGCCGGTGTACCAGCGCGGTCCGAGGCGCTGCTGGGCAGGGACCGGTGTCACGTAGTCGCCCAGGAGGGTCGGCATCCGCCAGGTCTGCGTGATGTGACGGTCCAGACTGTGCGACTTGTACTGCGTCAGGACGCAGACCCGTCGCAGGCCCGCGTTGATGAGGTTCGACAGGACGAAGTCCACAAGCCGATAGGAGCCACCGAAGGGCACAGCCGGCTTGGCTCGATCCGCCGTCAACGGCATCAGCCGCTTGCCCTCACCGCCGGCGAGGACCATCGACAGCACGTGCGGATCGCTGCTCACAGAGCGAACCCTAGTCCGTCACAGCACCTCCATAGGGGGTATGCAGCGGAACGCTAGGCTCACAGCGTGCGAGTGGGGATGCTGACCAAGGAATGGCCGCCGGACATCTACGGGGGCGCGGGCGTCCATGTCGAGCACCTCGTGGCCGAACTGCGGCGCAAGATCGATGTGGATGTCCACTGCTTCGGCGCTCCCCGGACCGACGCCGACGCGCATCAGGTGCCACCCTCCCTGGCCGAGGCGAATCCGGCGATCCAGACCCTGGGCGTGGATTTGGAGATGGTCGACGCCACGAAGGGGGTCGACCTCCTGCACTCCCACACCTGGTACGCCAACCTTGCGGGACACATCGGTGGGCTCCTCCATGGTGTCCCCCACGTCCTGACCGCCCACTCCCTCGAGCCCCTGCGCCCGTGGAAGGAGGAGCAGCTCGGCGGCGGCTACCGCGTCTCCTCCTGGGTCGAGCGCACCGCCTACGAGGGGGCCGCTCGGATCATCGCCGTGAGCCATGGGATGCGAGCCGATGTGCTGGCGTCCTACCCGTCGGTCGACCCGGACAAGGTCGACGTCGTCCACAACGGCATCGACACGACCGTCTACCGCCCGGACCCGAGCACGGCCGCGGTCGAGGAGTTCGGCATCCGCCGCCCCTATGCACTGTTCGTCGGACGCATCACGCGCCAGAAGGGCATCGTGCATCTCATCAACGCCGCTCGCCGATTCGAGAACGACGTCCAACTCGTCCTGTGCGCTTCCTCCCCCGACACTCCTGAGATCGGTGAGGAGACGGCCGCTGCGGTCGCGCGCCTGCGCGAGGAGCGCGGCGACGACAGCGTCGTGTGGATCGAGGAGCAGGTGGACCGCACGCGGCTCATCCAGCTCTTCACGCACGCCCTTGTTTTCGCGTGCCCGTCCATCTACGAGCCCCTCGGCATCGTGAACCTCGAGGCCATGGCCTGCGAGACCGCCGTCGTGGCCTCCGCCGTGGGCGGGATCCCTGAGGTCGTTGTCGATGGTGAGACGGGTGTACTCGTGCCCTACGACGCCGCAGAGCCCAAGGCGTTCGAGCACGCGTTCGCCGATGCGGTCAACAGCGTGGCCGCCGATCCGCAGCGCGCTCAGGCCATGGGGGCGGCGGGCCGACTCCGTGCGGTCAGCGACTTCGGCTGGGACGCCATCGCCAATCAGACGATCGCGGTGTACGACGCCGCGCTCCGTACGTGAGCGATCTCGCCGAGCCGATCCCCGGGATCACGCCGACGCGCCAGACACGTCCCGCCCTCGGCTACTCGCTCTACCTGCTGGCGGCCACCCTCTTCGCCATCAACGGCACGGTCTCCAAGGCGATCCTGCTGACGGGCATCGACTCCACCTACCTGTCACAGCTTCGCGTCACGCTCGCCTTCCTCATCCTCTTCGTCTTCGTGGCGATCACTCGTCCACGCGCCCTGCGGATCCGACGGAACGAGATCGGGATCCTGCTCGCGTACGGCGTCCTCGGCGTCGCCATGACGCAGTACCTGTACTTCCTTGCCCTGGAGACCCTTCCGGTCGGCATCGCTCTGCTCATTGAGTTCACCGCACCGATCATGGTCGCGCTGTGGTTCAGGTTCGGCCTGCGCCATCCCACGCCGCGCATCGTCTGGCTGGGCCTGGTGATCGCCCTCATCGGACTCGCTCTCGTCGCCGAGATATGGAAGGGGTTCACCCTCGATCCCCTCGGCGTCGCCGCCGCCTTCGGTGCGGCTGCAGCGTTGGCCATCTACTTCCTCACCGGTGACGCACAGATCCAGCGCCTAGAGCCACGCGACCCCGTGTCCATGACGATGTGGGGCTTCGGTGCCGCAACCCTGTTCTGGGTCTTCGCCAAGCCTTGGTGGACGTTCCCCTGGGATCAGTTGACCGGGAGCGGTCAGCCCCTTGGCGGCAGCGGCCCGGACGTCCAGGTCTGGTGGCTCGTCGCCTGGATGGTCGTCCTCGGCACGGTCGTGCCGTTCTGGCTCATCGTGATGTCCCTGCACCACATCAGGGCCTCGCAGGCGTCCGTCTTCGGGATGACGGAGCCGCTCGTCGCGACCTTCATCGCCTGGATCGCCCTCGGCGAGGTGCTGGCACCCGTCCAGATCATCGGCGCGTTCGTCGTCCTGACGGGCGTCTACCTCGCCGAGCGCTACCGGGCGTGAGCAGCTCGAGCGTCACGGGCTCGGGCCACTAGATCCTCGAAGACCCGACGCTGCCGGGGATCGTCGCGATAGGTGTCCTCGGGGTGCCACTGGATGCCCACCATCCACGCGGGGGCATCGATCGTCACCGCCTCCACCGTTCCGTCGTCGGAGCGGGCGACGACGATCATACCCTCTCCCAGGCGGTCGATCGCCTGGTGGTGATAGCAGGAGATGTGCAGGATCTCCCCGGGCGTGCCCAACGGCTCGGCACCCGCTTCGAGGGTGATCGGCTGCACCATGTGCCGATGCGCGGCGGGCATGTCGACCACGAGGGACCCACCGCGCACAACGTTGACCACATGGAGACCTCTGCACACGGCCAGGGTGGGGATGGGATGCGTGAGGCAGTAGGTCGCGAGGCTCAGATCGGCCGTGTCCTGAACGGCGTCGACGTCATAGACGGACGGGTCCTGCGAGTCACCTCCGTAGTGGCACGGGTCCAAGTCCCCTCCGCCGGCCAGGAGCACACCGTCCATACCCTGAAGGCGCGTGGTCCAGTCCAGGGCGTCGGCGTCATCGCCCGGTAGCAGCGTGACCGGATCACCTCCCGCCGCCCAGACTCCCTCCAGGAGCGCGCGTGCGCTCACCACACCGCGGTAGCGCAGGGCGCTGGCCGATTCCGTGAACCGGCCGAGGATCGCGATACGGGGGCGGGTCATGCGCTCTCCTTGAAGGCGGCGAGGGAGGTCAACGGTCTCAGGCCCGCAGGACGAACGGGTCACCCACGGGCTCGTCACTCGACTCGACCCAGACGCCCTTGGGCTGCGTGAACTCGGCGAAACCGTCCATGCCGTTCTCCCGACCGTAGCCGGACAGCTTGTTGCCGCCGAACGGGGTGGCGAACTGCAGAGCCCGGTACATGTTCACCCAGACGGTTCCGGTGTCCAGTGCTCCGGCGACCCGATGGGCGCGACCGAGGTCACGCGTCCACACTCCCGCAGCGAGCGCGAAGGGCGAGTCGTTGGCGATGGCGATGGCCTCGTCCTCATCACGGAAACGGATGACGGAGAGGACCGGACCGAACAGCTCGTTGCGCGCGACGGACATGTCATTGGTGACACCGTCAAGGACGGTAGGCGCATAGAACCAGCCATGGTCCGGGCGATAGGCGTCATCTCCGCCGTAGACGAGGTGCGCCCCCTCGCCGATCGCCTCCTGGACGCGCGACCGCACACCGGCGAGGATCTTCTCCTGCGACATCGGCCCCATCTCGGTGTCCTCCGAGGTGGGGTCGCCGAGCCGGATGGTGCGCGCACGCGCGGCGATCTTCGCGACGAGTTCGTCTGCCACGTTCTCGTGCACGAGGAGGCGGGAGCCGGCGACGCAGGTCTGACCGGCAGCGGCGAAGATGCCCGCGATGACGCCGTTGACGACATCGTCCACACGAACGTCATCGAAGAAGATGTTCGCGCTCTTGCCACCGAGCTCCAGCACCAGCGGCTTCAGGTGCTGCGCAGCCGTCGCGGCCACGAAGCGGGCGCTGTCGGGACCGCCGGTGAACCACACCTTGCGCACATGCGGGTGGGCGACCACGGCATCGCCGGCCTCGTTGCCGAAACCGGTCACGATGTTGAGGCAGCCGTCGGGGAGGCCTGCCTGCTGAGCCAGTTCGCCCAGACGCAGCAGCGACAGCGCGTTCACCTCGGGCGGCTTGACGATCACCGTGTTGCCGGCGGCCAGAGCGGGCGCGAGTCCCATGCCGCCGAGCAGCATCGGCGAGTTGAAGGCGGGGATGACGCCGACGACCCCGAACGGGATGCGCTGAGTGAACACGGTGAGGCTCGCGCGGTCCTGGGGGATGCTGCGTCCCTCGGTCTGGTACGCCAGCGATGCGTAGTAGTGGTACCAGGCGCGCATCGACGTCATCTGCCCCTTGACCTCACGCACGACCTTGCCGGCGTCGCGGGCCTCGAGTGCTGCCAGCTCGTCGGCGTTGTCGGCGATCAGGTCACCCAGGCGCCACAGGATGTCCGCGCGACGGGTCGGTCCGACGGCCCGCCAACCGGCGAAAGCCGACTGGGCGGCCTGAGCCGCGGCGTCGACATCGGCCGCGTCACCCCGAGCGATCTGCGCCCAGGGCTCCCCGGTCATGGGGTCGAGCGTGGGCAGGAACTCGCCGCTGGCCGGGGCGGTGCGAGCGCCGTTGATCCAATGGAGGTGTCGGTCCATCACTCGTCCTCGAAGAAGTCGAGGCGCTCCAGCACCTCGATCGCGTGTCGGGCACTGGCATTGATGTGCTGCTCCATGGCCCGCTGGGCCGCAAGGGTGTCCCGCCGCCGGAAGGCCTCGACGATGTCCTGGTGCTGGCGGTTGGCCTCCTCCAGCCATTCGGCTGGGAAGTCCTGGTAGGGCATCGGAAGAGAGCGTCCCAGCAGCTGCATCATGCTGACGATGCGCTGGCTGCCCGCTGCGCGATTGATGATCCGGTGGAACTCATGGTTCATGCGCTGCTGCTCGGCCAGGCTGTCCGCGTCCATCATCCGGTCGTGCAGGTCCTGCAGGGCCTCGAGGTCCTGATCATCCATCCGCACGACGGCCCGCGCCGCGGCCAGTCCGGCGACCTGTCCGAAGATGAGGTAGTGGTCGAGGATGTCGGCTCGGTCGACCCGTGACACGTAGGTGCCCTTGCGGGGGATGGTCTGGACCAACCCCTCGCGGTCGAGGGAGATGAGGGCTTCTCGCACCGGCAGGCGGCTGACACCCAACCGCTGCGCGACACCGTCCTGATCGATCCGCTCGTCGGACCGGAGCCGTCCGCTGAGGATCTCCTCACGCAGGTAGGCGGCGACCTCCTCGGCCAGATTCGCTCGCCGGCGGCGTTCGGGTGCCGGGCTCATGACAGCTCGATCCAGGTGGTCTTGAGATCGGTGAACTTCTCCATGGCATGCAGCGACTTGTCGCTTCCGAAGCCGGACTGCTTCACTCCCCCGAACGGCACCGTCAGGTCCCCTTCCTCGTAGCAGTTGACCCAGACGGTACCCATCCGAAGACCCTTGGACGCACGTCGCGCCCGGCTGAGGTCGTTCGTCCACACCGCCGAGGCCAGGCCGTACGGGGTGGCATTGCCGATGTCGACGGCCTCCTGATCCCCGCTGAAGCTGAGGACCGACAGCACGGGGCCGAAGACCTCGGTCTGGGCCAGGTAGGAATCCGGCGTGAGGTCGTCGACCACGGTCGGCGGGTAGTAGGAGCCACACGTCTCCGTCAGCGTGGGCGATCCACCCGTGACCAGGCGGCCGCCCTCGGCGAGGCCCCGGGTGACGATCCCGTGAACCGTGTCGAGCTGCCGGGAGCTGGCGATCGCCCCGATGGGAGCGTCATGGTTCAGGGGATTGTCCGGCTGCAGTCCCGCCATCGCGGCAAGTACCCGTTCCATGACCTCGTCCTTGACGGACTCATGGACGATGAGCCGCGACCCGGCCGTGCACATCTGACCGGCGTTGTAGGTGACGGCCCAGGCCGTCGTTGCGGCCGCGGCATCGAGGTCGGCGTCCGGGAAGACGATGTTCGCGCCCTTGCCTCCGAGTTCTAGGTACGGACGCTTCATGTTGGACTCGGCGGCCGCCGTCATGATGCGACGCCCCGTGGCCGTCGAGCCGGTGAACGTGATGATGTCGACATCCGGATGGCCGGCAAGGGCCGCGCCGGCCACGGCACCGGTGCCGTTGACGACGTTGAGGACACCTTCGGGAAGGCCCGCCTCGAGGCCCAGCCGCGCGACATAGAGAGCAGTCAAGGGCGACAGCTCCGCGGGCTTCAGGACGACTGAGCAGCCGACGGCGAGAGCGGGTGCGATCTTCCACGTCTCGATCGTCAGAGGAAAGTTCCAGGGAGTGATCGCACCGACGACGCCAGCCGGCTCTCGTTCGATCATCGCCCAGGACGAGTCGGGCACCTTGGGCATCTCATCGAGGACCTTGTCGAGAGCCTCACCGAACCAGCGGAGCGTGCGATGGCAGGCACGGACGTCGATGGCCTGGGCCTCGCGCGCGGGCTTGCCCATCTCCAGTGCCGTGAGGACGGCGAGCTGGGGGGCGTGGTCATTGACCAGATGCGCCCAGCGGATGAGCACATCCTTGCGGTCCACCGGTGCGAGTCCGGCCCAGCGACGATCCTCGAAGGATCGCCGCGCCGAGGCCACCGCCTGATCAACCGCGGTCCCGTCGGCCTGGGCGACGTCGGTCACCACCCGTCCGTCGATTGGACTGATGACCTCCACCCGGCCCACCCCGGAATCCCAGGCGCCGTCGATGAGCAGGTCCGTGGGGAACTCAACCGAGGCGGCGAGGGCGTTCCAGTCGGGAGCGGTCGTGGTCATGGGGCTCTCCTGCAGATTGATTTGATAAATGATACAAATTCCTCGTGGATCTCATCCAGAACTCCGACCACGACGACCTCCGCGCTGGGGTGCGCGAGGTCGTCGAACGCTTCGATGGCGCATACTGGCGCGGCCTGGAACCGGACCGCTACCCCGAGGAGTTCGTCGCGGCGCTCACGGACGCAGGCTTCCTCGGCGCCCTCGTCCCCGAGGAGTACGGCGGCGGCGGAGCCACCCTGACGGAGGCGTCCGTCATCCTCGAGGAGATCTCCGCGTCGGGCGGGAATCCCAGTGCGTGTCATGCCCAGATGTACATCATGGGCACCCTGCTCCGACATGGATCCGAGGAGCAGAAGCAGCGGTACCTGCCCGGCATCGCCGACGGGAGCCTGCGCCTGCAGGCCTTCGGGGTCACCGAGCCGACAGCCGGGTCGGAGACGACGCGCATCCGCACCCGCGCCGAACGCGTCCCCGAGGGCTGGCGCATCAACGGGCAGAAGATCTGGACCTCCCGAGCGCTGTACTCGGACCTGATGATCCTGCTGGCCCGCACCACCCCCTTCGACGAGGTCGAGAAGAAGTCCGACGGGATCTCCGCGTTCATCTTCGACATGCGGGACCTGCCGGGACTCACGATCAACCCGATCCCGACGATGATGAACCACAACACGACCGAGGTGTTCTTCGACGATGTCGTGATCCCCGCCGACGCACTGATCGGCGACGAGGGCAACGGCTTCCGCTACATCCTCGACGGCATGAATGCCGAGCGAATCCTCATCGCCGCGGAGTGCATCGGTGACGGGCGCTTCGTCCTTGAACGCGCGGTCGACTACGCCAACGGCCGTGAGGTCTTCGGCAAGCCCCTCGGGGCGAATCAGGGCGTCCAATTCCCGCTGTCGCGGGCCTACGCCCAACTGTGCGCCGCAAACCTTGTCCGTTTCGAGGCGGCGGCGAAGTTCGATGCCGGGGAGAAGTGCGCGGCCGAGGCGAACATGGCGAAGTTCCTGGCGTCCGAGGCCTCGTGGGCGGCGGCCAACGCAGCCCTGGACGCTCATGGAGGATTCGGCTTCGCCGTCGAGTACGACATCGAGCGCAAATTCCGCGAGACCCGGCTCTACCAGGTTGCACCCATCAACAACAACCTCGTGCTCGCCTACCTCGGTCAGCATGTCCTCGGGCTCCCCAAGTCCTACTGACGGTCGCGACCGCGCTGGACGATCGCGTCGATCACGGCGTCGTCATGCTCGTCGAGAGCGGGAACGCGCTGCGTCGACAGCGGCGCCTCGCTGATGTCGAAGGGGGCCGAGAGCAGCTCCACGTCCCCACTCGGAGTCGAGACGTCACCGAAGCGACCGCGCGCGCGCAGCTGCTCGTGCGACCAGACTCCAGCGAGGTCGTTGACCCGCGCGTGCGCGATACGGCCACGTTCCAGGCCCGCCCGGGCCTCGTCCGCGGTGAGTTCGGACAGCCGCTGTCGGATGACGGACTCGAGTTCGTCGACTTCGGCGATGCGATGCTCGTTCGTGTCGAACCGGGGATCGGTGCCCAGATCGGCGTCGCCCATGAGGTGTTCGGCCATGCTGCGCCACTCCGCGTCGCTCTGCACGGCGATGAGCACGGTCGACCCGTCACTCAGGTCGAACGTGCCATAGGGCGCGATCGCGTGGTGGCGTCGTCCGGTCCTCGGACCCTGACCTTGCCCGTAGACCGCCCCGTACAGGGGGGCTGACATCCACTCGGCGAGGGAGTCGAGCATCGAGACATGGACGGCAGCTCCCTCGCCGGTTCGCTCGCGCCGGACGAGGGCCGCAAGGATGCTCGAGAAGGCGTACATGCCGGCGCAGATGTCGGCGACGGAGAAGCCGACCTTGCTCATCTCGCCCATACCCGTGACGGAGAAGACCCCTGCCTCTGCCTGAATGGCGAGGTCATAGGCCTTGTCGTCCGTGCGCGGGCCGCCGAGGCCGTAGCCGGAGATCTCTGCCGCGATGAGATGCGGGTGACGATCGTGCAGAGTCTCGGCATCGATGCCCAGAGCATGCGACGCGCGGGGTGAGAGGTTGTGGATGAAGACATCGCAACCCGCGATGAGCCGTGCGAGCAGCCGTGCCGACTCGGGATCCTTCACATCGAGGGCCAGCGACTGCTTGCCCCGATTAGCCCAGACGAAGAAGGCTGACTCCCCATGCACGACCGAGTCATAGTGCCGCGCGAAGTCCCCCTCAGTGCGCTCGACCTTGATCACCGTCGCGCCGAGGTCGGCCAACTGGCGGGTCGCGAAGGGAGCAGAGATCGCCTGCTCCAGTGCGACGACGACGATGCCCTGCAGCGGGGCGGTCACCGCTCGATCCCCGCGACGTCAGACAGGAACCAGTCGACGAGCGCCTCGCAGTTGGCCCGGAGCTGCGCCTCGTTGTCACGCAGGTCGGCGAGAAGCCGCTCGGCGGTGGTGTGCTCTGGGACGTGGTCCGAGCCGATCCGCAGCCATCCCTCCACCAGTGGGACCTCGGCCTCCGGATGGAACTGCGTGCCCACCGAGCGTCCGTGGCGGAAGAGCTGGACGGCACTGCCGTTGCGGGCCAGCACGTCCACTCCCTCCGGCAGGACCATGCGGTCCTCGTGCCACGTGAACCATGGTCCGCCCGGGACGGGCACGGTGTCATCGTGCTCGAAGGTCACCAGGCCGATCTCCTGGTCTGCGGCCGGGGCCCGTTCCACGTGTCCGCCCAGGCTCTCGGCGAGCAGCTGACCGCCGAAGCACACCCCTAGGTACGGCACGTCATCGTCGGTCATGCGGCGGATCAGTGCGATCTCCGGCTCGACCCAGGCCCGCGCGCCGGCGTCATAGGCGTTGGCGAAGGAGCCGAGAGCGACGACGGCGTCAAATCCCGACGGATCGGGGTAGTCGACGTCCGGTGCTTCCGGATCGGCCAGAACCACATGCACAACGGTGTCATGGCCACGATCCCCCAGGACCTCGCCGATGAGCGCCGGAGCGGCCTCGGGCTCATGGCTGATGAGAAGGATGCGGGCCACCTACATGACCGCCCGATAGCGGCTGATCTCCCACTCGCTGACGTCCTCGCCCTGGTCGGCGTTCTCCAGGAACTCCTGGGCCTCACGGCGCTGCATGATGAGGAAGGTGTCGACGAAGTCGTCGCCGTACACCGCACGTGTGAACGGGGTGTCGAAGTTCTCGATGGCGCCCTCGATGCCGGTGGGCAGACGCTCCCATCGCTCGTCGGCGTGCGGGTCGCCGGTGACCTGAGGCATGAGGTCGTAGTCGTTCTCCAGCCCGTCCAGTCCCGCGGCGATACACCCGGAGAGCACAAGGTAGGGGTTGGCGTCTGCCGCACCCCACCGGGCCTCGAGCCGATTGCCTGACCCGGCATCCACGATGGAGCGCACGCCGACCAGCCGGTGGTCGAGCCCCCAGGTGACCTGTGTCGGCGAGAAGGAGTAGTCCTGCACCCGCTTGTACCCGCTGATGGTCGGAGTCATGATCAACTGCAGGTCCTTGTGGTGTGCCAGGAGTCCGGTGAGATAGCGGCGCATCGTGCTGTTGCCCAGGACTGAGTCCTCATCGGTCTCGGCGAAGACGTTGACACCGTCCTGAGTCAGGGACTGGTGGACGTGCATGCCGTTCCCCGCCTCGAGGAGGTACGGCTTGGCCATGAAGGTCACGCGAAGCCCGTGACGGCGGGCGACGAGACGGACGATGTACTTGAAGTAGACGGTGTGGTCGGCCATCTCCATCGCCGGCCCGTAACGCAGGTTGATCTCGGTCTGCCCCGGTCCGTACTCCACATTGGTCGCCTCGACCTCGATGCCCGTCTTGCGCAGGGACTCGCGGATGTCGAGCATGAAGGGCTCCATCTCGAAGCCCCGGTAGATGGAATAGCAGTCGATGTTGTCGTAGAGGGGCTGCCAGTCGTCCGTGTAGAAGTGGCACTCGAGCTCGGTGGCGGCATCCACACCGAAGCCCATCTCGGCAGCTCGCGCGAGCTGTCGCTTGAGCATCGCCCGCGAGTCCAGGGAGACCGGCTCGTGGGTCTGGGTGTTGTACGTGTCGCACATGACGATGGCGACGCCCTCGGTCCACCCGGCGATCCGGAAGCTCGAGAGGTCCGGGACTGCGTGCATGTCGGGAAAGCCGTGCTCCTCATTGACCCAGGGGGTCGAGAAGATGAAGCAGGTCGGATCCCATGTGTAGATCACATTGGCGATGTGGAAACCGCCGCCGCGGAGGAACTGTCGCACCGGGATCCTCTTGCCTCGCGGCACCCCCCAGGTGTCGACAACCACACACTCCACCGTGTGGATGGAGTGCTCCTCGCACAGGGCTGCCACCCGGTCCCGTTCCCCGGGATCCCACGACTCCATCGAACCTCCCACCTCGCTTGCGGATACTTGATAAATGTAGTGTCCTGCCACCTGATCGTCCTGCAATTGGCCATTCCTCGCAGACTAGGAGACCTCGCCCATGCGCGCAGCAGTCCTCACGGCTCCCGGAACACCCCTGGACCTGCGAGACGTCCCCGATCCGACCGCCCCCGACGGCGGCGCCGTCGTCGATGTCCTCGCCTGCGGCATCTGCCACAGTGACCTGCACGCCGCCGCCGGCGACTACCCCACCGTGCTGCCCGTCATCCTCGGCCACGAGGTAGCAGCGACGGACGCCGAACTCGGACCGGTACTGGTGTACGCGTGCTGGGGATGCCGTCAACCCGGCTGCTGGGCCTGCGAGTCCGGTCAGGAGATGATCTGCCCCAACGCGACCGAGGCCGGTCTGTTCCGTGACGGCGGATACGCCGAGCGGATGGCGGTCCCAGACCGCCGCTATCTCGTTCCCCTGGGTGACCTCGATCCGGCGCAGGCCGCCCCCCTCGCCTGCGGCGGGCTCACCGCATACCGGGCCGTCGACCACACCCTGGAGACCCTGCGAAGCGCCGCGAGCCCGCGGGTCCTCGTGCTGGGAGCAGGCGGACTCGGACAGTTTGGGCTGCAGTGGCTCAAGCGTCGTTCCGACGCCGAGGTGACCGTGCTCGACGCCTCCGAGGAGAAAAGGAC
The DNA here is from genome assembly GCA_030830865.1 of Candidatus Nanopelagicales bacterium. Lineage (GTDB taxonomy): Bacteria > Actinomycetota > Actinomycetes > S36-B12 > S36-B12 > UBA10649. The sequence continues at coordinate 4,356 of JAURME010000119.1, read as the reverse complement.
CATCGCCACGGAACTCGGAGCCGACGCGACCGCCGCACCCGGCGAAGTGGAGGGAACCTTCACCGCGGTGATCGACTTCGTCGGCGCCGAGGCCACCCTGGCGACCGCGCGGGACCACGTCCATCGGCAGGGGCTCGTCGTCGTGGTCGGGCTCTACGGAGGCACGATCCCCTTCGGCTTCGGGGCAGTGCCCCATGAGGCCCGCTTCATGACGTCGGTATGGGGGACGCTCGGGCAGATGCACGACATGGTCGCGCTGGCCCAGCAGCAGCCGCTGCATTCGCCGGTCGAGCTCATCTCACTCGACGAGGTGGGGTCGGCTCACGAGCGCCTGCACAGCGGTGACGTCTCGGGTCGCTTCGTGATCACCCCGGGGGGCGCTCGATGAGCGTGGCCGACACGCACGGCCCCGACATCACCGATCCGGGCCTGTACGCCGATGGGATCCCCCATGAGGTTTTCGCCACCCTGCGCCGCGAGGCCCCGGTATCGCAGCAGATGTACGAGGGGCGCCCGTTCTGGGCGGTCACCCGATATGCCGACTTGGTGACCGTGACCCGCGATCCGGAGACGTACTCGAGTGCCCGCGGCATGACGAATCTGCCGGACCTCACCGAGGAGCAGATGAACGCCCGGCGTTCGATCATCGACACCGACCGACCCGAGCACATCACTCTGCGTCGCCTCGGCATGCCGGCGTTCACCGGCCACAAGGTCAAGGGCTACGAGGAGGTAACCCGGGAGATCGCCGTACAACTGCTCGAGGACGCCGCGGAGGCGGGCAGCGTCGATCTCGTGAGTGCGGTGAGCGCCCCCCTTCCCATCAGGGTCATCGTCAACATCCTCGGGGTTCCCGAGGAGGACGCAGACATGCTGGTGCAGTGGTCGGACGAGCTGATCGACTCGACGGGCGTTCCCGCGGATGCGTACGGGAACACCACTCCCCTGGAGCTCCTCCCCTTCAGTGCCCCTGCATCCCACGCCCTCTTCGAATACGGGCGGGCCATGCGCGAGGAGCGCACGAGACAGCCGCGCAACGACCTCGTCACCACGCTCGTCGAGGCGAGGTACGAAGGCGAGGCGCTCACGGACCACGACTTCAAGAACATGTTCCATGTGCTGGTCTTCGCCGGGAACGAAACGACTCGCACCGCGATCAGCAACGGCATCAAGGCGTTTGTCGACAACCCTGACCAGCTCGAACTGCTGCATGCGAGACCGGAGCTGGTGGAGAACGCGGTGGAGGAGATCATCCGCTATGCCACTCCCGTGCTCCACATGAGGCGCACTGCGACGAGGGACACCGAGTTGGCGGGTGTACCCATCGCAACCGATGACAAGGTCGTCATCTACTACTGCAGCGCGAACTTCGACGAGTCCGAGTTCCCCGAGGCCCTGACGTTCGACATCACGCGGCCCATCAAGCCGCCCCAGGTCTCCTTCGGGGCGAAGGGTCCGCACCACTGCCTGGGCGCTCCGCTCGCCCGCATGGAGATCCGCGTGCTGCTGGAGGAGATGATCCGGCTCGGCATCCGGTTCGAGCAGTCAGGGCCGATCGCGAGGACCCGATCCAACTTCGTGAACGGCATCGCGAGCTTCCCGGTGACCGTCACACGCCGCACCTGATACGACGACCTGACCCTCGACATGCGAGTGGGGCCCGGCCATTGGCCGGGCCCCACTGCTGTGCCGAGTGATCAGCTGACGAAGTTGTGCACCGCGTCGTAGTTCTCCTTGTTGCGCCGGACCGCACCGATGATGAGGCCGACGATGAAGATCGCGAACGGAAGTAGGATCAGCACCCAGCCCGTCGCATTGTGCTCGAACGGACCACACCCTGACCCAGTGTCGCCCGGACACATATTCGGGTCGACGGCTGTGCCCGCGAAGAGGTTGAACCTCGCCATGAGCATGATCTCACCGAGTGCCAGGCCTGCGATCGCGAGCACGGGAGCGATGACCGTGTGCCACAGCCTCGTGTCCTCCTTGGTCCTTCGGAAGTACACGATGATCGCGATGCTCACGAGGATCTCCGTGAGCACGATCGAGAGCACTGCGACCGCCGAGAACCAGTAGAAGATGTTCAGGATCGGATCCCAGTTCAGGATGAGCGCGACGATCACGAGCACGATCGCCAGGATGCTCACCACCGTGGTCGCCGTCTGAGGGGCCTGACGGCTGTTCGTGTGGTCGAGCTTCTTCGGCAGCACTCCGGCGCGACCCATCGAGAAGAAGTACCGCGCAGCGCTGTTCTGGAAGGCCAGCGTCGCCGCGAAGAGCGACGTCAGGATGATCCAGCCCATGAGCTCTGTCATCCACTGTCCGACGAAGGTCGTCGAGACCGTGAAGAGCATGCCGGACGGATCGGCGAGCGGGATACCGTCGACCGCCGTCACCTCGAAGACCTTGTTCTGGATATCCGAGGAGCCGAGGCCCGTGACCAGCCCGAAGCCGACGATGGCGAAGATCGCGGTGATCAGGATGACGGAGATGTAGGTCGCCTTGGGAACGGTGCGCTTGGGGTCCTTGGACTCCTCGCCGTAGATGGCCGTCGCTTCGAAGCCGATGAAGGAGGCAAGGGCGAACGAGAACGCGATGCCCGCACCCCCGACAAGGCCACCGGCGAAGATCTCGCCCGGGCTGAAGGACGAGACGAAGTCCGGGCCCTCCGGGCCGCCGTTGAAGATGGCTGCGAAGCCGACGATGAGGAGGGCGACGAGCTCGATGGTGAGCAGCACGCCGAGGATCTTGGCGCCGACGTCGACAGCCAGGATGGAGAGCACCCAGACCACCACGATGAGCGCGAGGGCGTAGATCCACCAGTCGATGACGATTCCGAACTTGATCTCCATCTGGAGTGAGAGCTGGAAGCCCAGGAAGCCGATGACGCACCACTGGACGGCCAGGTAGGCCAGCAGGGAGACCATGGCGGAACCGACGCCCGGCACGATGCCGAGGCCGCGGCCCACGTAGGCGAAGAACGCACCCGTGTTCGTCACGTAGTGGCTCATGTTCGCGTAGCCGACGCTGAACAGCAGCAGGATGATGCCGACGGCGACATACATGCCGGCGGCGGCAGCTCCGTTGCCGATGCCGACGGCCACCGGGAAAGCGCCTGTCATGCCCGCCAGCGGTGCGGCCGCGGCGACGACGAAGAAGACGATGCCGAGGAGGCCGAGCGTGCCCTTCCTCAGGCTGGTGTTCGGTGTCTCAGGATCCGGCGCTCCGAGCGCCTGATCGGACTTCGGTAGGTGATCCCGTTGCGACATGCTTCCTCCAAGCATGGTTGGGCCCGAGGGCTCGTGCGGGGCCGAACGATGTCGGCCAGAGTGGCGCACTGAGGAGGGCCGGTCAAGCACCTCCGGGATTTACGGATCAAATATCCAATTCGTGTCGCAATCCGGTCTCGCCGATGAACGGGCGACCGCCTCACCGATTGTCATTCGGGGCCGAACGATGTTCCGGTACGGTGACGCCATGACCGAGCTCCACGGCTTTCTCCCCCCCTTCACCCCCAGCGGTGCATCCGCCCTCGTGCCGCCGATGCCCTGGCACTACTCCGGGACCCTGCTGACGGTGGAGTACAGGACGGACCCGGCCCGTGTGCGCGCCCTGCTGCCCGGCGATGTCGACCTCGCCCCTGAGGATCCGGGAGCGGTTGCCTTCATCTGGGCGGACTGGCAGTCCTGCAGCGCCGACGGAGCAGAACTGCTCGACCCCGCCCGCTCGCAGTACCTCGAGTGCTTCGTCGTCGTGCGCTGCTCCTACGGCGGGGTGACCTACAGCCGCTGCGTCCTCATCTGGGTCACCACCGACTTCGCCATCGGCCGCGGCTGGTTCCAGGGCTACCCCAAGAAACTCGGCAGCGTGTTCGTGACGCGCCCCTATGGGCGAGGCAAGGCTGCCCCGCGGATCGCGCCCGGCGGCACCTTCGGCGCCTCGCTGGCCGCCTACGACCACCGCCTGGCCAGCGCGAAGGTCACCCTGCGCGAGCCGGCCGAGAGCAACGGCTTCGTCAACGCCCACAAGATGCTCCATCACCGGCTCATGCCGTCCCTCGTGCCTGGCGCCGGCATGTCGATGGACCAGGTCGTGACGATGGGCGGCGTCGACGTCGACCTCGGCCAGCCGTGGGTCGGCGATGCCGAGCTGACACTCCAGGACTCACCCTGGGATGAGCCGGCGAGTCTGCTTCCGGTCGACGAGATCATCGCCGGCTACTTCTGCGAGGTGGGTACGACGTTCGCCGGCGGCACCCTCCTCGCCGACAGGTCCCGCCAGGTCTAGTCCGTGACGGCGCCCCGCCTGGTGAGCGTGCTCACCGAGAACTGGACGATGACCGATCCGCGCGACCTG
>JAURME010000118.1 GCA_030830865.1 Candidatus Nanopelagicales bacterium | reverse complement strand
GCTCTGCTGGCCCGGCAAGCCGACCCCGACCGGCGGGTGACCCTTGTCGACGGCGCCCGCGTGGCCGAAGGCGCGACCGGGCGCAACGGCGGGTTCGTCGCCTCCTCGCTGACCCACGGGCTGATGAACGGCCTCGAGCGGTGGCCCGACGACATGCCGGCCCTGCTGGAGATGGGCCGAGAGAACCTCGAGGCGATCCAGCAGGCCGTCGTTGACTGGTCGATCGACTGCGGATGGTCCCGTGCTGGTGAGATCGACATGGCAATCGAGGAGCACCAGGTCGAGGACCTCCACGACTACGCGCGCGCAGGCCAGGCTTTGGGCGAGGATCTGGTGATTTTGGACCAGGAGGCCGCCCAGGGCGCCATCCACTCGCCGACCTACCTCGGGGGCGTCGTCGACCGCTCCGGCGTCGCACTCGTGGATCCCGCGCGACTGGCGTGGGGTCTGCGGGACGCGTGCCTCGAACTGGGCGTCACGATCCACGAGAACTCTCCGGTGCTGTCCTTGGAGGATGAGGGTGACGGGCTGCTGGCAGCGACGCCGGCCGGCGCGGTCCGAGCTCGTCGCGTGGCCCTGGCGACCAACGCCTACCCGCCACTGCTCAAGCGACTGAGTCACTACGTGGTGCCCGTCTACGACTACGTGCTCGTGACCGAACCCCTGACGGATCGCCAGTGGTCGGCCATCGGCTGGGACGGTCGTGAGGGCGTCAGCGATGCCGGGAACCAGTTCCACTACTACCGGGTGACTCCCGACGGGCGGATCCTGTGGGGTGGCTACGACGCCGTCTACCACTCAGGCAACGGCTTCGGCGCACAGTACGAGCATCACGATGAGTCTTACGAGCGGCTGGCCGAGCACTTCCTGCAGACGTTCCCGCAGTTGGAGGGGATCCGCTTCAGCCATGCCTGGGGCGGTGCGATCGACACCTGCTCGCGGTTCAGCGCCTTCTGGGGGACCGCGTACTCCGGCAGGCTCGCGTACGTGGCCGGATACACCGGACTCGGTGTCGGGGCCTCTCGTTTCGGAGCCGCGACGATGCTGGACCTGCTCGACGAGCGCACGACCCGACGGACCGAGTTGGAGATGGTGCGTTCGAAGCCGCTGCCGTTCCCGCCTGAGCCCATTCGCAGCTGGGGTATCGGAATGACGACCTCGGCCCTTCACCAGGCCGACCTCAACGCCGGCAGACGCAACCTGTGGCTCAGGACCCTGGACCGGCTGGGCCTGGGCTTCGACTCGTGAGCACATCACCGGAGGAGACGATGGACATGAGGATCCTGATTATCGGAGCCGGAGGGGTGGGTACGTCCGCAGCACTGATCGCGGCACGGCGCGGATTCTTCGAGGCCTGCGTGGTGGCCGACTATGACCTCTCGCGGGCGGAGGATGTCGTCGCCCGGACCGGAGATCCGCGCTTTCGGGCGGCAGCAGTCGATGCGGCGGACTCCGACGCGGTCACGGCGCTGTGTCGCGAGCATGGCATCACGCACGTCCTCAACGTCGTCGACCCGCGATTCGTCATGCCGATCTTCACCGGAGCGCTGATGGCGGGGGCGGACTATCTCGACACGGCGATGAGCCTGTCGCGTCCCAGTCCACGCGATCCCCATCGCGAGGTCGGGGTCAAGCTCGGTGACGAGCAGTTCGCCATGGCGGGGGACTGGGAGGAGCGCGGGCAGCTGGCCCTGTGCGGCATGGGCGTCGAGCCCGGTCTTGCCGACGTGTTCGCGCGGTACGCGGCCGACCACCTGTTCTCATCCATCGACGAGATCGGGATACGCGACGGGGCCAATCTGGTCATCGAGGGGTATGACTTCGCCCCGTCCTTCTCCATCTGGACCACGATCGAGGAGTGCCTCAACCCGCCCGTGATCTGGGAGCGTGACCGGGGCTGGTTCACGACGGAGCCGTTCTCCGAGCCGGAGGTCTTCGACTTCCCCGAGGGCATCGGTCCGGTCGAGGTCATCAACGTGGAGCACGAGGAGGTCCTCCTCGTCCCCCGGTGGATCGACTGCAACCGCGTGACCTTCAAGTACGGACTCGGGGACGAGTTCATCGAGGTCCTGCGCACGCTCCACAAGCTGGGCCTGGACCGCACTGAGCCGGTCACGGTGAAGGGTGCAGCGGTCAGTCCCCGTGACGTCCTGGCGGCGGCCCTGCCGGACCCCGCGACGCTCGGTGACCGCATGTCCGGGAAGACGTGTGCGGGCACATGGGTCACCGGTACAGGCATGGACGGCCAACCGCGAGAGGTGTACCTCTACCACGTGGCGGACAACGAGTGGACGATGCGGGAGTACGGAACCCAGGCCGTTGTGTGGCAGACGGCGATGAACCCGGTGATCGCCCTTGAGCTTCTCGCTGGCGGGAAGTGGCAGGGGGCGGGTGTCCTCGGACCTGAGGCGTTCGATGCCGTGCCGTTCCTCGACCTGATGGCGGAGGGTTACGGGCAGCACTTCGGGCTCAGGGAGGGCTCGAGCGGTCGGTGAAGTCGATCGTGAGCGATGCCGTCGCTTGACCGGCCCTGATCCGGTAGTCCACCGTCGCGTCGCACCAGGCTCCGTCCTGACAGTAGGGATTGACGCGGAGTCGAGCACGGCCACGCGAGTCGGTGACGGCCTCATCCTCGGTCCGCCAATAGTTCTCCTGCCTGATCTGCAGCTGCACGAGCACGCCGGGGCGACGGGGACTGCTGGCCACCGTCAGGGCGGGAATCCGATCCCAGGTGGCGTAGTCCGCTTCGGAGATGTCACGCTGCCGTTCCCGAGAGCCGTCTGACCATTCCCAGAACCATGACGGATCGGCGGCGGCCGACGCCTCAGCGGCCGGCGGCGAGACACACATCCCAACGACGGCGCACGAGATGACCAGACGTCGCAGGATGTGATCACGCATCCCTCGACGCTAGGTCAGCGTGTCAGGGGAGTCGAGTCGCGATCACCGTGCCTGTGGACAACTCCCTGTGTCGGGCCGGAGCTCAGGATGCGTGGGCCTCGAAGCCCTGCCGCAGGATTCCCAGCGCCTCCTCGAGGAGCGGGGCGGGCATGGTCAGCGGAGGCAGGAACCTGAACACGTTGCCGTGCGTGCCGGTCGTGAGCGTGATGACCCCGTTCTGGTGGCAGTGCCGGTTGAGGGCCGCCGCTAGTTCCGCGTCCGGGTCCAGGGTCCCGGGCTTGACCAGCTCGATCGCGATCATGGCTCCCCGGCCGCGGACGTCCCCGATCGCGGGGAACTGGACGGCGAGGTCCCGCAGGAACGGAATCATCGTCGCCTCGATCGACTGCGCGAGAGCAGGGGCATCGTTGCGCTCCATCCAGTCGATCGCCGCGAGCGCCGCCGCACATGCGACCGGGTTTCCGCCGTAGGTACCGCCCAGGCCGCCCGGGTGGACGGCGTCCATGATCTCCGCTCGGCCGGTGACTCCTGCGAGGGGCATTCCGTCGGCGATGCCCTTGGCGGTGGTGATGAGGTCAGGGACGACACCCTCGTACTCGGACGCGAACCACGACCCGGTGCGGCAGAAGCCGGACTGGATCTCGTCGGCGATGAACACAATGCCGTGGGCACGGGCGTAGTCCGCCATGGCGGCGAAGTAGCCGGGATCGGGGACGATGAAACCGCCCTCTCCCTGGATGGGCTCGATGATGATCGCGGCCACGTTTCCGCCACCGATCTCGCGATCGATGCGGGTAGTGGCGATCTCCGCCATCTCCGGCCCCTTGAGTCCACGGTCGCGGAAGGGGTAGGACGCGGGAACGCGGTAGATCTCCGGAGCGAAGGGTCCGAAGGAGTGCTTGTAGGGCATGTTCTTCGCCGTCATGCCCATGGTGAGGTTGGTCCGGCCGTGGTAGCCGTGCTCGAGGACGACGACGGCCTGACGCTTGGTGTACGCGCGCGCGATCTTGACCGCGTTCTCGACGGCTTCAGCCCCGGAGTTCAACAGGGCCGAGCGCTTCTCGTGATCACCCGGGGTGAGGCGGTTGAGCGCCTCGCACACCTCAACATACCCGGCATAGGGGGTCACCATGAAGCAGGTGTGGGTGAAGTTGGCAACCTGCGCCTGAACGGCGGCAGCGACCTCGGGGTTGGCATTGCCCACTGTCGTGACGGCGATGCCTGAGCCCATGTCGATGAGTGAGTTGCCATCGGCATCGATGACGACACCGCCGCCGGCGCGTTCGACGTAGACGGGAAGCATGACACCCACACCCGCTGAGACGGCGGCCGTCTTGCGCGCCTGCATGGCGAGTGACCGCGGTCCGGGGATCTCGGTGACCAGGCGCCGCTCCTGGGGCAGCGCGATCGTGTCGGGGGTGCTCAGACTGGTCATGGGTCCTCCTCGTGGGGCTGGTGGAGAGCGATGCTCCCAGTCGGGAGAGTAGGCCTATGGGGCGGCCTAGGCAGGCTCCCATATGGAGGGACTACCCCGTATGGTTGTCCAATCCGTCGGAGGTGATCATGGCTGTCACGCTTGCGCAGGTGGTCGGACTCTCCGATCTGGCACTGCGGGTCGTCACCGTCACGCCGTCGCTGGATCGCCCGCTGCGCTGGGTTGCGCCGTCGGAGCTCGCTGACCCCGCACCGTGGATCGAGCCGGGTGACCTCATCCTGACGACGGGCATGGCCATGTCCGGTGATCCCGATGAGGCCCGGGACTATGTCGATCGACTGGTGGCTGCCCAAGCCGTGGGCCTCGGCTTCGGCATCGGCCTGAACCACGCCATCGTCCCCCCGGCCCTGGTGACGGCGGCCGAGGCGGCCGGCCTTCCGGTCGTCGAGGTCCCCGAGCCCCTGCCCTTCGTCGCCGTCAGCCGGGCGGTCTCGCGTCTGCAGGCGGCCGACGAGTATGCCGAGTCCAGCGCAGCCTTCGACAGTCAGCGGCGCATGATCCGCAGTGTGCTCGCCGCGCAGGCGGCTCCCGAGGACGGTCCTGACGCGCCGGCTCGGGCCGTCGTGGCCACCCTCGCCCGTCATCTCGATGGCTTCGCCCTGCACCTCGGGCCGACCGGAGACGTCCGCCAGGCATCGTCACAGGCGGCCGCTGATCGGGCCGTCGAGTTCTCGTCCGAACTCGACCGGCTCAGACCGCGCGGCCTGCTGGCGTCAGCATCGATTTCGTCGGCCCACGAGCACGTGGTGCTGGTGCCCGTCGGGGTCCGCGAGACGGTGCGCGGCTTCGTCGTGGCGGGGTCCCGCTCACCCCTGTCCTCGGCGGACCAGACGGTGCTGAACCTTGCGGTGTCCCTCCTGGCCTGGTCGGGCTCCCAGAGCCCCGCCGCGGTCGAGCAGCAGGACCGGTGGCGTGCCGCCCTGCTGGACCTGGGGTGCGTAGCGGGACTGACGACCGACCGCCTCGCGTCCGTCGGATTCGGGGGCATCGACGCGACAGCGGCCGTGGGGATCTGCGTTGTGACCGATCCCGGCTGCCGACGGTGGGAACTGGTCGATGGCGCCGCCACCGACGTCCTTCTCTGCGAGGCGGAAGAGGGCAGTCTGGTCGGAATTGCCTCGGTCGCCGACGCGGGTGTGGTTCCTGCAGCTGCCCGCCTGCTCGCCGCGTCGGCCGACGTGCGGTCGGTGGGCGTATCAGCCGTCACCGACCTCGGCCGGGCGACGAACGTCCGGCAGGCTCTTGAGCAGGCCGAGGTCGCTGCTCGCTCCGCCACGGGCCTCGTGAGCTTCGCTGATCTCGAGGCGCGCAGCGTGGAGAGTCTTCTGGACCGCTCCGTCCTGCGGGCGTGGGCGGACGCCTACCTGCGACCACTGGACATGGTGCCGGAGGGTTCGGAACTGCAGGAGACGCTCCGCGCGTGGCTCGCGTGCCACGGACAGGTGGACGCCACGGCCCAGCGGCTGGGTATCCACCGGCACACCGTGCGTCATCGGCTTCGCCGGGCGGAGGCCGCACTGGAGCGGTCCCTCGATGATCCTGACGTCAGGGCGAACCTGTGGTTCGCCCTGACCGCGTCGCACTCAGGCGTGACCTTGGGCCTCAGCGCTCACGGCTTCGAGCAGTAGCCTGTCGCCGTGGGCATCCAGATCTCTCCCAGCGTCCTCAACGCCGATCTCTCACGGCTGACCCACGAGGTGGAGCGCATCGCCGCCGTGGCCGACTGGGTGCATCTGGACGTCATGGACAATCACTTCGTCCCGAACCTGACCTTCGGACTCCCGGTGGTGGAGGACCTCCTTCGCCACATCGACACTCCGGCGGACTGTCACCTCATGGTCGACGACCCGGGCCGCTGGGCCCCCGGCTACGCCGAGGCCGGGGCCGGCAGTGTGACGTTCCATGTCGAGGCCACCCGGTCACCGGTCCGCGTGGCCAAGGACATCCGCGCAGCAGGATCCCGCGTCGGTGTGGCACTGAAGCCGGGTACCTCGCTGGATGCCCTCGCCGATGTCATCCGCCATGTCGACATGGTTCTGGTGATGACCGTCGAGCCCGGGTTCGGCGGCCAGTCCTTCATGGAGAACATGCTTCCCAAGGTGCGTCAGGCACGCCGGCTCGCCGACGCCTCCGACTCCGACATCTGGGTCCAGGTCGACGGCGGCATCGGCCCGGGCACGATCGAGCAGGCCGCTGCCGCCGGAGCGGATGTCTTCGTCGCCGGTTCCGCGGTGTTCCGTGCCGACGACCCGGCCGTGATGGTGGAGCGACTGCGGGCGGACGCCGAGAACGCCGCTCGACCGTGACCTCCCCGGACTGGTCTGAGCACATGGCCGAGGCGGTGCGCCTCGCCCGTTCGGAGGATGTCCTTGCCAGCAGCAACCCCCGAGTCGGCTGCGTGATCGTCGATGCCGCGGAGCAGGTCATCGGTCGGGGTCACCACCGTGGCTCCGGCACCGCCCATGCCGAGGTGATCGCCCTGGCTGAGGCGGGTGATCGTGCCCGGGGTGCAACGGCCGTGGTCACCCTTGAGCCATGTCGTCACACAGGTCGCACCGGACCGTGCTCCGAGGCGCTCATCGCGGCTGGGATCACGCGGGTCGTCTACGCCGTGGACGATCCGGGGGAGGAGTCAGGAAGCGGGGCCCAGGCCCTGAGGGAAGCAGGCATCGAGGTCATCCCGGGTGTTCTCGCAGCCGAGGCCCGGCATGCCGCCCGGGCATGGTTCCACTCCCGCAGCACCGGTCGCCCGCTGGTGACGCTCAAGGCCGCCGTCAGCCTCGACGGAAGAGTCGCGGACGCGAGCGGTGGCCCGACCGCGATCACGGGACCGGCGGCGCGCGCCCTCTCCCACGAGTGGCGATCAGAGGTCGATGCCATCGTGGTCGGCACGGGAACTGTGCTCGCGGATGATCCGTCGCTGACGGCACGTGACGCACGGGGGACGCTGCGTCCGCGGCAGCCGCTCCGGGTGGTCGTGGGTGCCCGGGAGGTGCCGCCCCACGCCCGCGTCCGGGACTCGTCCGCCGTCTCCATGTTCCACGACGGCCGTGACCTGTCCGCGCTCCTGGGTGAACTCCACGCCCGCGACGTCCAGCATGTGCTCGTCGAGGGTGGGCCCACCCTTGCTGCTGCATTCCTCGATGCAGACCTTGTCGACGAGGTGCTGTGGTTCGTCGCTCCCGTCCTGCTGGGAGACGGGCCGATCGCCCTGCCGTCAGCCACCGCCACCCGGCAGGTGGCCGTGCACGACGTCAGCATGGTGGGGGAGGATGTCGTCATCGAGGGCGTCATGGAGAGGGCAACGGATGTTCACCGGGATCGTTGAGGAGCTGGGCACGGTCGGTGAGGTCGTGCCCCAGTCCGACGCCTCGCGCATCACCATCCATGGCGTGCGGGTGCTCGACGGGACACGTCCGGGGGACTCCATCGCCGTCAACGGGGTCTGCCTGACGGTGGTGGACCTGCTGGAGGATGGCTTCACGGCCGATGTCATGGCCGAGACCCTTCGCCGCACATCGCTCGCCGATGCGTTGTCGGGGGCACCGGTCAACCTCGAGCGGGCGGCGCGAATGGACTCGCGGATCGGCGGTCATCTGGTGCAGGGGCACGTCGATGGCCTGGCGACCGTCACGGCCATCGAGGTGTCGGAGAACTGGACGACGATGCGTGTTGCGCTCCCGGATGGCCTCGCGCGCTACGTGGTGGAGAAGGGGTCGATCGCGGTCGACGGCGTGTCTCTCACCGTGGTCGACGTCGACGACACGTCCTTCTCGGTATCCCTCATCCCCACCACGCTGACGGAGACGATTCTCGGCACTCGTAGAGTGGGCGACCGCGTCAACATCGAGGTCGACGCCATGGCCAAGTACGTCGAGCGGCTCATCCACTGGAGGAACACATGATCCCGGCGGACGAGCTGTTCTCGACGTCAGAGGACGACACTCCTCCTGAGCCGTCCGCTACGAAGGCGCCTGTTCTCTCATCACGGAGTACCGACGGTGTCCGCCTCAACCCGGTCCAGGACGCGATAGCCGCGATCGGTCGCGGCGAGTCGGTCATCGTCGTCGACGATGAGGACCGCGAGAACGAGGGTGACCTCATCTTCGCCGGCTCGAAGGCGACGGCCGACCTGACCACGTTCATGATTCGCTACACGTCGGGATACATCTGTGTCGGCATCGACGGACCGATCCTGGATCGACTCAACCTGCCCCCCATGACGGCTGTCAACGAAGATCGCAAGGGCACGGCCTATTCGGTCAGCGTCGATGCCCGGACCGTCGCGGGCACCGGCATCTCCGCCGAGGACCGGGCCCACACCATCCGGGTCCTGTCCGACACGGCCACCGAGCCTTTCGACCTCACGCGCCCCGGTCACGTCATGCCGCTGCGTGCCGTCCCGGGCGGCGTCCTGCGCCGGGCGGGGCACACGGAGGCTGCTGTCGACCTCGCCCGCATGGCGGGGCTCACCCCCTCGGGCGCGCTGTGCGAGATGGTCAACGACGACGGCACGATGATGCGGGCACCGGAGTGCCGTGCCTTCGCAGACGAGCACGGTCTGGTCATGATCTCGATCGCTGACATGATCCGCTACCGGCGGGCGCACGAGAACCTCGTGACGCGCGAGGCCATCGCGAACCTGCCTACGGAGCTTGGCGACTTCCGGGCGCACGGATACCGGGACGTTCTTGATGGTTCGGAGCATGTCGCGCTGGTGCTGGGGGACATCGCCGACGGCGAGAACGTGCTCGTCCGTGTTCACTCCGAGTGCCTGACCGGTGATGTCTTCGGCTCGCTGCGGTGCGACTGCGGACCCCAGCTCCGAGCGGCCATGAAAGCGGTCGCCGATGAAGGAAGCGGGATCGTCCTCTACGTCAAGGGACATGAAGGACGCGGCATCGGCCTGCTGCACAAACTGCAGGCGTACACCCTCCAGGAGGCCGGCCGCGACACGGTCGACGCCAATCTCGAGCTGGGCTTCCCGGCCGATGCTCGGGACTACGGCACCGGGGCGTCGATCCTCGCCGATCTCGGAGTGCGCAGCATGAGACTGCTGACCAACAACCCGTCGAAGCGTGCCGGGCTGGAGGGCTATGGCCTGTCGATCGTGGAGCGGGTCCCCCTGACGGTCGATGCCAACCCGCACAACGAGGCCTACCTGTCCGCGAAGGCGGAGCGTATGGGCCACGATCTGTCATCGAGGCAGGACCCCGCATGAGCGGTGCGGGCAGCCCTAAGCTGGAGGTCGATGCCTCAGGGCTCACTGTCGTCATCGTCGCCAGCTCGTGGCACGAGACGGTCATGGACGGTCTGATCGCCAGTGCGCAGCGGGAGTGTGACCGAACCGGGGCATCCCATCGGCTCATTCGGGTCCCCGGTTGCTTCGAGCTGCCGATCGTCGCCCAGGAGATCGCCACGCAGACGGGCGTCGATGCCGTGGTCTGCCTGGGCGTCATCATCCGCGGAGGGACGCCGCACTTCGACTTCGTCGCGAATGCCGCGACGGACGGTCTCACCCGGGTCGCCCTGGACACGCGGACCCCGATCGGCTTCGGCGTCCTGACCTGTGACAACGAGCAGCAAGCCCTGGATCGCGCCGGTCTGCCAGGCTCACCTGAGGACAAGGGGCTGGAGGCAACCTCGGCCGCCCTCGCCGCGGCTCTGGTCCTCAGGGGCATGCGCTGAACTCACCCGGACCTCAATAGGCTGTGCGCTGTGAAGACTTTCGATGAGCTCTACGCGGAGTTGAACCACAAGCTCACCTACCGCGAGGGGGAGTCGGGCACGACCCGGCTCGTCGACGCCGGCGTCCACGCCATCGGCAAGAAGATCGTCGAGGAGGCCGCCGAGGTCTGGATGGCCGCCGAGCACGAGAGCAGCGAGCGGGCCGCCGAGGAGATCTCGCAGCTGCTCTACCACCTCCAGGTCATGATGCTGGCCCGGGACATCAGTCTCGACGACGTCTACCGCAGGCTCTGACATGCTGCGCGTCGCCGTGCCCAACAAGGGCCAACTGTCCGATCCGGCCCGCGAGATGCTCGCGGAGGCCGGCTACGCCCGTGCGGCGACGACCCGTGAGCTCGTCGTCCAGGATCCAGAGAACGACGTCGAGTTCTTCTTCCTCCGCCCGCGCGACATAGCGATCTACGTGGGAGAGGGCACGCTCGACCTCGGCATCACTGGTCGCGACATGCTCCTGGACTCGCACGCGAAGGCCGACGAGGTCATGGCCCTGGGCTTCGCGCCGTCGACCTTCCGCCTTGCGGCACCGCGCGGCAGCTTGACGTCGCCAGCCGACCTCGTGGGCAGGACCATCGCCACGTCGTATGCCGGCGTCCTGGAGGACTACCTCCGACGAGAGGGCATCGATGCGCGCGTGGTGAAGCTCGACGGCGCGGTCGAGAACGCCGTCGCCCTGGGAGTCGCCGACGCCGTCGCCGACGTCGTGGCCACCGGCACGACCCTGCGCAAGGCCGGCCTGGAGCTCGTCGGCGACCCCATCCTGGTGTCCGAGGCGCTGGTGATCCGACGCACCGGAGCACCCGAGGTGCCGGCCGTCGAGACTTTCCTCCGCCGAATCCACAGCGTGATGGTCGCCCGGGCGTACGTATTGGTCGACTACGACATCCGGGGCGAGCACCTGGAGCGGGCGTGCGCGCTGACCCCTGGTATCGAGTCGCCGACCGTCTCCGCTCTGCATGACCCGCAGTGGTCGGCGGTGCGGGCGATGGTGCCGGCGGCCGACGTCCACCGGATCATGGACGAGCTCTACGTCCTCGGTGCACGCGGGATCCTCGTGACCGACATCCACGCCTGCCGACTCTGACCCACCGCGAGTGGCCGATCGGCGCAGTCAGGTGCCGATCGTGACGCCGAGTCCCCCAGGCACCATGCGCTGGATGTCGTTGCGGGCCATCAGGGTCCTGGCCGCCTGACGGGCGAGGTCCTCGATCAGGCGCCCGTCGGGATGTCCGCCCTGGACTCCTGTCACGACGACCAGGACGTCGACCCCCACATCCTGGGCCCGGGAGTCGACGACGGACACTTCCACCCAGCCGTCCGCAGTGAGGGGGGCAAGGGCGGCATGGACGAGGCCCGAGACGTGGTTGAGATCGAGCAGGTCGGCCAGCGCGCTCAGTGCCGGCCCCTCCAGCACGACCGGATGCGGTCCGGCGATGTCCAGCGCCAGCGCGCTGGCCCCGTCGTCCAGCGCGGCCCGTGCAAGCTCTCGTCCGAGGGCGGGCACCGGCCTCCCCTCAGCGTTCCACGTGGTCAGGGAGTCGGCGCCGGAGAACGCGAGCATGGCCTTCTCCCCGGCCTCGTTCACCACCGAGACGACCGCCATGTGGCTGTCCTTGTCGGCGCCGGAATCATCGACCCCGTCGAGCACGGCGACGACGGTGGCGAGCAGACGCCAGTCGCGAAGGGCTCGAGCCGCCGAAAGTGCGGGCACTTCTCCGGCGCCGACTGAAGCGAGCAGTTGCTGCACCAGTGGGTCGGCCGTGCCGTCATCAGCGGGAAACTGCGGATCGGCGAGTCGGCGCCCATCGCCGGAGACACCGGCTCGGTGTCCGGGGGTGAGGTGTTCGGAGTTTGCACCAGAGTGCTCCATGGCTCGACCCTACGCGGCAGAATCGCATGGTGAATCACGCCATCGCGAGGCCGCCCTGGGTCATCGTCACCGTCCTGGCCCTCGTCGCCGCGAACCTGCGCGCGGCCCTGTCGAGCATTCCGGCCGTCGAGGTCGAGATCCAGGCGGAGACGGGATGGTCCAACGCCGCGATCGGGGTGCTCACCACGATCCCCGTCGTGTGCATGGGGGTGCTGGCGCTCGCGGTCCCGGCGATCAGTAGGAACTTCGGCCGCCGACGCACCGTCGCGCTCGCCCTCGTGGTGCTGGTCGTCTCGATGGCGTCCCGCCTTGCTGCCCATATCCCGTGGGTCCTCACCCTCTCCGTCCTGTTCGCCGGCGTCGGCATCGCCCTGGCGGCCGGTCTTGTGCCCAGCGTCGTGCGCGATCAGTTGCCGCATCGCGTCGGCGTGGCCACAGGCGTGTGGACCGGGGCGATGATGACGAGTGCCGCCCTGGGTGGGGCACTGACCGTGCCCCTCGCCCTGTGGTGGGGTTCCTGGCAGGCCGCCCTGGCATTCTGGTCTGTTCCCGCCCTCATCGCCCTGATCGTGTGGTCGCGCGTGGAGGGGTGGAAGGACGCCCCTCAGGTCCGGGATCGTCCTGCTGTGGCCCTGCGATCGATGCCGTGGCGCAGCCGGCCGGCCTGGGCGGTGACCGGGTTCCTGCTCACCAATTCCGTGGTGTTCTACACGCTGCTGGCCTGGCTGGCACCATCCTTCGTCGACCGGGGATGGTCCCAGGAGGACGCGGGCTTCCTCTTCGGTGCGTTCACCGTGAGCCAGGTGTTCGCCGCCCTCGCCATGCCCTTCGTCGCCGAGCGCGTCCGCGCGCGGCGGGTCCTCTACGCCGGTTTCATCACTCTCTGCATCATCGGGATCATCATGGTCGGAGTGACGCCCCCGGGGATGGCGGTCGTGTGGGTCCTCGTCGTCGGCTTCACACTCGGTGGCACGTTCGCCATGGGTCTGGCACTGCTGAGCGAGTACGCGCACGATGCCCATTCGTCAGCGCGGCTGACGGCGATGGCCTTCTTCGTGACCTACTCGACCGCTGCACTGGGGCCGATCGTCGCCGGTGCCCTGCTGGACGCAGGCTGGGCGTGGAGCGGGGTGTATGCGCTGGTGGCGGTCGCCGGTGCGACGCAGCTGGTCACCGTGGTTCCCCTCCGACGTGGGGTGCGGATCTGAGGCGGACGGTCGGCCGTCGCAGCCGGTGAGGCCCTCGCCCCGGCCCTTCCCCCAGGGGCTGCGGAGTCCGCTTCTGAGGCCGCGATGTCAGGGCGTGCGCTCATGGCTGGTAGCCTTATGGCCGATTGATCCGGTGCCAGCACCGGGTCACGCAAGCGGAGTCCTCACTCCCACCTGATGGCCGCTCGGTCGGTCCCGTCTCAGGACGCGGGCCCAGAAGCCACTCGGGTCGTGCACAGCATCCCGTTTCGGGGCGCTGTACGAGGCCTTCGTCTGCGCTGCGACGAGGGCCTTTGCGCTTCTCGGATGCGGGTCGTCGGTGAACGAGCAGCGAGGAGGCGCCATCAGCGTCGAACCACGGATCAATGACCGTATCCGCGTACCGGAGGTCCGACTTGTCGGCCCCAACGGCGAGCAGGTGGGAATCGTCCGCATCGAGGACGCCCTGCGGCTGGCCGTCGAGGCAGACCTCGACCTGGTCGAGGTCGCGCCGATGGCGAAGCCGCCGGTGTGCAAGCTCATGGACTTCGGCAAGTACAAGTACGAGGCCGCGCTGAAGGAGCGCGAGTCGCGGAAGAACCAGACGCACACGGTCATCAAGGAGATGAAGCTCCGCCCCAAGATCGACCAGCACGACTACGAGACCAAGAAGGGTCACGTCGAGCGGTTCCTGAAGGCGGGTGACAAGGTGAAGATCACGATCATGTTTCGCGGTCGTGAGCAGAGCCGCCCCGAGCTCGGCCTGCGACTGCTGGGCAAGCTCGCGGAGGACGTCACCGAGTTGGGCTTCGTCGAGGCGACTCCCAAGCAGGACGGTCGCAACATGATCATGGTGCTCGCACCTCATCGGAAGAAGTCCGACGTGAAGGTACGTCCGACCGTCTCCGCTGACGAACCGGCCGCCGAATCGGCCTGAGCACGCCGGGTCCTGGTCCCGACCGGCGACCCACCAGACCACCCGACCCCGACGGGGTCGGCCGGACAGAACGAGGAAGAACATGCCGAAGCAGAAGACGCACAGTGGCTCGAAGAAGCGGTTCAAGGTGACCGGCTCGGGCAAGATCACGCACGAGCAGACCAACCGCCGCCACCTGCTGGAGGTCAAGTCCAGCAAGCGCAAGCGTCGCCTTGAGGCTGACAAGCTGCTCGCCCCCGGCGACACCAAGAAGGTGAAGAAGCTGCTGGGTCACTGACCCATCGGCTCGGGATCCCCACGATCCGTCGCCGGCAGCCCTGCACGGCACGCCCTCCGGGCACCCTGACTGACCTACGAGCACACACAGGAGAACGACATGGCACGCGTGAAGCGCGCAGTGAACGCACAGAAGAAGCGCCGCGAGACCCTCGAGCGGGCGTCCGGCTACCGGGGGCAGCGGTCGCGCCTCTACCGCAAGGCCAAGGAGCAGGTCACGCACTCGCTCGTCTACGCCTACGCGGACCGTCGCACCCGCAAGGGTGACTTCCGTCGGCTCTGGATCCAGCGGATCAACGCCGGCTGCCGGGCGAACGGCATGACCTACAACCGCTTCATCCAGGGCCTGAAGGCCTCGGGCCTTGAGGTGGATCGCCGCATGCTGGCGGAGCTGGCCGTCAACGACGCCCCGGCCTTCGCCAAGCTCGTCGAGGTGGCTCGCGCCAACCTCCCGGCGACTGCTGCCTGATTTCCTCGGTGGATCACGCGGATCGACTCACGTCGATTGCCTCGGATCGTGTCAAGGCGGTCCGTGCCCTGCACTCCCGCCAGGGGCGACGCAAGGCTGGGCTGTTCGTCGTCGAGGGTCCGCAGTCCGTCAGGAGCGCTCTGACCGCGGGCGTCGTCGTCCAGGACCTGTACCTGGACGACGACGCCCGCGAGGCTTTCCCGGACATCATCGAGGACGCCGAGAACAGGGGTGTTCGACCTCTGTGGGCCGACGCACGGGTGCTCGCAGCCATGGCCGAGACCGAGAGCCCGCAGGGCGTCATTGCGGTGTGCGAGCTGCTTGAGGGAGCCGACATCGATGAGGTACTGGCTGTCATGGCCCCGGTCCTCATCCTCGACCGGGTCGCCGACCCCGGCAACGTGGGGACGATCCTGCGCACTGCCGAGGCAGTGGGGGCTGCCGGCGTCGTCCTGACGCAGGGCTGTGCCGACATCCACAACGGCAAGGTCGTGCGTTCCACCACGGGTTCGATGTTCCGTGTCCCCGTGGTGACCGAGATCTCGATGGAGGCGGCCATCGCCGCGGTCCGCCGGGCCGGACGCGCACTGGTGGTGGCCACCGGAGACGGCGACGAGGACCTCTTCTCGGCCGTGGACTCGCGCATGGCCTGTCCGCGCGCGTGCTGGGTCATCGGTTCCGAGGCCCATGGTGTGGGGGACGAGGCGCGGGCCGAGGCGGACCTCTCGGTGCGCATTCCCATGGCTGAGGGCGTCGAGTCCCTCAACGCAGGCATCTCGGTGGCCGCCATCCTGTACGTGCTCGCGCACGGCGCCCGGAGCGGCGCCTTCGGACCCCATGGCTTCAGATGACAGAATCCTGTCCATGAACCCCGCTGACTACGTCACGCTCCCGGCCTTCGAGGAGACCGGCTACGTCGTGCTCGACCCGTACGATCAGGCGGCGGACCCGCGTGAGTGGGAGAACCTCACCTTCGTCGACTGGAAATCGTCTGGCGACACCCGGTTCGCTCCCTTGGCCAGCGCCTACGGCGACATGGAGTGCAACGGATTCTGGAACCACACTCCACCCAAGACAGACAAGGACGGGGTCTGGGTCGACGCCAATGTGGCCGTCGCCCCCGTCCTCACCCGTCGCGCCCAGGAGCCCGGAGCCAACATCGGTCGCTGCCGCGTGATCGAACTGCAGCCGAACACCTACGGCGAGGCGCTCTACAACCTCCATCGCGACGACAACAACCGGCTCAATCCCGAGGGGACAGGCTGGATCGTCCGAGCCTTCTTCAACCTGACTGACGACCCGGACACCGTCATGGTCCTGCGCGAGGATCGCGATGATCCGTCGACCGAGACGCGGATCGCGCTCCCGGCGGGCGCGCAGGCGATCATCGACACCCAGCGGCTGTGGCATGCGGTGTGGCATCCCGGTCCTGAGCCTCGGTACTGCCTCATCACGTCCTACGAGAGCGGCCCCGAACTCGATGCGTACATCACGGCCCAGGGCGGTCGGTCGCGAGTCGAGTCGGCCCCCATCGGGGCTGAGGTCGCTGCGGAGGGTGAGGCACTCGCGCAGGCCAAGCGCGATGCGCGTGCAGCAACACTTGCCGCTCGCGGCGACGATCCGTCCTTCGGCGACGGCAGCCTCATGTCCGGTCCGGCCATGGAGACGTACTCCGAGGCGTGAGCCTTGCGTTCGAGTGCTGCTCCTCTGCGGAGCGCACACCAAGGGAAAGGAACAACGTGTGACCACGACCGACACGGCGCCCGCGGTGCCGTACGACGCGGTGCTCGACGAGCTGGAGGCCGAGGCCATCCACATCTACCGCGAGACGGCGGCGGCGTTCAAGAACCCGGTCCTGCTCTACAGCATCGGCAAGGACTCGTCCGTCCTCCTCCACCTCGCTGTGAAGGCCTTCGCGCCCGCGCCCATCCCCTTCCCGGTGATGCACATCGACACCGGCTGGAAGTTCCGGGAGATGATCGAGTTCCGCGACCGGCGTGCGGCCGAGCTGAGCCTGGACCTGCGTATCGCGCAGAACACCGCTGCCAAGGAGGAGGGAGTCACGCCCTTCACCCACGGCACCCACGAGTACACGCGGCTGATGAAGACCGTCGCCCTCCGCGAGGGTCTGGATCGCTATGGGTTCGACGCAGCTGTCGGTGGCGCGCGCCGCGATGAGGAGCGCAGCCGTGCGAAGGAGCGCATCTTCAGCCTGCGTGAGCCCGGGCACCAGTGGGACCCGCGCAAGCAGCGGCCGGAGTTCTGGCGCACCGCCAATACCCAGCTCGCCCCCGGCCAGTCGATGCGCGTGTTCCCGCTGTCCAACTGGACCGAGCTCGATGTCTGGAAGTACATCGAGCGCGAGAGCATCCCGATCCCTGACCTGTACTTCTCGAAGCCTCGACCGGTGGTCGAGCGCGATGGCACGCTGATCATGGTCGACGATGACCGATTC
>JAURME010000117.1 GCA_030830865.1 Candidatus Nanopelagicales bacterium | reverse complement strand
TCGTCGTCCCCTCAACCAAGGAGCACCGTGAGCGAGTTCAACGAGACCGACCTGGCCCGCATCGAAGTCGTGAAGGCGCTGTTCGCCGCATGGTCCAGCGGCGACGTCGACGCCCCACGGCAGTACCTCACCGACGATCCGGTCCTGTGGGACAGCGTCGGCGGGCTGAAGGAAGGCTGGGAGGCGATCCGCGAGTACTTCGGCCACGGCCTGGAGCGCTACCCGGACCTCGTCCTCGAGCCGACAGGTGAGTACTGGGCACGGCCGGACGGCCTGGCCCTGCAGTGGCAGATGAGTGCGACCGTCATCGACGACTCGATGGGTGCGGGCCACCTGGGGAAGAAGTGGATCGTGCCGGGCCTGTCGTTCATCATCTTCGACGGGCTCAGGGTGTCAGCGGAGTACGACTACCACGACAAGGGCGCCCGCCAACGTTCGCTGGAGGAATAGCGCAGGGAGTCGGGTCATCCCCAACGGGCGAGCAGGTCGTCGCACAGTTGGCGCACCTGAGTGCTGGTGATGCGTTGCTGGGTGACGAGTCGGCGGTAAAGGAACGGCGCGACCATGTCCTCGACGCAGGCCTGAACATCACGGTCCGTGCCGACGATCCCCGCCTCCTGTCCGCGCCGGACGATCTCCCCTGCTCGGGAACTGCTCTGCGAGAAGGCTCGACGATGTACATCGGCGAAGGCCTCGTCTCGGGCGGATCCTTCGATCAGGGCCACGAGGACGGCGGTGTACACCGGATCGTTGAGGCGTCGGGCGTAGTCGGTCAGGTAGTCGTGCAACGCCGTGGTCGGGTCACCGCTGACGTCCACAGGCTCTCGATGCATGAGGTCGTCGAACACCTCGCACGCGAGGGCCGCCATGTCCGGCCAATTGCGGTAGACGGTGCTGCGCGAGACTCCGGACACTTCGGCGACGCGATCAACGGTGAGGCCGCTCAGGCCATCTGTCACCAGCACCGAGCAGACCGCCTCATGGACGGCTGTTCGTGAGCGCTCGTAGCGCGCGTCGCTCATGCGTCGATGATCTCCATGAGTTGGGGAAGCGAGCGCAGGTGCACGGCGACGCCGATGGCCAGCTGGTCCGCTGTGCGGCGCGGACCGTTCTCGAAGACCGTGCGTGCAGAGAGATTGACGCACGCTCCTCGGAAGTGCATGTAGGCCAACCACATTCGCCACTGCTCGGTCGAGTACTCGACACCGGCGACATCTGCGATGCGCGCCTTCCATGCAGCGGCGTCCATAATGCGTCGCCCACGGATGAGGCCGAGGTAGGCCCAGTCCTCAGCCGCATCGCCCACGTGAGCGAACTCCCAGTCGATGGTGGTCAGTCCCTGCTCGGGATCGAACAGCGCATTGCCCGGGCCCGCGTCGCCGTGGACGATGACGGACGGTCCAGTGGGCTGCAGGTGCTCATGCAGCCAGTCGGCACCGAACTCGATGAGCGGCAATTCTGGAGCGTGCTGCCGGTACATCGCGCGCCAGCCCTCGATGTTGTCGGAGATGACCTGTTCCGGTGTGCGTCCCGAGGCGTCGAGCACCGTGACCGGTACGCGGTGCAGATCCGCGACCGAGCGGATGATGTCATCGAGACCCTCGTTGTCGATGCGGACTGCCCCAGGGACCTCCTCCATGACGAAGAAGGGTTCCCCGAGCACTGATCCGGTCTCCTCGACGTGCAGCACCTGGGGCACCGAGAAGCCCGCACCATGCAGTGCCTTCATGGCCGTGACCTCGGTGACCGTGTCGGTGCCGAACATGCCACCCTGCTCGATGCGGACGATGACGCGCAGTTCGCGGCCGCCGACACGGACGTCGGCGCGCCACATGCGCCGGGAGAACCCTCCACCGATCACAGTGGCGTCGAGGACCTCTACTGATTCACCCTGATCCTCGGTGAGCCAAGCGGCCAGAGCATCAAGTTCGGCGCGGTCGACGTGGACGACGGCGTGCTCGATGGTCGTGTCATGGCTGGTGAACGCAGCCATGAGCGGTGCAGCGATCGCCACATCCGCCGCGAGCCACTCCCGCAACTGAGGCAAGGCAGCGGATCCGTCGGCGAGGGCTGCGCGACGGGCCGGCCAGGGATCCTCTCCGCGCGCATCCACGTACTCGGCGACGGCAGCCCACTGCTCCGCCGAGCCAAGACTCGGATCGGCCAATCCATCGGCGATGGCCTGACGGATGACCGACTCCGCGACGAATGCCTCCATCAGCGAGCCCGGAGCTCCGCGGCTACCTCGGCCTCGAGCGCGAAGTCGTATCCCGCTCCCCACATGGGGTCGGAGAGTTGGTCGGGTGCATCCACGAGGTCGGTCGAGCAGAACCACTCGTAGGTCTCGCGATAGCCCAACTCGATGCCCCGCTCGACCGTGAGGCCAAGCTCCTTGGCCTTCGCGACCGACAGGATGCCGTGGTGCTTGGCATTGAAGAGGTGCCCGAAAAGGGGCTTACGGTCGGTGTAGCCCGTGGAGATCTCGACGATGTCGGGCTCCGCACCGACGATGCCTGCGAGGAGTTCAGTCCAGGCTCGCGCGGAGGCGCCTTCACCGGTGATGTTGACAACCTCGCCCGCCGCAGCCGGGGTCTGCGCCATCTCCCGCAGGTTCAGGCACAGGTCGTCGACGTGGCCATAGCTCGTCGTCACGAAGCCCTCGTGCGGCATCAGGATCGGCAGCCCGCGGCGCAGCCGCAGGAACATGGCCGTCTCCATGTCGTGGATGTTGTTGTCCGGCCCGTAGATGGCTGCGGGGCGGGCAACCGAGCCCGGGAATCCGGTCTTCGCCTGCAGGTCGAGGATCGCGCGCTCGGCGTGGGCCTTGAAGCCCCCGTACGTCGTGATGGGGTCGGCGGTGCGGGGCGCGTCCTCCGTCCACGGCATGATGCCGCTCGGCTCGTAGGCCATGATCGATGACACGAAGACGTAGGCGCCGACCCTGCCGTCGAGCATCGCGATGAGCTCCTCGAACTGGCCGCCGCCGGCCGCCATCACGAAGCCGGACACGTCGATCACGGCATCCCACTCGGTGCCACCAAGGGCCTCGCGCATCGACTCGGTGCTGGTGCGATCGCCGACGATGCGACCGACGCCTTCCGGCAGGTTCGAGGCGGTCTTGCCGCGGTTGAGGACAGAGACGTCGTGCCACTCCTCCACGAGGAGGTTGACCATGCGCCGACCGACGAACGTGCTGCCACCGAGGATGAGAGTCTTCACGAACCCGAACTCTATAGGACATTTTGTCTCATAACTACCTCACCGACCGATAGGCTTCATCCATGACCGATCCCGGCCGACTGACTCGGATGGACGAGTACCCCCGCCACCAGGTGGGGGGCACCTTCGACTCCGTCGTCAGCGACTCCGTGCACTGGAACGACGGCTTCTACTTCACGCTCGGCGACCGCGACACCGGCGCCAGCCTGTGGGTCGCGATCCGGCTCTACGCCAATACCGATGTGATGGACGGCTTCGCCTGCGTGATCATCGATGGTCGGCAGCACAACATGCGCTGGTCGCGGCGCCTCCGCCCGGACAACGACGACATCGCCGTCGGACCCCTCCGCCTGGACATCGTGTCTCCGCTGGAGGATCTGCATCTCACCTGCGGCGACAACCCCTACGGCATCGCCTTCGACCTGCACTGGACCGGCCTTCACGAGCCGCATCTCGAGGACCGCATCGTGCGCTACTCCGGCGGTCGCAAGGTCTACGACCGCACCAACTACGACCAGGCGTGTGCGGTCACCGGCACCATCACGGTCGGTGACCGCACCCTGACCGTCACACCGGAGTCATGGGTCGGCGTCCGCGACCACTCCTGGGGGCTGGGTCGCACCGGCGGACTGGAGGACGGCATCGCCCCGGTCACCGGGCGCGATCCGCGCCGCGGCTTTGCCATGCGGCAGTGGACGATGGTCCGCATGCCCGATCGGGTGATGTTCTGGCAGTTCCATCAGCAGGCCGATGACTCCGTGGACGGCTTCGAGGGCGTCGTCATCCCCCTCGACCCCACTCAGCCGCGCTGGCGCTACGTCGCCAGCCACGCCACTGCCAACCGAGTCGACGGGCTTCCCCGTGCTGCTGACACGACCGTGGAGCTCACTCGCGAGGACGGCACGGTGGATCAGTTCCTCCTCACGCCGGTCGGCTGGCCGGCATATCTACAGGGCGGCGGTTACCACGACGGTTTCAACGACCGACGCGGCCGCGGCGTCTACCGCGGAGATGACCACCATGAGGGAGAGGTCTGGGACGTGACCCACCCCATCGACGTCGGCGATCCGGCCGGATGGTTCGTTCCGCGTGCCGACGCATGGGCCGAGAACTTCGCCACGTGCGTCAACCTCGCCGACCCGTCCGATACAGGCTTCGGTCATCTCGAATGCGTGCTGGCGCCATGAGCGGGTACACCCTCGAGCGACTCGCCGACGAAGCGGAGCTGCGCGCCCTGTCCGCGACCTACACGCGGGGACTTGACCGCCACGACCGCGACCTCGTGCGCTCAGTGTTCGCCGATGACGCCACTACGCACTACGGCACCTTCCGGGGTGGCCCGGATGAGATGGCCGACATGGCGATGAAGGCACTCAGCGCCTACGTGGCCACCCAGCACTTCCTGGGTCAGATCAACCTGACCATCGACGGTGACACCGGCGAGGGCGAGGTGTACTTCCAGGCCTTCCACCAGCACGCCACCGAGGGCTTCGACCGCTTCATCTGCGGTCGCTACATCGACCGGTACCGCCGGACCGCCGACGGCTGGCGCATGACGCACCGCACCGAGGTCGTCGACTGGACCCGCACAGAGCCGACGGCCGACGACTACTTCACCAAGCGCCCGGAGACCGTCCGCGGCCGACGCGACAGGGATGACCTGAGCTACCGCATCGAGGAGGCCTGACCGATGGACGTCGAGCACTTCCAAGCCTTTCTGGACGCCGTCGAGCCCGACCGCGGCGCGACCGTCCTGAGCGCCTCACCGGTGCCTGGCGGCTACAGCCGCGACACCGTCATGGCGGAGGTCCGGTGGGCCGACGGCACCGCCGAGAAGTTCGTGCTGCGCGGTGATCCGCCCATCGAGAGCAGCGTCTTCCGCAGCGATCGCGCCGCCGAGTGGGCCGTCCTTCAGGCGGTCAAGGATCTCCCCGACTTCCGCATTCCCACACCCCGCTACTTCGACGCCACTGGCGAGTACATGGGCTGCATGTGCATCGTGTCCGAGGCGATCGACTCCACCTCCATGCAGAAGTTCCTGGACACCGGTCCCGACCTGGACCAGGCACGCGAGGACTTCGTCGCGATCATGGCGTCCGCGCACAACACCCCGCTCGACTCGATCGATGAGTCCATCCCGCGGCCGGCCGGCTGGCGCGAGCACCTCGAGGACGTCATCGCGAACTACGAGCGCATGCTCAACGAGATCGGCGAGGACGATCCGATCCTGCGCTACACCCTGAAGAAGATCCGGATGAACATCCCGCCGGAGGTGCCGATGGCCCTCGTGCATGGCGATCTCCAACCCGGGAACTTCCTGCTCTCCGAGGGCACCGACCCCTACATCATCGACTGGGAGTTCGCCCGCATCGGCGATCCTCGACTCGACCTCGGCTACTACCTGCAGATCCCGATGCCCCCACACCTCTACCACCCGGATCCGGAGGCCTTTCTCGACAGCTACCGCCGGCTGACCGGGCTGACCGAGGAGCAGATCAACCCGGCCATCGCGAGGTACTTCCTGCTCCTGGGCACCAGCCACCTGATGCTCGACATCGTGCGGGGCACCGAGGACGTCACCAACGGGGAGCACCGCGGCGTCATGGGCATCTTCCTCATGACCGCCTATGCCCACTTCCACAGGCTGTACCTCGACTACTCCCTCGACCTGCCGTACGCCGAGACAACCCCCGAACCGGAGGCCGCACGATGATCACCCGCCCATCGACCTCCCGGGTCCTCGAGGACGTCGTCGAGGAGCTGACCCGCGACATCATGCCGAGCATCACGGATCCGGCCCAGCAGATCCGGCTGAGCATGCTGATGATCGTCCTCAACAACTGCGCCAACGCCAGCGAGCGCGAGATCGCCGTCATGCGGGAGGAGATCCCGACCTATCTCGCATTCGCCGCTGACGTCGCGGCCGCGACGGGCAACGCCGATGTCTCTGCCGCTGCCGAGAGCGCAGCCATGGGCGACTCGCTCGTGCTCTCGGATGTCATCGCCGACTACCAGCGCGCCAGCCGGGCGTTCTCCACCGCCATGGACCTGGTGATGGACACCGTCAACCGTGACTTCATCGAGCGGGGCGAAGACCTCCTGCGCACCCGCATGGACAACGAGCGCGCGATTCTCAGCGGTGTCGCGGCCGTGGGGCGCTCCGCCAGCTGATCAGCCGTCGATCACCTGACTCAGCACGGATCTGACCTCGGCGAGGTACCCCACGTGCGCCTCGATCGTCGGCAGGCCCACCTTCTGGGTGAGCACAGAGATGCCCGTGCCACCAGCGTCCTGCCAGCGCCGGGCGGTCTCGACGACCTCACGGGGCGACCGTGCTCGCGTGGCGATGAGCTCCAGCGGAAACCCGTCGACCTCACGACCTGACTCCCTGAGATGGTGCCTGACCCGCTCCTGCCCGGCGATCGCCTCATCCACATCACCAGCGAAGGTGAAGCCATCACACAAGGTGCCGCCGCGCCGGTAGGCGGCCTCGCTGAAGCCTCCGGCAAAGATCGGGATCTGGCGAGTGGGGCGCGGATTGATGCAGCACCGGTCGAGCTCGTGGAAGCGTCCGGAGTAGGTCACCAGCGGTTCGGCCCAGAGCCGGCGCATGAGCTCGATCTGCTCGCTGAGGCGCGCGCCCCTTGTCGCGTAGTCCTGCCCCAAGGCGTCGTACTCCACCCAGTTCCAGCCGGTGCCGACCCCGAGACGGACCCGTCCACCCGAGAGCAGGTCCGCATCGGCCGCCTGCTGCGCGACAAGCACCGTCTGCCGCTGCGGAAGGATGAGAACACCGGTGGCCAGTTCTATTCGCTTCGTGATCCCCGCCAGATAGCCGAAGGCCACGAAGGGGTCGTGGAACGAGTGCTCCTCGGTGTACGGGCCCCACAACGGCGGCTCGCGATCGGCATGCTCGGCACCGACGACGTGGTCGTAGAAGAGGATGCTGTCGTAGCCCAACTCCTCGGCTGCAATGCCGATCTCCCGGACACCCCGTGGATCTCCGTGGGTCTCGTTCTGGGGGTAGACGACACCGATCTTCATGTCCATTCCCTCTCCGGCGGCGTTGGCGCTAGCTGATCATCTCTTCCAGTCGGTGAGCGACGATCGCTTCGGCGACCGGGGCGATGAGGTCGGCGGTGCCCACAGCGGTCATGATGTCCTTCAGCCGGCCGGGTAGAACTTGACGGCGCGGTCCGAGAGGACCTCCTTGCCGAGATCCATGACGATGACGGCGCCGTTCATGAACCGACCCTCTTCGCTGCCGAGCCAGACCGCGGCATTCGCCATGTCATCGGGCTTGGGGGCCTTACCGCCTGGGTACTTCGACGACAGGCGCTCGTAGGCGGCCTCGAGGTTGTCCTTGTCCCCGGCCACGATGGCGGCCGTCAGGGAGGACAGCGTGGCCCCCGGGCAGATGACATTGACGCGCACGCCGTTCGGTGCCGCCTCGACGGCGACGGACTTCGACAGGCCGATCACGCCGTGCTTGGCCGCTGTGTACACATGCGGCCCGAGGCCGCCCTGGACACCGGCTGTGCTCGAGGTGTTGATGATGACGCCGTCGCCCTGTGCCTTCATGATCGGGTAGGCGAGCTTGGTGCCCAGGAACACGCTGGTGAGCAGTATGGACATCGTGCGCTCGTAGTCCTCGAGTGCGGTGTCGGCGATGGGCCCGGTGACCCCGGAGATACCAGCGTTGTTGATCATGACGTCAAGAGAGCCGAAGTTCGTCACACAGGCATCGATGGCCGCTGTGATGTCACTCTCGGACGTCACATCACAGCGAACGAAGATCGCGTCATCACCCAGCTCGGCAGCGAGCTTCTCGCCCATCTCCACGTCGATGTCGGCGATCACGCACCGTGCGCCCTCGGCCACATAGCGTCGGACGATCCCCTCGCCGATGCCGCGGGCTCCTCCTGTGACGACGCAGTTCTTGCCCTGCATGCGACCCATCAGTGGCCATCGCTCAACGTCAGGCGCTCCATCATGGTCAGCGTCGACTCGTCGCGGCCCTCGGCGCCGGCAGCCACGATGACGCGCGTGGACATCTTCCAGCCCTCGACGCTCTTGTGCCAGGTGTCGATGTAGCGACCGTGCAGCGTCCACTCCTTGCCGTCTGCGCCGCGATGCCACGCAGTGATGAGGCTTTCAGCAGTCGCGTCGTCAGTGCCGGTGAACTCGATGGAGATGTTCGTGACGGCGTGGGAGGTCTGCAGGTAGCGGGTGTAGGCATTGCGCCAAGCAGCCCGCAGGCCCTCGTGGCCCTCGATCCATGTGCCGCTGAAGTTGACCCGGGCATCGTGATGGAAGCAGGTCAGCTGGGTGTCGATGTCGGCCATGTCCGCGGCCTTCGCGTAGCGGTACATCATCTGCTCGATGTCGTGCCGATCCGGGAAGCGGAGCCCGTCCACGCGGTAGGTCGTCATGATTCCTCTTTCGTCGTTGCGGTGATGGCGGCTAGCGGCTAGCAGCCAGAACCTCAGTGAGGCCCTCGGCGATCTGCCGGGCGCTCAGGAGCGGGTCCTGGGTCTTGAGCTGGGTGTTGATGACCTCGATGCTCCACGTGCTGTCGGGACGGTGCTGGTTGCGCGCCCGGATCAGGCTGACGAGATCGAACTCACCCTCACCCGGGACCCGACGGTTCAGGAGGCAGTCCTCGCGGAGATCGTCGGGAAACTCGCATACCACCGTGCCGTCATTGAACTGGACCGTCGAGATGGTCGGCCACAGATCATCGAGGTGGGACATGGGCAGGTTGTTGCGGTAGAGATGCCAGACGTCCATGCACATGGACAGGTTGGGTCGATCGGCCCTTCTGATGATCTCCGCAGCGTCGGCCGGCGTCCTCATATTGGTGAAGGGCAGTGGTTCAAGAACCACTTCGACGCCCCACTGGGCGAAGGTGTCGGCCACGGCACCGGCGCGCTCGACGGCATCGTCGATGGTTCCGTCCCAGGGGCCGATGGCCTGCAGCCGGGTCGGGTGCAGATGGGCCGCCAGAAGTTCGGCCAACTCCATCCGCGGATCCGGCTCCTCGCCGAGGATCCGGACGGCCTCGAGTTCACCGACCGTCAGTCCGAACTCGGCGAGGATGGCGTCCAACTCGTCCATGGTGTGGCCCTCGTCGAGCCAGAGTTGCATCCACCGCAGGCTCAACCCGATCTCCGAGAACCCGGCCTCCTTCGCTGCACGGCAGCGAACGTCGAGGGGGACGTCCGCGATGCAGTTGAACGAGAAGGTGAAGTCAGAGACGACCGGATCAGTTGCCGGCGAGGTCACGCGCAATGCCCTCTTCGATGATCCGGTTGACCATGTTGTGGAACTTCGGGATCTTGCACTCGCGATCGTTGAAGAAGTTCTGCTTGTAGTACGACGACGTCGACGCCGCCGCGATGTCCTCCCAGGTCCAGACATCCTCGCCGACGACGATCTTCAGGTGGTCCCAGTGCCGCTGGGTGCGCTCGAGATAATCGGGATCATCGGACTTGTACCACAGCTCCCACGTCTCGAACCGGGTCTTGTTGTGCGCCACCGGCACGGAGCGGAACAACTGCAGGTGCTCCGGGTTGTTGTTGAACACGCTCGTCGGGAAGATCGTGTAGTGGCAGATCGCCACCGACTGATGATCTGGGTTCTCCTTGAGCTTGGGCAGCGCTCCCTTGAGCGGGACGACCATCATGGAATGACGATCGAACTCGAAGATCCGCATCTCGCGGCCGTCCTTGACGTCCTGCGGCGGGATGTGGTGCAGCGCCGGTGCGTGGTAGAACTCGTTGAACGCGTCGACGACGACCTTCCAGTTCACGTCGACGTACCACGTGAGCTTCTCCTTGAGGAACATGTCCTCCATGCGGTAGGCGCCGAGGTCCGTGAGGATGTCCTCGCCGAGCCACTCGTCCAGCGGCGGTGCGACTCCCGGGCCATCGAGGACGCCCCAGACCCAGCCGCCCCATTCGGCGAGCTCGACCTGATGAGCCTGAAGACCCTTCAGGATGTCCTGGTCGAAGTCCTCGCGGTCGGGAACACCGACGACCTTGCCGTCGAAGTCGTAGACCCAGTCGTGCCACGGGCACTTGAAGCGGCGGGCGCATTCACCGGAGTCGCGAACGATGCGAGCACCGCGGTGGAGGCAGACGTTGTGGAAGCCAGCGAGGGAGCCGTCCTTCTTGCGCGTGATGACGATCGTCTCGCCCTGACCTTCCCAGACGACGTGGTCGCCGGTGTTCTGGAGCTCCTCCGAGCGGCACATGATCTGCCAGCTCGGGTTCAGGACGTACTTGCGCTCCAGCTCGAACCGCTCCGGGTCGGTGTACCAGGACGAGGGGATGGTCTCGGACTTGCCCGGCGTGTTGGGAATCTCCGGCGCGAAGCGCAGGGGTCCGTCGCCACGGGTCGGCGGAACGAACTGAGTCGTCATCAGGTGTCCTCTCGGGGCAGGTCTTCCGCAACCCCGCTACCGTACACTTGTCTAGATGACTTTTACAAGGCCCTGCCGGGCCCGGACCAGGCCGCCCCGCAGGAATCCCGGCTAGAGATCCAGGACGAGTCGGTCCCCCTTGCAGCGGGAGACGCACGGCATCATGTAGATACCCTCCGCGCGATCCTCGTCGCTGAGCAGGGAATCCCGGTGAACGATCTCCCCTTCGATGACCTTGGTCTCACACGTCCCGCACACGCCTTCGGCGCATGAGGTCATGATCGGCACGCCGTTCGCCTGGAGCACCTCGACGATCGTGGTGTCGACCGGCACCGGGAACTCCGCTCCCGTGCTGTTGACCACCACCGTGAACTCATGGTCCCCGCCGTCACCGTCGGTCGCCACCGGCTTGGCCGAGAAGCGCTCCACATGGGGGGCCGGTCGCCCCAGTTCGGCACACATCGCCTCGACGGCATCGATGAGGGGACCCGGCCCGCAGCAGTAGACGGCTGTGTCGGGGGTCGCCTCGGACAGCATCTCCCTGAGCGGAAGCAGGCCCCTCTCGTCCTCGGGCCAGATGTTGGCGCCCAGGGCCTCGAGTTTGTCCCGGAACGCCATCGACGCGCGGGTGCGGCCGCCGTACCAGAAGGTCCACGGGGCGTCCTTGTCAAAGATCACTTCGCCGAGCATCGGGACCATGGGCGTGACGCCGATGCCGCCGGCGATGAAGAGGTACGACGGCGCGTCGACGAGCGGGAAGTGGTTGCGGGGGCCACGGGTCTTCACCGCGTCGCCAACCTGGATGTTGTCGTGGACGTACGACGAGCCGCCACGGCTCTCCGGCTCACGAAGGACGGCGATGCGCCAGGTATCCGCCTGGTAGTGGCTGCACAGGGAGTACTGGCGCTCGACGCCGTTCTCCAGCTTCAGGTCGATGTGGGCACCGGGATCCCAGGCCGGCAGCTTCTCCCCGCCTGGCGCGGCGAGCCGGATCGTGACGACCCCGTCAGCCTCCTCGACCCGCTCAATGACGACCAGGTCGCGATAGTCCTCGTACACGTACGCCATGGCTAGACCGTATTCGCTCGCAGGGAAGTCGACCCCCCGGGGTGGGACATGCCTGCGCCGCCCGATTGCGATGGGTCGGGCGGCGCAGGTGAGATGGTCCCAGCGTGCGGGGCTCCTAGAACGGAGCCGAGCCGCCGTCGACGTTGTAGGTGCCACCCGTCATGCCGTTGCCGAGCGGGCCGGCGAGGAGCACCGCCATGCCGGCGACCTGCTCGACCGTCTGGAGCTCCTTGGTGAGGCAGTCATTGGCGAACTCCTGCAGGAACTGCTCGTAGGTGATGCCCGATGCCTCTGCCACCTGCGCACCTGCGTCCTGCATGAGCTCGGTCTCGATCGGACCGGGGCAGATGGCGTTGCAGGTCACGCCGGTGGTGCCGTACTCCACGGCGGTGGCCTTGGTGAGGCCGATCATGGCGTGCTTGCCGGCGATGTAGTGGGACACGGCGACCTTCGAGGCGATCTTGCCCTCGATGGAGGCGATGTTGATGATGCGGCCGTAGCCCTGGGGAAGCATGTACTTCAGGGCCGCACGGGTGCCCCAGAAGGCCGAGGAGGCGTTCCAGGCCAGGCCCTTGTCCCAGGCCTCGTCGCTGAGGTCGCCCACGAGGGCCCAGCCGTCCGAGCCGCCGGCGCAGTTGACCATGATGTCAACGGTGCCGAACTTCGCCGCGGCCGAGTCGACGAGGTTGTCCACGCTGGAGCGGTCAAGGGCATCCGTGGCGATGAACGCGGCCCGGTCACCGACGTTGAGGCGATCCAGCGCGTGCTGGCCCTTCTCCGCGGAGCGGTTGCCGAGGACGACCGTCGCCCCCTCGTCAACGAAGGCCTTGGCGATACCGAAGCCGATACCGGTCGAGCCTGCGGTGATGACCGCGACCTTGCCATCCAGCGAACCCATGCGAACTCCCATGTCTCATCGACGGCCGAGGCACCGCCGTGCCGGTATTCCACCGGAGCCAGGGGCTTTCGTCAATGGAAACCGGAAAATAGGTCGTCCACGCTTTATGCGGACCGTCGGATATCAGGCCTCGCGCGGCAGGGCGTAACCCTCGACGTGGTTCTCCTTCATGATCCTGTTGATCGTCTGGTGCACGTACTGCACCCCCGGCTCATTGCGACCGTAGAGCTGAGTGGTGCCCTCAACGTTCAGAACACCCTTCTGCACGCCGTAGCCGGTGAGGTAGTCCTCCTCGTAGGTCACGTCGTAGAAGAAGTCGCGGAAAGTGTCGAGGTCGGCACGGTTCTCGTCCGTGACCGGCTTGCGGGTGAAGACCCGCTGCTCGGTGATCGACTCGTCGACCTTCGTGCCGGGCAGCACCAACGAACAGGTCATGCGCTCGCGGAACGCACCCGCGAAGGACATCCCGGGGAACAGCCAGATGATCGCGCCGACGTTCGCCGAGGGATCGAGCTCCTCGACATCCCTGCCCTCGTTCAGGTTGTTCTCGAGGTTGCGGAGGGCGAAGCCGACCCGCTCGTGCGGCCCGTAGCCGTCGAAGATGCCGGTGTTGCTCAGGTTGGTCTTGAACACCGTGTTCGGATGCAGGGACGCGAAGTGGTAGCCCTCGAGGTAGCCCTCGATGGTGACCTTCCAGTTCGGTCCCGGCATCATCCGGGACGAGAACAGGTGCAGCTCGTCGAGCTTGAGTCCCTCAAGGATCGGCTTGAAGTCGCCCAGCCAGGAGTCGATGTCCATCTCCAGGCCGGGGGTGAGACAGACGAAGACCAGACCGGCGACTTCGACGACCGGCAGCTGGATGAGTCCGCGCTCGGACTTGTCGAAGTCGCCGAAGGTGGACTCCCCGTAGATGCCCCGGAGTTCCCCGTCCATGCCGTACGACCACGCGTGGTACGAGCAGGTGAGCGCGCGACCCTCGCCGTGGCCCTGAGCGCAGATAAGGGCGCCACGGTGGCGGCAGATGTTCTTCATCGCGTGCACCTGGCCCTTCGCGTCACGCGTGATGACGACCGGGACACCCACGGCGTCGATGGCCTTGTAGGTGTTCTTGCCGGGCAGTTCGCACGACAGCGCGAGGGGCAGGGGGATCCGCTTGAACAGCGTCTCTACCTCGGCCCGGAACAGCTCCTCGTCGGCGTAGTTCTCGACCG
Organism: Candidatus Nanopelagicales bacterium; assembly: GCA_030830865.1. Taxonomy (GTDB): domain Bacteria; phylum Actinomycetota; class Actinomycetes; order S36-B12; family S36-B12; genus UBA10649. The sequence continues at coordinate 40 of JAURME010000117.1, read as the reverse complement.
GCTCCTCCCAGTTGCCCTCGGCCTGGTCGGTGGTCTTGTT
>JAURME010000116.1 GCA_030830865.1 Candidatus Nanopelagicales bacterium | reverse complement strand
GGGTCGGCGCGATCGTCTCTTCCACGTCGGGCGTCTGGACGCCGACACCGAGGGGCTGCTGATCCTGACCAATGACGGTGAGCTAGCGAACCGGCTCGGTCATCCTTCCTTCGAGGTGGACAAGACCTACGTGGCCACGGTGCGCGGCCAGGTGCCCGGGGCCGCCCTCCGCGACCTCGAACGGGGTGTCGAGCTCGATGACGGCCCTGCGCGATGCGACAGCGCCAGGTTCGTGCAGAAGCTGCCCGATCGCACGATGGTGGAACTCGTCCTTCACGAAGGCCGCAACCGGATCGTCCGTCGCATGATGGAGGCGGTCGGCCACCCCGTTCAGGACCTCGTGCGCACCCGCATCGGCCCACTGCACCTCGGACAGCAGCGTCCGGGGATCCTGCGCGAGATCACCGGCCCGGAGCTGCGGTCCCTGTACACGGCGGTCGGCCTCTAGTCCGTGGGAACGGGCGTGACGAGGCTGGGTACGCTCTGTAGCGAGGAAGGGACGAGTCATGACACTCCGCGGCATCCGAGGTGCGACCTGCCTGACGGCTGACGACGCTGACGAGATGCGTGACGCGGTGCAGGAGCTGCTCCGGGAGATCGTCGAGCGCAACGACCTTGACGTGGACCGCATCGTCAGCATCGTGCTCACCGGCACTCCGGACCTCACGTCTGCCTTCCCGGCGGCCGGGGCGCGCGAATACGGACTCGTCGATGTCCCTCTGCTCTGCGCGCAGGAGATGAACGTGGCCGGAGCCCTGCCCCTGACCGTCCGGGTGCTCGTCCACGCCGACCTCGACCGGCCTCGGGCGGAGATCCACCACGTCTACCTGCGTGGTGCCGAGGTGCTGCGCCAGGATCTCGTGCAGTGAGCCCGGAGGATCTGGGCATCCCTGGCCCCGTCGCGGTCATCGGATCCGGGCTGATCGGAACGTCGGTCGCCCTGAGCCTGAGCCGTCTCGGAGTCGACGTCCTGCTCGCTGACACCGATCCGAGCAGCATCGACACCGCTGTATCGGCGGGCGCAGGCCGCCCGCTCGCCGAATCTGACACGCCCGCCGTGGTGGTCGTGGCTGTGCCACCGCGTCACACGGGACGCGTCCTCGCTGAGGCATCAGGCCGCTGGCCGGAGGCGACCCTCACGGACGTCGCCTCAGTCAAGCAGACCGTCCTCGATGAGGCGGTCGCGCTGGGGGCTGATCCGCGGCGGCTCGTGGGTGGTCATCCGATGGCCGGGCGCGAGGTGTCGGGAGCTGCGGCAGCTGTCGCGAACCTCATGGATGACCGCCTCTGGGTGGTCACCCCGCTGCCTGAATCCGAGGTCGAGCATGTGCGCCGCGTGCACCGTCTCATCTCTGCCTGTGGAGCGGTCCCCGTCGAGATGGACATGACTGAGCATGACGCCGCGGTGGCGCTCGTCTCGCACACCCCGCAGGTGCTCGCGAGTGCTCTGGCTGGGCAACTGCTGGAGTCGTCCCCGGATTCGGTCCGCATCGCCGGGCAGGGTCTGCGCGACATGACGCGCATTGCTGCATCCAACGTCGACCTGTGGTCGGACATCCTCGCTGCGAATGCGGTCCCGGTGGCCGATGTCATCGATCAGCTCGTCGCCTCCCTGGGGCGGGTGTCGGATGCGCTTCGCGCGACGTCGAACGGTTCGTCGGTCGCGGTGGACGGGGTCGCTGACCTCCTCGACGCCGGGGTCCAGGGCCAGCGCATGATTCCCGGCAAGCATGGTGCGGCGCCCTCGGCCTATCGCGAGGTGCTCGTCCAGGTGGCTGACCGTCCGGGTGAGCTGGGCCGGCTCTTCACAGCGGCCGCGGAAGTCGACATCAACCTGGAGGACGTGCGCATCGAGCACGTGCTCGGCCGTCCCAGCGGACTCGTCGGTCTGTTCGTCCGACCTGATGCGGGTGACCGGCTCATCTCCGCCCTCCGCGAGCGGGAATTCGACGTCCGCGGCTGAGTCGCACCTCGGGGGACCGCATCGACCGATGAGTAGGCTTGCCGGGTGCCCGCTCCCGTGATCGCCGTCGACGGCCCTGCCGGGTCCGGCAAATCCAGTGTCTGCCGGGCCGTCGCGGACCGTCTTGGGCTGCGATACCTCGACACCGGGGCCATGTATCGGGCGATGACCTGGGCGATGCTCGATGAGGGTGTGGATGTCGACGATGCCCAAGCAGTGCGCGCGGCCGCGGCAGGGGTGCGGATCGTCAGTGGCACCGATCCGCTGGCCCCCACCATCGAGGTGGACGCCGTCGATGTGTCAGTGCCGATCCGGGGGGATGAGGTCACGGCAGCCGTGAGTGCCGTGAGTGCCGTTCCGGAGGTGCGTTCGGCGCTGGTCGAACTCCAGCGGGCCGAGGTCGAGAGTGCGGTGCGGGACGGGGTGGGCATCGTCGTCGAGGGTCGCGACATCACCACCGTGGTCCTTCCCGATGCCGACGTCAAGGTCTTCATCACCGCCGATCCCGCCGTGCGGGCTGCTCGTCGGGCACGGCAGGACGTCGAGCTCGGCAAGGACGATGTCGATGTTTCGCGTACCGAGACGGCCCTGCTCGTCAGAGACGCCAAGGACTCCTCCCGCCAGGCATCGCCGCTGACGCAGGCGGATGATGCCGTGGTGATCGACACGACCAACCTCACTCTCGAGCAGGTCATCGAGACGATGGCGAGCATGATCACCCGACTTGAGCACGCATGACCGCGACGGACATAGAGCTGCCCTCCTGGAGCGGTGCGGCACACGCACGCAATCTCGCGTCCGCAGCGATGCGCGTGACCTACAAGGTCCATCCGCACGGCAACCACCACGTGGGGACCTCCGGGCCGGCCCTGCTGGTGGCGCGCAGCGAGAGTCTGCTGGCCGGAACGCTCATCCACGCCACGGTGCCGCGCCCGGTGCATGTCGTCGCAAATGCCGCGATGACATCCGCCCTGCGGCAGGGGATGCTCACCCGGGCCGGTGTCATCCCGGTCCGGTCGGAGGCGGCGATCGATGCGCAGCGCATCGCGAGGCTCGCGCTGGAGGACGACAGGGCAGTGGCCCTGACCGGCTCCATCGTGAACCCGGCCTACCTCGTGGCGGTCACAGGCGCCCTGGTCGTGCCGGTGGTCCTCCTGGGAGCGGAGGGTCGAGTGCCGACCGATCCACCGAGACCCCGGTCGCGCATCGACGTCTACTACACCGACCCCGTGAGGATCACCGTCAACGGTGACCCGCTGGCCGTGGGAACCCGCGCCGCCGTCGGTGAGCGCATCCGGCAGATCCTCGACGATGCCGAGGAGCAGGCGGCTCGACGATCCGGTCGACTGTCATGACCTCGGACGAGGAGAGAGAGCAGGACATGGACGGCGAGCAGGACATGGACGGCGAGCAGGACATGGACGGCGAGTGGGTGCCCTTCGACGACGATTCCGAGGGTGGGGACTTCGACGAGTCGGTGATGGCCGGTCAGGCAAACGCCGCCGGCGAAATGCTCGACGAAGTCGATGACGCGGACATCGACGCTGCTCTGGCGGCGGCGCGACTGGAGTTCGGCGACATCGATGCCGAGCTCGCCGAGCTTATGCGCCCGGGCGGGGAGCACGCCGGGCTTCCGGTGCTCGCGGTCGTCGGGCGCCCGAATGTCGGGAAGTCGACCCTCGTCAACCGCATGATCGGTCGGCGCGAGGCCGTCGTCGAGGACGTCCCCGGCGTGACGCGCGACCGCGTGACCTACGAGGCGGAGTGGAACGGCAGGACATTCCTGCTCATCGACACCGGTGGCTGGGACCGCAATGTCAAGGGCATGGCCGCGCAGATCGCCGCACAGGCGGAGCGAGCCATCGGAGACGCCGACGCGGTGATGTTCGTCGTCGATGCGCAGGTGGGCCCGACAGACACCGACGAGGCCGTGGTCCAGGTGCTGCGACGGTCCGGCAAACCCGTGCTGCTGGTGGCGAACAAGGTCGACGATGCCGCGAGTGAGCTGGAGGCCGCCTCCCTGTGGTCGCTCGGTCTGGGGGAGCCGCATCCGGTCTCGGCCCTTCAGGGTCGCGGTGCTGGCGATCTCCTCGACGCCGCCGTGGCACTCCTGCCCGAGCACGGGTCCGGCCAGGCCAAGCTGGGCGGTCCTCGACGTGTCGCACTGCTCGGCAAGCCGAACGTCGGCAAGTCGTCGCTGCTCAACGCCCTCGCCGGCGGTGATCGGGTTGTCGTCGACAACGTTGCCGGCACCACGGTCGACCCGGTCGACGAACTCATCGAGCTCAAGGGCACCTGGTGGTGGTTCGTCGACACGGCGGG